>JAHFJD010000020.1 GCA_023246055.1 Candidatus Doudnabacteria bacterium
AAGCCGCGAGCACCCCGACCGCATACCAGAATCGGCTATATTTTTGCTTCTTGGGGAGCATGATCATGACTAAAGATTAGCAAATTTTTCCGCGGCAGATAACGCAATTTCCAAAACAGCAGTGGATAATAAATTAGTAACCCGGCCGCAGGCAGGCTCACAGCCACCTGGGCAAACGGAATCCTTGCAAAAAATTCTACAATCCAGATTTGGTATTGCAAAATGGCCCAGAGAACGATGGCGAGGAGCTTGCCTGCTGGCAAAAATATCATACCGCTGACCCCCGCGATGAGGGCAAAAAACATGGCATAAGGCACTGTCCAGAGAATAAGCACGTTCGCCACTACGGAGATGAGAGACAGGCGGGCGAAATAAAATACGAGGAGCGGCAGGACAAAAATTTGCGCGGCCAGAGTGGAAGCGAGGTTCCTTCTAAATTCCAGAATGTTCGGCAAGAACCGCAGACGCGCTTCGAACCAGGAACCAAGATATATGAGACCAGCAGTGGCCATGAACGACAGCTGAAACCCGACATCAAAATTCAAAATTTTCGGGTTTTGCAAAACCATGAGACCTGCGACAAATACGAGCGCGTTCAGAGATACATAGATCCGTCCGACATTGAGCGCCACCACTGCGAGCATGGCCATGATCGCGGCCCGCACCACCGAAGCGTCTGCGCCGGTCATGGCCACAAAACCAAGCACCACGAGGAGCGACAACAAAAAAGCAATCCGGCGGCCCACCACCGGCCGAGCTCGGGAAATGGTTTGCGTGATCATGGACATATTATAGCCGGAGATCACAATGATGTGGGACACGCCGACTGCGATGAGCGCGTTTTTGAGATCCTCGGGAATGCTGCGTTTGACCCCGAGAATGATCCCCAGAGCGAGCGCGTTATGCGGCTCTGGCAACATCCGGGAGAGCACCGATTGAAATCGGTATTTGACCGAGAGCAGGCCGGCTTTGATTTTCGAGCCTTGGGCCGAGCCCAGTTTTTCCACCTTGGGAAATCTCATCACCGCATACGTATCATAGCGCGCCAAATAATTTTTGTAAGAAAACTCTTCTGACACAAACGGCTCCTCAAGTTTTCCGGAAAATTTTAAGCGATCCCCGTATTGATACTCCGGGTATTTCCCAAGGTTAAGGAGGATATTCCCGACCAGCTTTCCTTTGACTGTCTCCCCTCTTTTATTAAAGAGGGGTTGGGGGAGTTCTGGGGAGGGTTGGGGAGGGGTCGCTGGTTTTTCCTCCCCCTCATGAGGGGGAGGGGAGGTGGGGGTCCTGCCATCTTCTCCCTCTCCCCTGGCGGGAGAGGGCTGGGGTGAGGGGGTGGTTGGTTTGACTGTCAAATTAACCTTATCCGACCTCACATCCGGGTCCTTCACCACTATCCCCTCAAGTTCTATCTTCTGCCCATAATATTTACCAATGAAATTTTCAGCTTGCTTCGGAAAACTCTCTTGATAACGCCACGCTCCCAACAGCAAGAATAATCCCAAAAATCCTGCCAATCGAAACCGTTTGTCCGACCACCAGACTGTGGAGAGCATCAAAAAAACCATAGCTGCCACCGCCATGATTGGAAAATTGAGGTAGCGACCCAAGCCCACCCCAGCCATAAAACTCAAACAAAACCCCAGAAAAATTTTAGATTTCCCGATTTTTAACATTGTCATTCCGGCCTCCGAGCCGGAATCTAGGACCCTGGATCCCGGATCAAGTCCGGGATGACAGTGCCTTAATTAAATCCTTCTGCCTGACCTTTTCCTGCTTCCCTGTTTTCATATTTTTCACCGTGACTTCTCCGGCCTTGGCCTCGTCTGGGCCGATTATCACCGCAAAATTGATGTTCTTTTTATCCGCGTATTTGAGCTGACGGTCGAGCTTACCTGCTTCATAATAAAAATCTACCTTCAATCCTCCTGCGCGCATATCTCGCGCGATTTGCAAATATTTCTCTTCCAAATCTTCCTCGAGATTACAAACCAATACATCAGAGACGAGATCGTATTTGATGAGCTCCAGCTCTTCTAGAGCGGCGACAAGCCGGTCAATACCGATTGATCCACCGACTGCAGGCACCGACCTCCCCTTTGATTCCCCTCCTCGGGAAGGAGCGAAGTTAGGGGAGGTTAGAAACATCCCCACCAAATTATCATACCTGCCGCCTGAAGTCACTGATCCGTACTGCGCCGCATCAGGCAAGATGATTTCAAAAATCGTGCCCGTATAATAATCAAGTCCGCGCGCCAGAGCGAGCTCGATTTCATAATTTTTTATGCCCCACCCCAGGAGCACTTCCTCGAGCGCTGCGAGTTCGCCGGCACCAGGCAAACCTTCAAACCTCGCCAAAATATCTTTGGGGTCTTGAATATCTGTGCCTAAAAGCTCAAACAGCTTTTTGCGCTCGGCAGTGCCCACCCCGACAAGAGCCAGTTCTTCGCGAACCTTTTCTGGCCCGAGTTTATCGAGCTTATCCAAAATACGCATCACTTGTGCTCTCCGGTTATTGCGAGCATTCCCATTTTTGTCATTGCGAGGTGTACTCGCCGCGGCAATCTCATTCGTAATCCCGGCCTCGGCGATCAAGCTATCGAGGAGTTTCCGGTTGTTGATCTTGATCACCACATCCCGAACCCCCAATGCTATTAGCGCTTCATTGAGGCAGGCAATCACCTCTGCATCAGCAATGATCGAACTCGAGCCAACCACATCCACATCACACTGATAAAATTCGCGGTACCGTCCCTTTTGCGTATTGTCTGCCCGCCACACAGGCGCGATTTGATAACGTTTGAATGGCATGGCCAGCTCGTTTTGATACTGGGCCACCACGCGGGCGAGGGGCACTGTGAGGTCATAGCGCATCGCTACATCCCGCTCGCCGCGGTCCCGAAAACTATACATGAGTTTCTCCCCCTCATCTCCGTATTTGCCTTCCAAAATTTCTTTGTACTCCAGCACCGGGGTTTCCAATGGCAAAAACCCGTATTTGGCAAATACAGTCCTGATGGTTTCAAAAATTTTCTCGCGCGCCAGCGCTCGCTCTGGCAAAAAATCTCTGAACCCTTTTAACGTTTGCAAATTCTTCTTCATATTATTTCCTCTCCCTGCAATTCTTTTCTCCCCCTGCCTGAGGGGGAGATGAAGAGGGGGTGGGAGGTAGAGGCAATCATTCCCGAGCAGGCGGGAATCCAGTCTTAATACTACCACAATAATACCACTTTCTCCCCACAAATTCTAATCCCCGACGCACCCGTATTAGCATGTTAACATGCTAATAAAACTCCCAGGTTTGCCTGCAAGGGCAAACCTGGGAGTTTGCTGCTAAACCGGCGGCAACATAACAAACGAACAGAACTCGGTTTTCAGCTCGCGAACGAGGATATTTGTCTGCTCTCGAATTGCCTTAGAGCAATCCTCGCGCACATATAAACCCGGGGGTGCGGCCGCCAGTTTGCGAATGATTTGGAGTTGAGGATTTGCTCTAACAGTGTCGCCAGTGTCAATAACCGTCACTCCAAATTCGCTTTGTCGACCAACAAAAGCCTCGACTCCTCCACGCTTAGGAATGACTTCCATGTCCGAACGAAGCAGATGTCGTGTCCAATACGGATAGTCTGAAACTGCTGCTCTCCGCGGATGCCAGTTCTTGTAAATCAAGCTGCCGTCAACAAGAGCAATCAGTCCCAAATAAGCAACATCGCCAAACTTGCTCTTCGAGTAGTCAAAGTCGCTGACGAGCTCAAGCGGGAGTCCAAACTGAAAGTGCCAATCATTATATACATCAGCCCCGACCAGACCACCATCGACAAACCTGTCATGAACTGCACTGGGGATTTCCCGCGGATGGAGCCACACAATTTGGAAAATGTAGTCCAAAAAATCCGTCCGGATCCACGCTTGCCGCGGTGGGAATGACTCCAATGCAAATCTGCGAAACAACCTGCGGGTAGGTTTTTCCAAACTACCGGTGGGTAAAGCGATAGTACATGCCATTTTCATATATCCTCCTAAAAAGCTGCCTTCTCTACTTTTTTTGCCAACTACCGTTTGTTTTCATTTTGTAACCTCGGACGCCTAAATTCTCTGCAAATCTCAAATCACTGCCCCGATCCCCGATCACGAACGAATTTTTCCAATCAACAGCCCTTTTCTTTAAAAAATCTTCAACCAATCCTGTCTTCGGTTTGCGGCAGGCACAGTGATCTTCAGCAAAGTGAGGACAAATAAAAATTTTATAAAATTTAATCCTGTGCCGCTTTAATTGAAACAACAATTCATTTTGAACCATTTGGAATTTCTTTTTTGGAAATTGTCTAGTTCCTAAACCGTCTTGATTCGAAACCATGACTAATCTATAGCCTCGCTTCAATAACCTCTGAAGTCCTGGCATGACTCCGGGCAATATTCGCAAATCGGACAACTCATCAACCTGCTTAGTGCCTGGGGGTTCATATATCATAGTGCCGTCTCGATCCATAAAAACTATTTTTAAGAGAGTCTTTGAGCTCATATAATTTTTGATAATGCCTTCAATAATAAACGGTTTTGGGACGGTGTGCCGATTGAAATGCGCAAACAGTTTTTCAAAACCCGACTTTCGGAAAAATCACGAACAATGATTCCAAACTGTTTCCGCAGTTTGTTTGCGATCTTGGGGGCGCTAGATTTCATCACTAACAAAAAATTCGCCTCACTGGGAAATACTGTGAAACCCAAATTGTTCAATTTCTCTTGCAGTCTATCTCGTTCTGTAACGATTTGGCCGCGGTACTGCAACATTATCTCTTTCTGATTTAAAGCTTCCAAGGCCAACCTGGCAGATAGACTGCTAACATTGTAAGGCAGTTTAATGCGGTCAAGAAAACGGACTATGGTTGGATCTGCGACTGCGTAACCGACTCTTGCTCCTGCCAAACCCCAGGCTTTAGAAAAAGTTCTCATGATAATCAAATTGGGAAATTCTCGGATTTTGCGTAGTAATGACGGCTGAGAAGAAAATTCAACATAGGCCTCGTCGACCACCACTATGCCCTTGGTTTCCTGACAAAGCTTTTCAATATCCTTGCGCTGCAACAAATTACCCGTCGGATTGTTTGGCGAACAGCAAAAAACAATTTTAACTTTGTCCTTAAGACATTTTCTGACCTTGTTGAAGTCAATCTGAAAATCCGAGGTTAGCTGACAGCTGACGATCTTCGCTCCGGCGAGTTCAGCCCTGACGGCATACAGTCCGTAGGTCGGCTGGAAAATCAGGACCCGCTCACTCGGTTCGACTAATAATTTAATCAATAAATCAATAATTTCGTCAGAACCGTTGCCAATGAAAATTGCGCTTTTTGGAACCCGTAGGTCTTGAACCAAGCGTTTTCGCAATACAGAGGAATAAGGATCAGGGTAACGGTTCAACTCTACCCGGAAATCCGTCGAGACGGGGCTACCCAGAGCATTTTCATTGGCATCGAGAAGCACACCCCCCTGATTAAGCATGCGGGCTGAAATATAAGGTTTAATTTTTTTTAGGTTTTCCCTAATTAACGATGAAAGCATATTTATTCAAATCTTAATTCCACGGCCTTTTTGTGCGCATCTAAGCCTTCCGTGGAGGCTAGTGTTTCCACGGTTTTTCTTAAACCAGCCATGCCCTTTTTCGAAACTTTCTGCACCTGCATAGTCTTGCCGAAGGCTTCAACTGACAGAGCCGAAAAGGTTTTGGCATATCCAGCTGTAGGTAGTGTGTGATTGGCTCCGGTTGCATAATCGCCCAAAGGTTCTGAGCTGTAAGGTCCCAAAAAAACTGATCCGGCATTTTTTATGGATCGCAGCGCAGAAACTTCATCTCCAATAATTATCTCCAAGTGCTCGGGAGCATACTCATTAATAACCTTATACGCGGTCCCAAGAGTATCCACGACCAAAATACAGCTGTTTTTCAAGGACTGATCAATCACTGCCCGACGGTTCAATGGTTTTGCTTGCTTCTTGACTTCAAAAAATACTTCATTTGCAAGTCTGCGGGAAGGAGTGACGAGAACGGCTTGGGAATCCGGACCATGTTCAAGCTGGGATAACAAATCTGCCGCCACCCATTTAGGAACAGCGCTTTGATCGGCCAAAATCATAATTTCAGAAGGGCCTGCTGGCATGTCAATATCCACTTGGCCGTAAAGTAAAAGCTTGGCGGCAGTTACAAACTGATTCCCTGGTCCAAAAATTTTCAGAACCCGCGGAATGGTCTTTGTGCCGTAAGCCAAAGCCGCGATGGCTTGAGCGCCGCCGACCTTATAAATTTTTTTAATTCCAACCAGGTCAGCCGCGACCAAAACAGCTGGATTTAGGCGCCCGTTTTTATCAGGCGGGGAACAAAGGATGATTTCCGGGCAACCAGCAATTTTCGCGGGTATGCCCAACATCAAAACTGTAGAGGGATAAGCAGCCTTCCCTCCTGGAGCGTAGAGACCCACCCTCTCAACCGCTCGGAATTCACGCCAAACCTGAACGCCTTTTTCAGTCTCTGTTTTGCGTTTTGGGAGCACAAACTGAGTGCTGTGAAATTTGTAGATATTCTTTGTAGCACGTTTAAGCACTGAGACCAATCTGGTATCAATTTTCTGATATGCCCGCTTTATCTCGCTTCTGGAGACTCTCAAAGATGGCAAATCGACGCCGTCATATTTTTTTGAGTAATAAAACAAGGCTTTATCGCCAGTTGATTTTACTCTGGATATTATTTTTTTCACTGTCTCTTTGACTTCCACGTCAAAGTCCTGCTTTGCTCTAAGAAGCTTCTGAATTTTTCCAATATTATTTTTCGAAACAAAAAATATTTTCATTGTTAAAATTAATAACAAAATCCCCTGCGCTTGCAGGGGTTCGGAAGACAGAGTATTGACGAACTAGATCAAGTCCATACTATATCTAACCAACCTCTCCAAGCGGAGAAGTAGAAATGGTGAGAGTGATGGATGTTGGATTGTATATTCATATTTTCGGATTTATTCCCCTCCCTTGATGGGAGGGGTAAGGGGAGGGTGGGAGTATTAAGTTCACCCCTCCCTCAATCCCTCCCCCTCAAGGGGAGGGAAAATTCTTGCGATTAAGATTTCCTAAGGCGATCGAGAACCAGGCGATACCCTCCCCGGCCGTGCTTAAGCCAATGGGCCACGCGGGTGACAGTGGTAGTGCTGGTCTCGGCTTTATCGGCGATGCTCATATAAGTCATGTTCTGGCGCAGCATGCGGGCGATGCGGAACCGTTCAGCCATTTCGGCAAGTTCCCGCAGGGTCATGAGGTCCCGAAAAAAATCCTCGCATTCTTTGACAGTTTTGAGCCTTAAAATCCCCTCAAATAGGGCTTTCGTATCCTGATCCTCCCAGCCAAATAATGTCTCATTTTGCATACTTTTGCAGTCCTATATTAGCATGTTAACATGCTAATACAGGGTTGTCAAGGACCTGTGCTATTATACAACTATGAAATGGTTAAACTTCAGATTGAGCAAAAACGAACATGCTCTTTTCCAAAAGCTCAATTCCCCGGCCAAAATCCAGGATTTTTTGGAGACGATACCGATCAACTTGGAAAAGGCTCGGGAAACCTGCTATTCGCCAAGGCAAGTTTTGCGATTTCGCAAAGCGCATTGCATGGAGGGCGCTATACTCGCCGCAGCCATACTTCACTATCACGGGCACAAACCCTTGATTGTAGATTTGCGAGCGCACAAGCGCGACCGCGACCATGCTATTACGGTTTTCAAGGTTGGCGGCAAATGGGGCGCAATCAGCAAAACCAATCATGCGGTGTTGCGGTACCGCGAGCCCATTTACCATTCCATTCGCGAGCTCGTCATGTCCTATTTTCACGAATATTTTCTGGATGACGGCAAAAAAACTCTGCGCTCCTACACTATGCCTGTCAATCTTTCGAGATTCGATTCCCGAAACTGGATCACTGCGAGCGACGAGCTCTGGGACATTGACGAATATTTGAACAAAACCAAACACCTTCCAATTCTAGACAAACCACAAATAACCCGCCTGCGGCGGGCTGACCTCGTCGAAATCCAAGCCGGCAAACTCACAATTTGGAAAAAATAAATCCCGCACCTTTCCCGAAAACGTGAACGGCTTGCCGCGGGGATGAGGGATCAGAACAGACTTTCAGCGAGGTTCAATATCCCAACTCAAAGGTGCGGGATAAATTAGTTCTTATAACATCATCCTGGCAAGGCGAAGGTCGTCGTAGGAGTAGCGGCCGGAAAATTTTTGATTTACTGGAGAGAGTTTGTCAACGCCGAGCTGTCGAAACGCTTGGTGAATCTCGGGCATGGCGCTGACCAGACCCGGTGTTAGAAGACGCGGTAAATCAGATTTGAGGATTTTACCGCTTGCGAACAGCTTTTCCAGATGCGACAAGATCGTGCCGGTTTTGAGGCCGCGCGCATCTGCGATTTCCTCAATGGTTTGGCCTACGTTCCACAGCACTAAGGTTTCGCTGTAAGTATCGAGCTCTTCTTCCGGTTTTTGATTCTGTGTTTCCGGGCGGCCGCCGCAGCGGTCGGCAAAACCATCCTGAAAACTTTGCAATTCCGCTGCAGAGAGACCGACGAGCACTGCCTCGGCATTACTGGAAGCTCCCCGAAACTCGCGGTCACGCACCAAAATTTCTGGATGGACCCGAAATGTCCGCTCATTCCACCCGAAAATATGCAGACCCGAAAACCGACGCACGCGCGACAGCGCCACATATCCCTGACCATATTCAAAAACATCAGAGAGATCCATAGCAGCTTCGTCAAGGCTCATACCCTGGCTTTTGTGCACTGTAATCGCCCACGCCAGACGCAGGGGCAGCTGGGTAATCTTGGCTCTGACGCGGCCGTTCTCCTCAAGGCTCCAGTCCATAGGATCAACTATAATGGTCCGGCCGCTGCGGATTTTTACCACAGGCAGTCCAGTTGTCGAATTAAAACTTTTAATCTCCCCCAAAGTGCCGTTAACAAATCCATCTTTCGGATTATTTTTGGTAAACATCACTGCCGCCCCAACCTTGAGCAATAATTTCTCTGGTGACAGACAGCCTTTTTGGAGAGATTCAACCAATTTTGCCGGACCTTTTGCTGTCATTTCAAAGATTTGAGGCTGACCTGGGAGTTTTTCCAGCATGTTCTCATTGACACGATCCACCTCTGCATTGTGAGGAAAAAAACGCGGAGTGGAGTCCGGCACAACACTCTGCTCTACTTTTCTTGCCAAAATGTGTTGCTCATGATCGGCTGAAAAAGTGTTGCCTCGGATCGCTTTCAAGACCGCCAAAAAATCCTGGTCATCCTGGCGATACTGCTCTGTCAGATAACAAACCGTGGGATCAGCTGCCTGCCAAGCTGGCGATTCATAGGCAAATTTCGCCGCAACTCTTTCCGCATCTCCCGAAATCGGCGGTAGCTGAAAAAAATCCCCGACAAAAATCACTTGCAAACCGCCAAAGGCACTATCCGGACTGCGCCTGATCTCGCGACAAACCTGGTCCACCATAGTCAAAGTTTCGGCAGACAACATGGAAATTTCGTCAATGATGAGAATGTGAGTATTCTCAATGCGTCTCACCACCCGTTCGATAGAAGCAATCCGATCCAAATCATATTTGTCGAGGCGAGTATGCACCCCAATGCCGGACCAGGAATGAATAGTCATGCCACCCACATGCGTGGCAGCAATGCCAGTGGAAGCTGTAATCGCAGGGCCAATCGCTCGCCGCCGCAAATACGCCACATATTCATTGATAGTATGCGTTTTGCCGGATCCGGGCTCTCCAGTCAAAAAAACACTGGCTCCGGTTTTTAATATCGCAAGCGCCTGCGCTTGGGTCATACGGTTATGATAGCATACGCTCGTTCACCTATTTGTCAAACTCGCTTTTTCACAATCCTGTTACTTTGCTCGGCTATAAAGCCCGATGATTTGGGCTTGTCCAAGCATGTGATCCTCCATGGCTTTTTCCAAGCTGGCTTTGTCAGCGCCGGCCGGCAAATCCAGCAGAGTATCCAGCGCGTAGAGTTTGAAAAAATAGCGATGCTGCCCGTCCGGCGGACACGGTCCTGTATATGCAGCGTTTCCGCTACTATTTTTGCCGAAAATGCCGATCGGTTGCCCCTCTGCTATCTGCCTTGTAGTTGCCGGGATATTGTATGCTAGCCAATGGTCAAAAGTAGTTGCGCCTAACCTTTGCCTAACATAATCAGGAATATCCGGATCATCCATAATCAACACCAAACTTTTAGCAGCCTCGGGCACGTCAGAAATCTCGAGCGGCGGATTGATGTTATCCCCGTCGCAAGTGTATTTGGCGGGAATAGATTGATTGGTAGCAAAAGCTGGGCTCGTAATCTTCATTGCGGTCTCCAGTAAATTATCGAACTCAATTTGTGGTGCGGCTGACTGCTGACGCTGGGAAAAATAATAGCCTGCCCCCAGAACAATGATTAATATTGTCGCGACCCCTGCCGCTTTCACGCTTCTTCCCCATAAACCCGGCAATCGCACCCCTCGACCCGACATCCTGCGCCGCTTGACGGCTCATCCAAATCCTCGCCGCCCAAAAAACCATGCGCTCCGGCCGGATGGCCACAGGTCTTGCAGAGTTTGCCGATCATTTCGCGTTCATCTTCGTGGTTCATATTCCAATCATAGCATAGATCAACGCGCGACGTAGAACGGTTTTCTCCTTGATTTTTTGCGCCGCGCCAGATCCTGAACTCCCCTTTCATTGACATCAAGCGGAATCTCTTCGTAAAGACCAAGAAGAATGTGACCAATCGTGGCCCCACCTTTTTGCCATTGCCCGGGCCCCGGCTAAGCTTCAGTCACCATATAGAAATAATACAACGCGTTGACCTTTTCGCGCGAATTGGTCAACGAGGGGGTGAGTAAGAGGGTGGGGCATAAATATTGAGGGTGAATAAATTTTCCTGGCCGCGATTAAAAACTTGGTGCTCGGTACCCGCCGGAATCGTAAACACCATATTCTGACCAACCTTAACTATGTCTCCATCTAGCTCAATTTCCGCCTCACCCTCGATAACATACATGACCTGATCTCCACGGTGCGACTCGATTTCTTTTCCAGAATCCTCCCCTGGGTGCAAACTCATCACCGCAATCTGGCTTTTATCTGTGGTGACCAGAACTTTAAAAAACTCTCCTTTGTATTCGATGAGCTTGATTGGATTCATAGCTTAATTATACAAAAAAACAACGGGGCCGGGAAACTTACTTCACCAAATAGGTATATTTAAAAAGCCGCCTCAGGTAGAACGGTGAAGAGTTACTGGTCTTTTTTCCCTCCAAAGGTCATGCTAGAGGCAGGCCAGCGAGCGTTTACCAGCCTCGGGCTGGAATTAGTCACCGTGCGAGATAAAATTCAGTCTCTGTGACCCTTTCTTTGGCGGGTTTTTGTTTATGTAGTCTCTCCGCATTTCGGGCATTTCTGCTCGGGCGGTTTCTGGTTTGCGTCAGCCGGTTCAGCACCAAAACGGACCTGGGTCAAATAATTATATCCGCACTTTTTGCATCGCACTGATCGTCTCATTTGCCTGTCCTCACTATTTTAAAATTTCTGAAAGCAAGGCCATGCGCAGATACAAACCATTTTGGGCTTGCCGGAAATAGGCGGCTCTGGGATCGCTATCTATCTCGGACGAAATCTCATCAACGCGCGGCAATGGGTGCATCACAATGGCTTCTTTTTTGAGCTTCTTCAGATTCTCGCCATTTATAACATACGACCCTTTGAGGTTTTGATATTCCTGCTCGGACGCGAAGCGCTCTTTTTGAATCCTGGTGACATACAGTACATCCACCTCTGGCAAAATTTCTTCCACATTATCAAACTCCTTCAAGACGATCCGGGTCTTTGTGTATTCTTTGGGAAATCTTAGCTGGGGTGGAGACACTAGATAAACTGTAACGTCTTTATATAAACCGAGGATCGGCAACAGCGAGTGTACCGTACGGCCGTAGAGCAGATCGCCAACCAGGGCAATTTTTAATCCAGCCACACGGCCTAATTCTTTTTGCAGTGTATAAACATCCCCCAGGGCTTGCGTGGGGTGCTCGCCTGCGCCATCGCCAGCATTGATAACGGGAATTTCCGAAACTTCTGCTGCAATTTCCGCTCCACCTTTTTCATAGTGCCGCAAAACAATAATATCCGCATAGCCATTCACAATCTTGATCGTATCCTGCAAAGTTTCCCCTTTGTTGGCCGACAAAGCTTCCCGCGCATTCTCCGTACTGATGACCTGCGCGCCAAGTTTCAGAGCCGCGGCTTCAAACGACAAGCGCGTCCGCGTGCTTGGTTCAAAAAACAGGGTGGCCACGATTTTGCCCGCCAGGGACTGCGGCACTTGGCCTTTTTCGTCCGCGGCTCGCAATTCATCCGCCAGTCCAAACAGGCGATCCAATTCTTTGATATCTGTAAACTGCTCCGCTTTTAAAATATGTTTCAATTCTGTCATATTCCAGTCCACCATTTTTTTATAAACGGCAAAGAAAAAGTAGAAAAAATATAGACAACCGCCGGAACCAGGGCTTTTAGCAAGGGTGAAGAATCGCCTATTGTCAAAAGCCAAACACCGGCCGCGACATAGGTCGCGGCCGTGATAAACAAACGCCTCGTCCAGCTCGTCTCCCAGGCCTTGTCAATCTCCACCCGCCGATTTCGCTCCTTGATTTCCGAAATTTCTTTTTCTAAATCCATTTGCAATGATTATAACCAATGGAAGCTTGGGCTGCAAAAATTATTACTTTGCCAGTATCTCAAAATGGTTTGATAAATCTAGTATGGACAAAGTCATTAGAATGTGCTAAATTGGCTCGTTGGACGTGCTTATGAGGCTCATTCAGCAACAGTCTTTGTTCCTTGAAAATCAGATAGGAAGGAAAAATATAACTCTTGCGGAAAGGAACCTGCATATTTTGAGTTCCAAAATAGCCGGATTCCTTTTCGCAAGAAAAGGTTGGGACATTACCCATGGGAGAATAACCCTAAAGACTTTCAGGAATCGTACACTGTGCCGTGGCGTATTGAAAGCCACTTCAACGTACAAATCCCGTCCAAAAGATGGGAAGGAGAAAAGAAAATGCAAGAAAAAAGCAGAGATCAAGGCGGCGACCAAAAGTACCTGTCCTTGATAAAGAGCATAAAAAACCTGCTCGCGTGTATCAATGCTCACGAAGCAGAAAGACCGAAGAGACGCGGCAAGGCGATGGAGGGTTTTTACGAAACATATGAGTCTCTCCGTGTTCAGACGATTCAGCTTTTGAGGAACGAGCTCTGGCCAGCAATTGTACAGAATGAGCATCACTGGTCACTGAAAGAGTGGGCTCCTCATCTGCTCCTGGAGGGTTTGTTTTTCTTCTATGTCAACCTGAAGGGAGGCTATAGCGCCTGGGTTCACCAAGCACTATCGACTCTGGTTGAGAGCTCTGACAGTTCCCGGGCAGTTCGACCAGGTCTGATTTCATTGCTGTCAACAGGGAAGATTGGCAATGTTTACCAGATATGTCTGGCGCTTGGCCGATTACATCTCCTGTCCGACAGACATACGCTTTGGGAGAAAGCTGAACCCACCGAAGATGAGCAACTCCGTAGAACAACGAATAACTTCCTGCAAGAGCTGGTTATCCCAGCTTACAAAGAATCACTGGCGGGGAAGAATTACGGGGTCTCGCTAGCCCTTCTGGAGCTTAGCCTTAAGCAGTGTCGCCAGCAGTATGAAGGCGATGACTACCAGCTCCTTGTCACCGGCGAATATGCCTCGAGTCTTGGACCAAACTCCAGACAGGAGCTGTACGAACGAGTGGCCGAAAAACTCACGGCAACACTCGACCCTGAAGACCTTCAAACAAGACGAGTGCTGCACGCTTGCGAATACGCCCACAAGAAAACCAGTCCAGGCTTCTGGAGCAGCGATGATTTTCAAGACGGGCAAAACCACAAAGGTGGATGGGATACAGCTTTCAAACTGGTTTCTTCAACTAAAAAGGAGGTGATTAAAGACCTCTCTCTGCATTGGAGAAACCAAAAGTTTGAGCAGCAAAAAAAGCTGCTTGAACTGGCTCAAGACAACCGGCAGTCAGTCGCCCTGGATTATATGCCAGACTTCCTGTGCCCTACACAGCCATTCAGCTTCTACAATCTCGAGAGGCGAGAAAGGGTAAGGAAGCTGATGGAGGAGCTACAGGCCAGGCAGATAGCCAGATTTGATTCCGCGGTGCAGGAAAGCCTCAAGCAGCTTCCTGACGAGAACGAATTGAAGCCGCTGGTAATTGGTGGCGGCCGAGCAGAGTGGCTGGTCGTTGACAAGGACTTGATCGACTACGCAACTGCAAAAGGCGAGAGGATGGGCGGACCAGATTTCTTGTTCTGTTTGGCAGACAAGACCAAGGTCCAAATCGGATCCAAAGCCCTTGTCATTTTCGACTACAAGGGACACAGGCGAGCCGTGTTCTGCAGCGTTCGCTGCCAGCACGCTTACCGTGAAGTAAAAAAAATCATGAAGAAGGGGAAATAATATAACTCGAAAGGTCGGTGACTGGATGTCCCGACCTTTTCTTTTTCTGTCCTGTCTGTGAGCAGATATGAGCACACTCCGCCTTTTCGTTAGAGCGGTGCGGCAAAATAAAAATTTTCAAACAATTCTCATGTTATCATGTTAACACGCTAACATACAAGAAGTTCAAATTCTTATTATAGGTTCCCGCCGGGGTTTAATTTTTTATCTTAACCGTACAGCTCGCTGTGCGTGCCGATTTTCAAAAATACGATTGTGTCGTCATCGCGCCAAAAATATATCGCCCGCCAGTCCCCGGTAACGTTGAAGCTCCAGCATCCTTCAAATTCGCCCGACAGCGGATGATTATTCAAAAGCGGATGAAACTCGTTCTCTAAAAACAAATTCCTTCTCTGTTTGAATTTCTGCTTTACCTTCTCGGACAGTTTGGCATAGTCCTTATCAAAGCTCCTGGCCGTCAGCAAACGCATAGGTTTTACAATCTATCAAGATACTCATCCATTTCCCTGGTCGAGGAGAAAGCTTTGGATACATTCCTCCCCCGCTTCGCGTCCCGGACGGCGCGCGCCAGCTCTCTGGCAGTGCGCACATTGGGAATGAGGGGCTCTTCCACGACAATCCGTCCCCGGTTCAACGTTTCGCGAAGCGACAGATTTACCACGTCAGACAAGCTCATGCCGGTATTTTTGGCAAACTGCTCCGCCCGCCGCTTGAGCTCGGTTTCAGTTTTCAAATTTATAGTAGCGGTTTTCATCTGAAAACAAGTATTACTTTTACTATACTTATAATACACAAAGTAATACAGACTGTCAAGGCTTCGGCTTATAGCAAATTCTGGCCGCGGTAGGCGGACCAGGGTTTAATTTTTAAATCTTCAAGCTTATATGTGGTTAGGGCTTTGACGAACGCGCGGGCCAGGTGGAGGTCAGTGATGAGCGGAATGTTGTTGTCCACCGCCGCCCGGCGGATGAGCTGCCCGTCCGTGATTTTCGGCGATAGCGTGCGCTCTTCCTCGGGACTGCGTGCGGTGAGGTTGACCACAAAAGCGATCTTTTTGCGCTGAATAAATTCCAACACATTGAACTTTTTACTTTCCCGCACTTTGTAAACCTTGGAGCAAACAATCCTGTTTTCAGTTAGGAAATCACAGGTCGTATTTGTAGCATAAATCTTATAACCAAACCTGGCCAACAGGCGGGCTTGCTCCAAAAACTTTTTCTTGTTGATTATGCCGCCCAAAGACAACAACGCAGCTTTTTTCTCTGACAGCGGGACGCTCGCATAAATGCTTTTGAGCAGCGCTTCCTCGACAGTCTCGCCAAAACAGGCAACCTCGCCGGTCGAGGCCATTTCCACATGCAGCAGCGGATCCGCTCCCGCCAGCCTAGCAAACGAGAACTGCGGCGATTTCACCACCACTGATTTTGGATATGGTATGAATCGCGGCCGGGATTTGCCGTAAAACGAAGCCACAATAGTCTCAGCAAAATTCACGCCAGTGGCTTTCGAGAGTAGAGGAAAGGTCCGCGAGGCCCGCAGATTGGCCTCGATCACATACACGCGGCTATCTTTGACCAGGAATTGGATATTGAATGGTCCCGTAATTGAGAGCTCTCTAGCTAAATCCCGGGCCACTCTTTGAATGCGCTGTTCAGTGGAGGAATACACGCGCTGAGTTGGGTAAACAATCGTCGCATCGCCGGAATGCACGCCCGCGTTTTCAATGTGCTCCGAGATGGCGAAAACCTGGATCTGGCCGTTTTGCGCCACAGCGTCAAACTCAATCTCACGGGCTTCGGTAAAAAATTTAGAGATGATCACCGGGTGGGTTCTGTTCAGGGTGGTGGCTTTCTCCACAAACAGCCCCAGCTCCCATTCGTTGTAACACACCGACATCGCGCTTCCGGAAAGCACGTAGGAGGGTCGCACCAAAACTGGATATTTTACCGAAGTTGCAAATTTTTTGGCCTCATCCATGTCGGTAAAACTTTTCCAAGCAGGCTGCAGGACCTGGAGGCTGTCGAGTAGAGAAGAAAATTTATTGCGATCCTCGGCGCGGTCAATGTTGGCGGCTGTGGTTCCCAAAATTTTCACACCAGATTCAGAAAGCTCGCCTGCCAGGTTATTTGGAACCTGTCCGCCTACCGATACCACCAAACCTTCCGGGTTTTCAAAATCATAAATCTCGGAAACTGTTTCAAACGACAACTCATCAAAATAAAGTCTCTCTGACATGTCATAATCTGTGGACACTGTTTCGGGAGTGCAGTTGATAATCACGGATTTGCGCCCATAGTTTTTCAGAGCCAGAGCAGTATGCACCGCCGACCAGTCAAATTCGACCGAGGAACCGATATGGTACGGCCCAGACCCCAAAACAATCACGCTTTGCTTGCCTAAGCCTTTAGTGTCGTGGTGAGAGCCGTTGTAGGTCAGGTAAAGATAATTAGTTTTGGCCGGAACCTCGCCGGCCAGAGTGTCGATTTGGAACACGGACGGACGAATCCCCAACTCGTGACGACGATCTCTGATTTCCGCCTCTGGCTGGCCCACGAGATCGCCAATTCGCTTATCAGAGAAGCCGAGTTGTTTTAATTTCCGTAGTATAACCACCCCTAACCCCTCCTCACTAGGAGGGGAATCTTGCAGCTCAATTTCCGCCCGCACGATCTCCCGTATCCGGTACAAAAACCACGGGTCGACTCCGGTGAGTTTGTAAATATCTTTGATGGATATTTTTCGGCGCAATCCCTCGGCCAGGGCAAATAGCCGCTTCGGCGTAGGGGTTTCCAAATAGTACAGAAATGAAGTTTTATCCTTGGGAAAATGGTTTTCTGTGACTCCGCTCGCTCTGGTACCCAGCATGCGTACAGCCTTCTGAAGCGCTTCCTCAAACGTCCGGCCAATGGCCATCACCTCCCCAACGCTCTTCATAGCGCTGCCGATCCTCTCTTCTGCGCCGCGGAATTTTTCGAGATCCCAGCGCGGGATTTTCACCACCACATAATCGAGCGCTGGTTCAAAAAAGCTTTTCGTCACCCCTGTGACTCGGTTTTGCACTTCAAGAAGGGATTTTCCAAGGGCGAGTTTTGCAGCAACGTATGCCAGCGGATAACCTGTGGCTTTGGAAGCGAGCGCGGAAGATCGAGACAGCCTGGCATTGACCTCTATCACCTCCAAATTCACCCCGTTAGAAGCCGCCCCGCTTCTGGCGCGGCTACGGCCGCCTTGGGGCGACCTGCTTCTAACGGGGTTAACCGCATATTGCACATTACACTCGCCCACGATTCCGAGACTGCGCACGATTTTTATCGAAGCCTCACGCAGCAGATGATATTCGTCATTCGTGAGGGTCTGGCTGGGCGCCACCACAATCGAATCTCCAGTATGAATCCCCAAGGGGTCTAGATTTTCCATGTTGCAGACTGTAACGCAGTTATCATATTGATCACGGACGACCTCATACTCTATCTCTTTATAGTGATGTAAATATTTTTCCACGAGAATCTGGGGAGAAATGGCGAGAGCGCCCGAAGCCAGATTCTCAAGCTCTGCGCGATTTCTGGCAACCCCTGATTTTTGCCCGCCGAGAGCATAAGCGGCTCTGATCATTACCGGATAACCGATGCGCTTCGCAATCTTCACTGCCTCTGGAAGGTTTGTGGCGGTCCCGCTTTTGGGCACGGAAATATTGAGCTTCTTGAGGTGATTGGCAAATTTCTGCCGATCTTCAGTCAGCACGATGGCTTCGATCGGTGTACCGAGGACTTTGACTTTGCATTTCCGCAGTATGCCTTTGCGGTGAAGAGCAAGTCCGCAGTTGAGCGCAGTCTGCCCGCCAAAGGAGAGCAAAATCCCATCCGGCCGTTCTTTGGCAATGACCTTTTCCACAAAATACGGGGTTACGGGCAGAAAATAAATTTCATCGGCCAAAAGCGGGGACGTCTGAATCGTGGCGATGTTCGGGTTCACGAGCACAATCTTGATCCCCTCCTCTTTGAGGGCTTTCATGGCCTGGCTCCCAGAATAATCAAACTCCCCAGCCTCGCCGATTTTCAGCGCTCCTGAACCCAGAACTAAAATTTTTTTATATATACTTTTCACACTTTAGTATTTACTAATTGAAGCCAATCTAAAACTTCTTGAGGATTTTTTGTCGGAGGGAATATCGGATAAAAAACTTTTTTAATTACGCCATTCTTAACAACAACAGTGACTCGTTTAAAAAATTCTTGCGAATTAACTTTAAATGTAGGGAGCTTTAAAAAATGCCCCATTTTAAGCTCGGGGTCGCTCAGTAAATCAAAGGGAAGGTCAAGTCGGGTCTTGCTTTCATGTTGGGTTGGGGTAGATTGAACACTAACACCATACAGGACTGCATTTTGTTGGATGAATTTTCCGTAAAGATCGCGAAATAAACAGCTTTGAGGGGTACAACCTCTTGCACCTGGAATCTGATCCCAATTATTTGGTAATGCAACCCCCGGAACTCCGATCATCGGATAAAAATATATTACAACCCAAAGATCTTTGATTTGAGATAAATTAATTTCCTCTCTGACTGTAGACCTTAAAGAAATATCTGGAAGCCTCTTTCCAACCAAATGATCACAGTCTCCATCATCTATCGGCACTGGTAAATTTTTAGGTAATTCATATAGATTTGTTTCTTCGGTCATGGTTGTTGCGTTATAACTAAATTTTTTTCAAAAACTCATCAAAGATCCAGCCTGTGTCCAGTGGGCCGGGGTGGGATTCGGGGTGAAACTGCACAGACATAAATGGCAGAGATTTGTGGATAATCCCCTCATTCGTGCGATCATTGGCATTTACAAACCAGGCGCGAAACCCGCGCGGGATTTTGCGCACCGCGAAGCCGTGGTTTTGCGTGGTGAGAAACGCGCGCTTAGTACCCACCAATATCGCGCCGTGATTTTGCCCGCGATGACCAAATTTGAGTTTGTAAGTGTCGCCGCCGGCTGCAAGCGTCAAAATTTGGTTGCCAAGACAAATGCCCAAAATCGGAATCTTTTTCACGAACGCGATTTTTACTGTGGCAATAGTGTCACGCACCATTTTCGGATCACCTGGTCCATTGGAAATAACTATGCCATCAAATTTTATTTTTTTGGTAAACACATCATAATCCCAAGGAACCACTGTGATCTGCACTTTTCGCCTAACTAATTCGCGAATAATATTTTGCTTCACTCCGCAATCTATCAGCACCACTTTTTTCCTACCTTCGCCTGCCCGCCGAATGAGGCGGGTGGACACCTCAGCCACCAGGTTGCGCTCATTGGGGTCTTCGAAGTCACCCCCACCTAACCTCCCCCCTCGAGGGGGAGGAATGATCTGTTTTCCCCTCCCTTGAGGGGAGGGGTTGGGGGAGGGTGATGAATTTCCGAATTCTATTCTGCCAAGCATCACTCCCTGCTCGCGGAGTTTCTGGGTCAGCGCCCTCGTATCCTTGATCTCCAGTGCCGGAATGTTTTCAGCGGCCAACCACTGGCCAAGAGTCCGTTTGCTGGAATAATGCGATGGAGTATCAATGTAATCGGAGACAATCAGGCCGGAAACTTTGATAGAATCAGATTCCCAAAATCGCTTTTCCGGCACACCGTAATTGCCAACAAGAGGATAGGTAAGAACCAAAATCTGTCCCTGGTAGGACGGATCAGTGAGGCTCTCTGGATATCCAACCATGCCTGTGGCAAACACAACCTCGCCGGAGGCTGACCTCCGAGCGCCAAAGCTTGTGCCTGTGAATTCGGAATTATCTTTTAAAATCAAACGACCTATCATGAATTTCTAATTATTCTAATTTCTAATTGACCTAAATAAGCACCAATATCTAATGACCAATTGGGATTTGGGATTTGTTTAGAAATTAGAGCAATTAGGTTAATTTTTTTCATAAACCTTCCCTCTCACTATCGTATGCGTGACTCTACCCGGAAACGTCAGCCCCTCAAACGGTGACCAGGCGCATTTGGTTTTGAGCTCTGCCTTGCGAATCGTACCAGAAAATCAATCTCGCCTGATTTCAGTCCTCGGACCGAGGCCGCCTTGTCCTCTCGGGTTCGAAGCGGCGGGTTGACTTGGAGGAGTTTGCGATTGGCCTCGGAAATCATAGTGTCATCAAAATACAAATGGTGCGGCGTACCTCGCAGGTTTTAGGTAATCCGCGTTTTTTGCCTCAGAGCCTGTTGAATAACTTGCTTTTGAGATAAAATGTTCAGAATTTTGAGCGAAAACTTTGAAAAAAGCGGAAGCGATGCCAGAGCATCGATGAGCCTTTTGAAAAGTTTGCAGCCTAAATTCTGACATTTTAGC
>JAHFJD010000052.1 GCA_023246055.1 Candidatus Doudnabacteria bacterium
TTTGCTCTGGCTCTAAACAATATCTGTCTGAAACAGCTTGCCGGTCATAGATCATGGTTTCACTTAGCCCTTTTTTGGGGGCAAACACTTTTACGCCCCCGTCCACGAGTTGTAAGGTATCAAGATCCCCAGTCAAAATCACCACTTCGAGATTCTTTTCATTTTTGCCAAGCTCTGCCAGAGAACCAATGAGGTCGTCAGCCTCATAACCCTCGAGTTCAAAAATTGGCATGTTAAAAGCCCGCACCACCTCTTTGACGCGCGGAATTTGTGCATAAAGCTCCGCGGGAGCGGCCACCCGGTGCGCTTTATATGGTTCGTATAACTCGTCTCGAAAGGTTTTGCCGGGCAGATCAAAAGCCACTGCCACATACCGCGGCCGCAGTTCTTTGAGAGCGCGTAAAAACAAGGTCACAAATCCATAAACTCCATTTGTCGGCTCCCCTGATTTGGTGGACAAATGCGGGATCGCGTGAAAGCCGCGATGGATGAGTGCGTTCCCATCCACGAGCAACAGAATGTCTTTTTTTTGTCCTTCTTTATCTTTCCACATAGTTAGTCATATTATCACAATTTAACTACCCATAGACTTCACGGCCGTGAAGTCTATGGGTTACGAATGAGTCGAAAATGCCGTTTCCATTTCGATGCGTTTGGAATCCGATCCGTGTCAATAATTAGCACGCAATTTTGAAGTCCACCTTCGACTATAATCTGCTGAAAATTATCTTCCAAGGGATAAGGCGTGACCCAAATACTTTGCTGAAACTGCTTCAAACCTAACCTTTTTAGTTTCCATCTCAAAGTATCTCGATATTTTCTTTGCGTCTCAGGAATATCAAATGAGACGAGTCTCCATCTGCGATCCCAACTGGCGCTAGACCGATGCCTCAACGACAACCTGTCAAATACTTGCAATTCTTTTCGGACGACCTCAGGAAGTTTGTAGAACACCTTGCCAGCACGTTTCTCTCTTTTCAAATATCCCTGCCTGTGTAATCGCGCAAATGTATTATATACTGATTGTTTCTTATAATATCCCCGTCCCGGTCGCGCCCCAAATGTTGCCGAAAAACAAACCTCCGCATTCATTTCATGCGCTTCGCGAAGGTATTCGATAATATCGCGTGCCAGGCTCCCAGCCCCGTTTAATATTCGCCTAAGGGTTTTATTCATAGAAATTTACAACCCATAGGATTCACGGCCGTGAATCCTATGGGTATATGATAATTTAGATAAACAAATTGTGCAAATTGGGGAAGTGCAAATTCAGAAAAAATAACCCCCAAGGACACGGGGAACGGTCCTTGGGGGTGACGGCTGTTAATTGTATTACTCGAGGTGAACTTTCTCCAGCATGCCGTCGAGTGGGACGTAAGTCCACAACTGTTTCGCCATGGAAAGGACGCTGAGGGTTCTGGTTTCGCTATCCATCGGTAGCTTTGACACGACGTCTTTCAGGGTATCCACGAATTTTTTGGCAAAAATCAATTCTCCTAGAAAATTTCGCGTAAACTCTGCGTCAACTGTTTTGTTCAGTCCTGCCAAGCAGAACCAGCTCGCGATATGACCAGGCCCGATCACATCAAGACTGATGCGATTATTGCTCATAACCAGAGCCCCGAGCATGGTGACCCATTCTTCCATAGCAGGAATCTTCAATCCTGATTCAGAAATGTCGAAGCTTAAAAAACGTTCTGTTCCTTCAAACCTGCCGCAAAGCCACAAACGCTGATTGGGAAAAAACATGCTTGGCCCGGACAGACAAAAGATTGAATCGACACTCTTCAAGTTCCGGCTTTCTGGAGTTGAGAGCACTGCGCCAATAATTCTTGATGCCCCGCGCGACGTGATTCTCAGAAAAGGAAAATTCGACTGTTCCACATCCAGCTTGCCTTTTAGAACCCCAGCCACCTCGTTCTCGTCCAAAACCTCAACGATCACTCTCACAACTGCCTCCTTTTTCTTTTTCGGGTTCGGTCTTTGAGAATTGCTACCTACTTCCCTTGCAAGCTATTGTTCTACACGCCGCTTGCTGGCGAGTGATGCTACAGTGAAACGTAGCAGTTCAATCTACTACGAAAATTCGAAAAAGTCAACCCTGACAGTCAGGTCGTACCGCTCCATGTTTTTCGGAGGAAACTAAATTTTATTCCTCGGTCGCGCGCCAGACTTCGCTTAGATCCGTGAGACCTTGCAGAGCTTTGAGGATACTGTCCTGTTGCATGGTGGTCATTCCCGTGGCGACGGCGGCTTTCTTGATTTCCTGACTCGAGGCTCCCTCGTAAATCAATTTCTCGATGGCTGCTTCGACAGCAAACACCTCGAACACCCCGATTCGTCCTTTGTATCCGAGATTGTGGCAAGCGGCGCAGCCAGGGCTCCGGTAGAATACATAATTTTTAGGTATCTGCCCCTCCGGCAAATCGCTTAGCGCTTGTTTAACACGCTTTAACTCCTCGCCATTTGGTTTGTAAATTTCCTTGCATTGCTGGCAAATTTTTCGGAGCAGCCGCTGGGCGATTAGGGCGTTGAGAGCTGGAGCTAGTGTCACGGCTTTGACTCCCAGATCCAGGAGCCGGGGGATGGCCCCGGCCGCATCATTGGTATGCAGGGTAGAAAGCACGACGTGTCCGGTGAGCGCTCCTTGCGCCGCTGTCTCCGCGGTTTCGTAATCGCGGATTTCCCCAACCATCACGATATCCGGGTCTTGGCGGAGGATGGACCGCAGGCCGGAGGCAAAGTCCATGCCTGCGTTGTGATCGATCGGGGTTTGGGTAATGCTTTCAATCTTGTACTCAACAGGATCTTCTAACGTGATGATTTTCACCCCGCCGCGGTTTAAATAGCGCAGGAAAGCATACAGTGTGGTAGTCTTGCCACTGCCTGTTGGGCCTGTCGTTAGGATCATGCCGTTCGGTTTATCAAGCTCACGCTTGAGGAGCGAGAAATCCCTTGTCGACAATCCGAGTTTCTCTATCTCGACACTAACTCCTTCGGTGCCAAGAATCCTCATGACCACAGATTCGCCGTAAGCCGAAGGCAATACGGAAACGCGCAGATCTATGGGTTTGCCGGTTTTGATCACACTGAATCTTCCATCCTGCGGTACATTGGTGACGTTGAGTTTTAGATTGGCCGCAAGTTTGAGGCGCGACAGCAAATGTATGTAAAGGGGTAGGGGTAAAGTGGCAATTTCCTGCAATACTCCATCGATGCGAAATCGAATGTTTAGCGAGTGTTTGATAGGCTCAAGGTGAATATCAGAACTGCCGGCGATGAGCGCCGCTTCCATGATGAGGCTCAAAACTTCGGTAGTTTCCGGGATTTTATCATCCTTGCCTATGGCTTTTAAACTTTCAAGAGCTTTGGGATTTGTTCTGATCTCAATATCCTTATTGTGCGTCGGCGCGGCTGTCATCACCCGGTGGTATTGAGATAGTGCATAGTCGAGTCCGGTTTTGGATACAAGATACTTCTCAATCTGATACTTATCTTTTTCAAGAGTATTGATGAGCTGGATCGCTGTTTGATTTTCTGGCTCAACTAGTCCCATCTTGAGGTTTTGACCTTCTAGATAAAATGCCACCGCTTGGGCTGCGATTGCCTGTTCTTTGGGGACGAGGATGAGATTATTTTCGTCAATTGGGAAATTTCGTAAATCAAAGTAAGCAAACCCAGCAGCTTTGGCGCGCCGTTCGGTTTCCTGTTCCTGGAACTTCAGGTCGAGATCCTTGAAAACCTCTTTTATTTTTTCTGCTTTGTCATCCGTGTTTTTTGTTTTTTTATCCATGAAATTATTATAGCCAAAAGCTTTATGGTTTGCTAATTTGTTTTTTTATCCTATCAAGCTTCTCCAAAAAGTCCTTTTCGATATCAAGCAAATTCACGCCGGAAGCAGTGATTTTACCCAAGGCGCCATTGAGCATCTGGACACCCAGCGCGGACGACACAACCTCTCGGTTAATATCCGGGTGGAGATAAATATAGCCAATGATTTCACGAGGCGACGTCTCCGCCAAAAAAAGGATTATTTTTACGCCAGTTAGATTTGCAACTAACTCTTTCATGACCCCAGAGATATCTTCCTGGCGACTGGCGGTTTTTTCGATGTCAGCAAAATTCACCAGCGAGTAGACGAGGTTGAGGTCAGGCAATTCACGCAGGCGCGCCAGAGCCCGACCCCACAATTTAAGCATGCTGATGCTTTTTGTTTTGTATAGTTGTCGGATGATATCCTGGTGATGGCCGCCCTGGGCGATGAGCTGTGAGGCTTTGAGAAAGGCCCGGGGAGTGGTTTTGGCATGTTGAAAACTATTGGTTTCCACAATGATGCCAGTCAGTAGACTAGTCGCGATTTGCTCATCCATGAGCCCGCTCTCAAATTCTTCGATTAGCAAGCTCACAATCTCGGCTGTCGAGGTGGCGGTCAAATCCACATAATTGATCTGCCCAAAATATTCATTGCCCGGATGGTGGTCGATATTGATGATAGGAGTCTCAAAAAACAGATCAGTATTGCGATCATAAATTTCTCCCAGGTTCTGCAAGGATGGCGTTTGCAGAACAATAATCAGATCATAAGGAAAACGGCCGCTACGGAAACTCACGTCAGTGGCGGAATATTTACTTGCTTTGGGTTTCAAAAAAATGTCGACCCGGTCCGGTTTGACTTCATAAGAAAGTTCTTCGAGTTTAGCATCCTTGGTCGAGACAGAAATGACAAAGCTTTGCATGACTTCGAGCTCATGTTTTATTTCAGATATGCGTGGCAAGAATGCAAATTGTTCCAGATTTCTGCCGGCTGTTACAATTTCAACCTCTTTGTCGAGCTTGCCCAAAAAGATATAGAGCGCGAGTCCTGCCCCCAGAGCGTCTCCATTGGAATTGCCGGGAAGGGCGATGAGGATTCGGCTAGCTTTATTGATACTGTCGAAAATTTGTGGTTTTGAGTTCTGGTCCATAGTAACTGTTTATAGCACTCTAGCTCTTTGCAAAAGGCCAGTCATTAATCATAATCTTTTACGTTCCGCGAGACAAAATAGGAACGGAAAATTAGCTTATTACTATATAAATTTTACATCTATATGTCAAGCGCTTGACAAACAATCTATGATAGAGGTAAAATTATATTAGACTAATCATTAAGCTTTTTGACAAAGGCTCTCGTCAAAACAGGGCCAAAGGAGACAAAACACCAGAAATTTCGAAAAAATAGTGTGTGTAGAGGGATATGACACGCATTGCCGGAAGCGTGTTTTTTATTTGGGAAGTTAGAGGTGAGAGATTGGAAGTTGGAAAATCCGCTCGCAATCTCCCGCGTCCGACTTGTCGGACCAGATCTTTGACAATTGAATAGTGATAGGAATCAGTTGCCTTTGGCAACTCGCGGACTGCCGCGGATTAAACGCGGACGAACGCGGAGAGTTAGAGGTGACAATAGTACGTCAATTCCCCGATCTTGATCGGGGCAGGCAATTTGCAAATTAAAGCCTGTCAAAAATAAATTTGCCTGCCCGCAATCGCTGACGCTCAAGCGTCTGGCAGGCGGGCAAACGTTCAGTTTCATTTATGAACTGGACAAATTCATTAAGAGTTTGATCCTGGCTCAGGATGAACGCTGGCGGCGTGCCTTATACATGCAAGTGGAACGAGTGGATGTGGGAGATGAGAGATTGGAAGTTGGAAAGGATAAACATGGTAGAATGAAGATATGATTAAATCATTCTCTGACCTTATTGTTTATCGCAATTCCAAAAAACTATATCCAATTGTTATGCGATTAACAAAGACTTATCCGAGAGAAGGAAAATCATTGGCAGACCAAACTTGTCGGTCCGCTAATGCTATCCATTCAGATATCGCCGAAGGATACGGTCGTTCGGTAGCAGAATTCAAAATGTATCTTACCCGAGCGCTGGGGTCTTGCAATGAGACAATCAGCCATTTAGAAGATGCCAGAAATGTTGAGTTTGTTAAATCTGCGACTGCACAAATGATAATTGCGAAATACAATATTGTTGGTAAACAAATTTACCAGCTTAGACAAAATTGGAAATAATCTCACTTCTAATTTCCCATCTCTCACTTCCATTCGTCGCGAACGGGTGAGTAATACATAGGTACTTCTCTTTGGTGGAGCATAACCAGCCGAAAGGTTGGATAATTCTCCATGTGCCCCATGAGATATGAAAATTATCTCACGGGGCAAAGCAGCAATGCGCCAGAGACGAGGCCTGTGGCCTATCAGCTAGTTGGTGAGGTAACGGCTCACCAAGGCGATGACGGGTAGCTGGTCTGAGAGGATGATCAGCCACAATGGGACTGCGACACGGCCCATACTCCTACGGGAGGCAGCAGTAGGGAATTTTGGACAATGGGGGAAACCCTGATCCAGCGACGCCGCGTGCGGGATGAAGGCCTTCGGGTTGTAAACCGCTTTTGTAGGGGAAGAATTTCTGACGGTACCCTACGAATAAGAGGTTGCTTACTCTGTGCCAGCAGCAGCGGTAATACAGAGACCTCAAGCGTTATCCGGAATCATTGGGCGTAAAGCGTGCCGATAGGTGGCTCGAAAAGTGTGTGGTTAAATTCAGGGGCTCAACTCCTGAACCGCCTTGCAAACTCTCGAGCTTGAGGAACAAAGAGGAAGCTAGAACGAACGGTGTAGCAGTGAAATGCGTTGATATCGTTCGGAATACCGATAGCGAAGGCAGGCTTCTGGGTGTTTCCTGACACTGCTAGGACGAAAGCGTGGGGAGTGAATGGGATTAGATACCCCAGTAATCCACGCTGTAAACGATGCTGACTAGGCACGAGAGAGTATCGACCCTCTTTCGCGCCGAAGCTAACGCGTTAAGTCAGCCGCCTGGGGAGTACGGTCGCAAGACTAAAACTCAAAGGAATTGACGGGGATCCGCACAAGCGGTGGAGCATGTGGTTCAATTCGACGATAAGCGAGGAACCTTACCTGGCTTTGACATGGGCCTGCAAGCGCTAGAGATAGCGTCGCCTTCGAGGGTGGGTCACAGGTGCTGCACGGTTGTCGTCAGCTCGTGTCGTGAGATGTTGCCTTAAGTGGCAGAACGAGCGCAACCCCTGTCGTG
>JAHFJD010000053.1 GCA_023246055.1 Candidatus Doudnabacteria bacterium
AACCTTGACACAAACGGGTTTGTATGCTATTGTTAGTCGTTAAATCTTACCGTCAGAGAATTGGGCATTCAGGTGCCTGGTTCCCTGCTTGTAAGTCCGCGTCCTTGATGACGCGGCAGGCAGAAAAGAGGAGGAGTTAAAATGAGTTTCATCAAATTGACCATGTTCGTGCTGTTAAGTGTGTCGTTCACGTTACCGGCTTTCGCCCAGCAGGAATGGCAACTGGCCCGCATCACCGACCTCGACATTTACGCAATGCACCGGCTATTCTACATAGTGGGCGTGCCATATGTCGTGGGTGAATCCCAAGAAGACTGCGGCCCTTATTTTGTAATTCTGAAAGAGGGTGCCGTAGAAAAGCTCGTCTTTATGACTATAAGTCAAGGCGACTTCATGACCTTCAGTCGAAAGGTCCGCATGGACGAAGGACGGATCAGGATTTTGTTGGACAATCAGAAAAAACCACCGACAATTGAAGAAGCCACTGACGGCGACAAATACGGAATCATCCTGCGAATGTCGGAGAGGGATTGGCAAACCTGCGGTTCTTTGCCTCAACCGGAGAACACCGAAGCATTGACAGAACAATCTCTCGACACGCTCATTGGCCGCCTTATCTGGGCCAAAAACAATCAGGAGATTGGGGCGATCCTCGCCGCCATTCTCACCCACCCGGAAAGTTTAGTGAGGACTGACAGGTCAGACTGGTTGTTTCTTGCTCTCCAACGAAGCAAAAAACTGAACGGTATTCAGGGCGGACCAATAGAGCGTTTGATGGAAAAAATGCATTTTTCGGACGATCCACTAAAGTTCGTCCAAGAGCTCCGCAACTTTAAATAAGCTACCGGCGGGAGGAGGAAATATCATTTTTCACCGATGTTTTCCTCCCGCCGACTTTCTTAAAAATCTTACCGTCAGAGAATTGGGCATTCAGGTGCCTGGCTCTGTGCCGGTAATCGTAATCTCCCAAGGGAGGTTACGCGGCCAAGGAGGAAGATGTGTTGTACTATTTGATAGCGGTGGAAGCGTTTATAATAACGCTTCTTGTTCCTTACGCCTTTTTTGCTCCCGATTTCAGTTGGCTGGTCGCCATTCAGACGATCAGTTTCATGCTCATTCTCCCGATTTTTTTACTGCGTGAGCAAAAAAAGCTGGATCCTTGGCTTTGGACCAGCTTCGGCGTAGGCATGATCATGTTAGCTTTCTCGATACTCGACCCATACCAGCCTCTATTTTTCCTGTTTGCAGGGGCGATGGCGGCAAGCCCTATCTGGATTGAGGTGGGCGTGCGTCTCGAAAGGCGCAAATGGGAAAAGCTCTTGCCGGAACTTCCAGCACCTAAAAAACAGGAACAGGCATGACCCGCAAACATCGTGTGGGAGGAGGACATCTGAAGTATTAGATGTTTCCTCCCGCCAAATTTTCTACAATCTTACTTACCGTCAGAGAATTGGACATTTTGTGTTCAGTTCCCTGTTTGTAAGTCCGCAGTCCGGTAAGGACGCGGACGCAGGAAAGAAGGAGGACGATGGAAAATTCAATCATGGTCAACATAGGGATGATTGTGTCCCTTGCTGGCCTCGTGGTCCTTACCATAGGGGACTTGTTGGTTAAGTTCCCAAAAGGGTTTTTCTGGCTACTATACACGCTCTCTGCCTTTTCCATCGTACGTAAAGCGGTGGAATATAACAGGTCCTTGCCGTTGCCGGAAGTTACGGGGATCTACCCGTTGCTCATCGGGATTGGGGTGGGCCTGCTGCTTATCGCAGCATGTACACATTTTACGAAAGAAATATAATGTGGAGGGGTGATGCATCAGTGCGGGAGGAAACATCTGCAAGTTAGATGTTTCCTCCCGCCAAATTTTTACAATCTTACCGCCAGAGAATTGGGCATTTTGTGTTCAGTTCCCTGTTCGTAAATATTTCACGACCGCGAGATTAGCTAGCGAACAAAATTTTCGAGGAGGAAAAAATGATCGTGAAAAAGACTAATATCCGAAGCTTATCCATTCATGCTTTTATCATCCTGAACGCTATGACGGATGGATCCGAGCATGCCGGAACCGAATTCATTCGAAAGTTCAAGGTTCCATCTGGAACCTTATACCCGGTTTTGCGGGTTTTAGCCCAACGCGGACTGTTGCAGGAACGTTGGGAGGAGGTCGAGCCCCAGAAAGCGGGCAGACCCCGGAGACATCTGTATAGCATAACAAACCTGGGGCAGCAATTAACATTCGAAATTTTGGAAATGCTGCTCCCAAAGTCAACCTCACACCGCAAAAAGGAGAAACGCGGAACGGTCTTTTCGGTTCATAATCGCTGACCGCGTGAGCAAAATCATGAGCCTGGAAAGGGTGCGCAAACTAAAGGAAGCCGGTGACATCCAAAGCTTCCCGGCCGTGTACCGAGACCTTTCAGTTGAGGGCATGCTCCCTCTGCCCCAACTTCCCCGCTAACTTTTCCATGACATAGGCCCCCAGTGTGACCAACCACCACTCTGGGGCTTTTTTTTAAGAAAAACAACTAAACTAAAAACATTGACAAAACCCCTTATCTATGCTATTGTATGTGCTAAACAATCTTACCGCCAGAGAATTGGGCATTTTGTGTTCAGTTCTGTGCCGGTAATCGTAATCTCCCAAGGGAGGTTACGCGGCCAAGGAGGAAAGATGTTCAGATTTGCGTTTTTTGTATTTGCGCTGGCGTTTACAGTGCCGGCATTTGCGCAACAAGACGGCTCGGTAAAGGGGGCCAAGACGACCCCCGCTCTTAATGAACTCAAGAAACAGACCGAGGCTCTGGAGAAACTCGTTAAAGTATTGCGGGAGCACGAGATGGCGGAAATGGATCGCCATCTCGGCATGGTAAAGGACGAGTTTGCGGGGTATACAATTTACGCGCAAAAACGGGCAATGTTGACGTCAGCTCTGAAGAAAGCGCTTGCCGAGGAGAACGAGCGAGTAACGCAGGCACTGATGGACGAGCTTTTCCAAAATAAGCTCAATATTAACAGTGCCTCGAGCTTGCTTCGCACGTGGGGTCGGGATTTGCTGAGCAATATCCACTCGAACCTCACCGCTGGCGCTCTGACCGAACGCGAAGCTGAGATGGTGGTCAGAGAATACGAAGGTATTAAAATGCGAGCAACGACTGTAGTCCCGGAGGAATTACTGCAGCTCGTTGAAGCCGCGAAAGCAAAATACCCTTCGCAAGCGGCAAATTTCGACATTTACTGGGAGAGTTACTCTCCCTTTCGCGAGGCATTCCGATAGCGTGTCTGCCCCTCGAAAGGTCTGAAAAAATTCGCCTCTTCTAAACGAGGGGTTTCATTTCAGATTCCGGATCTGAATGAGTAAGCAATATTTCCGGAAATCGCTTTCGGGCGGCGTTCACTCTGTGGATGCCGCCGTTTTTTTATGAATTTGAGGGTGACAAGGGAGTGAAATTTTGATATAATATTGATATGTACAACTGGTCTGTCGACGAAAAACAATTCAAAAAAGCGGACCCGGAAGGCTATCAAATCTGGCGACTGGAGCAGATGATAAATTGGGGCTTGGGGGGAGAAAAACTCGACAAAAAATTGCTTAAGAAACACTGGGATAAACTCTTTTTGGACCCGGCTAAAAAAGCTTATTTGAAATTTTTATTATGGCCGAAAAAATAGCCATTGACGCAGCTGGGATATTGACGCCGGAACAAAAGAGCTTTTTGGCAGTTGTAGCGGAAGAAAAATACCTGTGTCGCAGTTTTTATTTTACCGGTGGAACACCGCTCTCTGCTTTTTATTTACATCATCGCCTTTCCGAAGATATTGATCTATTTAGTGAGGAAGAGATTTACCTTCCTTCGATTTCGTCGTTTGTTAAAAAAGTACAAAAAAAGTTGCGGATTCAAAAAGTTGATTATAACAATTTTTTAGGACTCCACTCTTTTCAGCTTTATTTTTCCAAAAATAATATTTTGAAAGTGGATTTCAACTACTATCCTTTCCCCCGCATAGAGAAGGGACTGAAGTATAAAAATTTATCGGTCGACAGCATTTTGGACATTGCGGTCAATAAAGTGCACACGATTTTTATGAAACCCCGGGCGCGGGACTTCATTGATATCTATTTTATTTTGCGTCAAGAGAAATTTTCTCTGAACGATTTGATCCTGAAAGCCAAAGCCAAATTTGACTGGCATATTGATCCGGTGCAATTTGGCGTGAGACTCACCCAGGCAGCGGAGACTTCGGACTATCCGCGTATGCTCAAAAAAATCAACCACAGCGAGTGGAAGGATTTTTTCGTGGGCGAAGCCCGGAAGCTGAAAAAAGAGATTTTCAAGTGACCTTGCGGGGGGGGGCGGGAAAAGGGTAAAATATAATTGTAGCATGAGGTTATCCACAATTTTAAAATTAAGCATAAAGACTTAAAGAAAGGATTAATTTATGGAAAAAGGTGAAAGACCGGGTCACCCTGAAGAAATTGATAAAATTAAACCGATTCAAGGGGCCGAGGCTGGGTTAGATAAAAACCAAGAACAAACCGAACAAAATCCGGTTGATGCAAAAGGCCAGATGATAGAAAATCTCAACTCTCGGGTGAGTGATCTGGAGGAGAGGCTTGAACAAGCTCTGTCAGCGATTGAAAGCTCTGGCAGAACTCCCAATGCAAAAGAATTTACAAAAGGCATAACCGCACGAATGTCAGGCGCCCTGAAAGAAGCTTTTGGAAAAGTTACGGATAGATTGAGAAACATGACCCCCGAGGACGCGATGGAGGGGGGCGCAATGCTAATGACAGTGGGGGCCATAGAAGCAGCGGCCGTTCTTACTGCAGCTATGGTGGCAGGTGCTCCCACTCACGAATTTAGTAAACCAGTCCAAGAGTTGTTTATGAAAGCAGTGATAGCTGGGGGTGTAATGGGAGCGGGTGGATTAGCAATAGAAATTGGCGCGTTTGCCGCGTTGTCTGTGAAGCTCGGAAAAATGATAAAAGAGAGAATAAAAGGACCCCCCGCATAATTGGGCATCAACAACAATTAAACTAGACACCTATGCCAAAAGATCAAAAAATTATTGATAGCGCGCTGACCAAAGCTTTTCAAACTCTGAATTTTACCGAGGCAGAAATTAAAGAAAACCTAGACAATATTGACCGTCTGGAGCAAATCGGCGTGTTTTCAAAGGTCATTGGCCTGATGACCAAAGAGGAATTGGCCGCCATAGGCGCACAAACAGGAGAACAGCAGCAACAAGCCTTGTTGGGGGCTGTAAAGAAGCATCTCGACGCACCGGGGATGCAGGCAAAAATTGAATCTGTAAGAAAAAAAGTTTTGGAGGACAGTATTTCGGGTTTGCTCAAACTCGGAGACAAAAATCAGCAAACCCAGGTCAGCGGGATTTTGTTGGAATTGATGAAATAAAAGGTTACAAAAACCAAACCAACCCCCCCGAGCGATCGGGGCTTTCGGTTTGCCGTAACTGGGGAGGGTTTAGATGAGATACCGACTATACAGATCGTGCAGACAGCCCGGGTAGTGACAAGTTAGATTACTTTATGTATAATTTATCTATGATCTCTGATACAATGATTAAAAATATCAGTAACAGAATTACCGAAGAATTCCAGCCGGAGAAAATAATTTTATTCGGTTCTTATGCGTGGGGCACACCTACAGCCGACAGCGATGTTGATTTGTTTATCATCAAAGATAGCACTGAAAAACGAATTGACAGGGCACGCAAGGCCAGAAGCGCCATTTGGGGTATCGGCGTGCCTGTGGATATACTGGTATATACTCCCAAGGAAATCCAGCGGCGCCAGGAAAAGGGAGATTTATTTATAAAGGATATCATGACTAGAGGCAAGGTCCTTCATGGGTAATACTGAGCTTTTCAATGAATGGATGCAATACGCCGAGGAGGATCGGCAGATGGCAGAATTAGCGCTTGAGGGAAATGGTCCAGTTAACCAGATCTGTTTTCATTCCCAGCAGATGGCTGAGAAAAGTCTGAAAGGTTTTCTGGTTTTAAACAAGGTTCGATTTGAGAGAGCTCATCAGTTGGATTATTTACTTGCTCTTTGCCAAAAGCTGGATATTGAATTTGCCGAGCTGACAGAAGATGTAAAGTTTTTAACGGATTTTTACACGGAGACTCGGTATCCTGGCGACGTTCCGGAATTTACTCTAGCCGAAGGCCGGCGGGCCTATCAAGGAGCGCTGACGGTGAAGGAATTTGTGTCGCGAAAGGGCAATCATGCCAGATCATCCCCCGCCTCTGTAATATAGTTCGGGGAATTTTAATATAGCTTGCAGGGGGGGGGCGGGAAAAGGTAAAATAGAACTGGTAGCATTGGGTTATCCACAATTTTAAAATTAAGCATAAAGACTTAAAGAAAGGATTAATTTATGCATGAAGATAAAGGGACGGGTAACCCAGGTCAGCGGGATTCTGCCGGAACTGATAAAATGACCGCCTTGGAAGAAAAGCTGTTTTTAATCCCGTTTCCACCGGATGATTCAGCACTTTTCTACGCCAAAAAAATAGCAGTCCAAACTAGAATTTTACATTTAATATAAGCGTTAATTTTTTAAAGAATGTTTTATGAATGAAAACTATCGACAAATGCCTAATATGAAAGCTTCTGGAGACAACCCAAAAGACAAACCTTGGCATGAGCCAACTCCCCAAGAAGTCCAAAGTCTTAAGGCAATGTATGATAAACAGGCTAACAATCCCGAATCAAGAGAGTCCATAAAAAAAGATTTGGCAGACGTCTTAGGAAACGCGGTTATGTTTGGTTATCTTGGTGAACAAAATGTTAGGGAAATGTTTTCTGAAATATCAGAAACAATTCATCTAAACCGTGACTCTCTTGAGGGTTTAAAAATATTGGTCGGGGCGGTCGAAGGCTATCTCGAAAATAAAAATAAGAAAGAATAAACCCATTGGAATTTATTTAGCTAGGTTTTTGTTATCTGGTTCAGCCAAAGACAAAGAATTCATAAACGGGGCAAATTCAATCCCGGATCACAGCCTTACTTAAACGAAGATCTTGGGCTTGCAGGGGGGGGGGTGGAAAGAGCTATAATA
>JAHFJD010000021.1 GCA_023246055.1 Candidatus Doudnabacteria bacterium
ACCGGCACTCTGATTTTTGGTAATAACACCTCGAACATCCAATGGAATGGTCTCACATCTGGTGATAAGCTCAAATTCAACACTGCGACTACCACTCTGTTTTCCATGGATGTCAGTGGGCAATTTATTTGTAAAGCAGCTTGTAGTTCCAACGGTTCGCCAGACTACGCGGAAACCGTCCTCGCTGCCCCGGATGTGGAAGCGGCTGACGTGGTCGCTCTTGCCACAAGTACCGCAGAGGGCGTGATCAAGAGCACGCGACCCTATCAGTCTGATTTGATGGGTGTGATCTCGAGTGCTCCCGGGTTTCTCATCCGTGCTTTTAACACTGACATGGACGCGCCTGACATTGGTAAACCTCTCGCCCTGGCAGGTCGCGTACCGGTAAAGGTGAACACAGAAAACGGCCCCATCCGTCTCGGTGACAAACTCACCTCTTCCTCGATTCCGGGAGTGGCAATGAAGGCTACTAAAGCCGGCCCTGTGATCGGGGAGGCTATGGAAAATTTTGCCGGGCCCGGGGAAGGAAAAATTTTAACCCTGATCATGCACTCCTATTACACTGGAAATAAATTGGAAGAGCTATTCTCCGCTGATGAGCTGGCAGCATTTGATCCCTCCGGATCTTTCCATGAACAGCTGCTGCTAAATATCTTTGTCGAGGGTATGCAAAGCGGTACGGGGACGTCAACTGCTTCGACCACGCAGGCCATCTCTCAAATTTTCACGGATAGAGTCATGGCCGGGCTTGAGATTATCACACCGCAGCTTGTGGCCAACGGACTGACCGTCAATCATATCGCGAGTCTTCAGGGTGCGGTTTCTCTCCTAAGTGATGTGGAGTTCATCGGTAGGCCGTATTTCAACTCTGATACCGCCGGACACGCTGTAGTGAAGTCAGGAGACACCTCCGTCCAGGTGAGCTTTAAAAACGAATACCAAGCAGTGCCCATTGTCAGCGCCACGATTGCCCTACCGAACGCTTCGACTACCGAATCTGTCACTGATCTTGATGCTTATTCTGATCTCTCGAGCATCTTTGAAAACGATATCCGATTTGCAGTGGCACGCAAGACCACCAAAGGATTTATCATCCAGCTCAATAAACCATCACCTGCTGACCTGATGTTTGACTGGATAGCGCTGGCGGTAAAAGCTCCCAATCAGTTTGAATCTGCATTCAACTCAAACACGCAACAACAAGCTCCAACCCCTCCTCCGCCTGCTCCAACCCCAACTCCAGCGCCTTCGCCTGCTCCGACACCAACACCCGAACCAACACCTGCGCCGGAACCCTCACCAGAGCCAACACCAACTCCAGTTCCAGAACCGGCCCCAGAACCAACTCCTGCGCCTTCGCCTGCTCCAACACCAACACCCGAACCTGCGCCAGAGCCAGCGCCTGCTCCAGAACCGCCTCCGGCAGGATAAAACAGTTTAAATAAGTGACTCGTAGATTAGCAAAGTTTCACGAGCGGTTTTATCCCAGGTAAATTGCTTCGCGATTTCTTTACCTCTTTTCGCCATTTTTTCTCTCAATTCGGCGTGAGTTAGCAGCTTCTCCGTCGCATCCCTAATCTCCTGCACAGAATACGGATCAACAAGAAAATCCGAAATTCGAATATCGAAATCCGAAACAATGTCTAAATTTGAATGTTCCAAATTCAAAGAATTTTTGGATTTTGGATTTTGGTCATTGGAATTTGCTTCGTGCTTCGTGCTTCGTGCTTCGAATTTACCAGTAAATACGTCTGCCATAGGGCTATCTTTACTGGTAATCACGGGCACTCCTCCCGCCATGGCCTCTAGCACAGGAAGTCCAAATCCCTCGTAAAGCGAGGGGTAAACAAACAGTGAAGCGTTTTGATAAAGCGCCGGCAGATCATCGTAATTCACATAATCCAGGAACTTTATCCCTTCTGTTTGAAATTTGACATTTGCCATTTGAAATTTTTCCCCCCACCCCTTCCCTCCCACTATCCACAGCTCAAATTCGTTTTTCAATCCCGCGGACAACTCATGATAGGCCTCAATCATTCTTGGCAAATTTTTTCGTGGCTCGAGCGTACCAACAAACAATATGTATTTAGTCCGTCTGTCATTGCGAGGAAACCGCGTACTCGCGGGAGACGAAGCAATCTCATTGGGATTGCCGCGCGGAGTAGCGCTCGCAATGACGGATGAGCGAAAAAACCTCTCCTCCACCCCATGCGGAATAACTGCGATCTTATCCTCCCGCACTTGAAAAATCTCCTGTAAATCATGCTTCGTGGCCTGCGATGGCACAATAATCTTGTCCGCTTTTTTTATAGACTGCGGTACAACAATCTTTGTAGCAAACCACTGCCCCCGGGGAAACCATTCCGGGTGCTTGTAAATCGCCAGGTCATGCAAAGTGATTACAGTACTCTTTCTCCCCCATGCTAAGGGGGAGACGAAGAAGGGGTAGGTCAGTGGCAACACATTCGCCGGTCCATGTAATACATCCAGTTTTTCCTGCCGCATTATCCGAGCATATCTCATCTGTGAATCCCAAACAGGAATTCGCTTTTCCGGCAGAATCACAATTTTTTCCCTCCCCCATGTGGGGAGGGTCAGGGAGGGGGGCGCAAACAAAACCCACTCATGCGCTGTGTTCAGACTCAAAAGCGCATTCACAAGATTAAAGGCATAGTTGCCTATGCCTGTTCTGCGCTCTGATAAAACTTGCAAATCTATCCCTATCCGCATATTCTTACCGTTTGCCAGCTTACTGCTTATTGCTTACCATCACATCTTCTCCAAAGGTTCTATGCCCATGACCTGCAAACCATTTGCCAGAACTATTTGCGCCGCTCTAACAAGAGCCAACCGGGCACGAGTCAGCTCTTCATCATCTGTAATAACCTTGACCTTTTCGTAAAATCCGTGGAATCTTTCCGCTAGACCGAGTAAATAGTGAGGCAAATGGTGGACGTTGAAAGTTTCGGAAATTTCTTCAACCAATTCAGGAAACTTTGCCAGCTCCCGGATCAATCCTAACTCTTCTGAAGAGTGAATCAGTTCCAACTTTGCATTTTCTACATCGAGTTTCGATTTCACGAGAATACTCTGTATTCTGGCGTGAGCGTATTGAACCTTGTAAACTGGATTTTTATCTGATGTATCCCTAGCAAGATCAAGGTCAAAATCCATATGTGTATTTACGGCTGTAGAAAGCAAAAAGAAAATCATCGAATCTTTGCCGACAAGATCTAAAACTTCTTTTGCAGTGATGAAATTACCCGCACGTTTCGCCATTTTTACTACCTCATCACCCTTTTTTACCCTGACATATTGATATACCAAGACTTTGAAATGTTCAGGATCGAAGCCGAAAACTCGAGTCAGCGCTTGGAGTTTTGGCACATGACCATGGTGATTACTCCCCAATATGTCTACAACCAAATCATAACCAGAAGTAAATTTTTCTTTATGATAAGCAATATCTGAGGCAAAATATGTTGGATGACCATCGCTTTTGATAATCACAGCTTCGCGATCCTGAAGAAAATCATCATTTGGAGCAAACCACAGTGCCCCATCTTTTTCTTTGGCAAGTTTTTTATTTTTAACTTCTTCAACCGCCTTTTCAACCTTGCCTGAAATCTGCAGTTCTGATTCTTTAACTATCAAATCAAACTCAATACCCATCTTTTTCATGACCTCTAGATTTTCAGAAAAAATGTACTCTATTGCGAAAGCAACAATCTCAGACAAATTTTTTTCATTCAAATTTTCCCCGAGTTTCTTGGAAGCAGCCTTAGCAATCTCCTGCGGATATTCCCCCTGATATCCGCCTTCAGGAAACTCAGGTTCCAGGTCTTGTTGTTTTTCGCACCAATACAAAATAGTTTTTCCGAGTTTCTCCACTTGACCCCCGACATCATTGTGAAGATATTCGCGCAAAACTTTATACCCGGTCGTTTCCAGGATTTTGCATATAACCTCGCCATATGGCCCGCCTCTGGCATTTCCAATATGAATCGGTCCTGTGGGATTTGCGGAAACATATTCAACTCGAGCTTTTTTCCCTTTATTCAGCTCGTTTGTTCCATATTTTCTCTGTTCATTCAAAATCCGCTCAAACTCTACATGCCATTTCTCCGGCTGTAGCTTGAAATTTAAAAAACCTGGCGCCGCTATTTGCGATCCGAGTTCTCGAGCCATTTCCTCGGCAACTTCCATTGGTTTTCTACCGAGTTTTTTTGCTAGAATGAGAGCAATATTGCTCGAAAAATCCGCGTCAATGTTCGCTGGCGCAAAATCCACACTAAACTCGACCGGATTTTCCGGATAGAGTTTTTTTACAACTTTTTCTATTTTTTCTTTAATCTCTTCTCTCATCTCTCATCTCGATCTTCCTCGAATAGCCCTCGAAATCTTTCTGTCATCTTCTCTTTTACGAATAGTAGCTCTTTTATCATATTTCTTCTTCCCGCGGCCGATGCCGAGTTTCACCTTTACAAATCCCTTTTTCTCATACATTTCGAGTGGCACAACTGCCATGCCTTGCTCTTTATATTTGCCGATCAGCCCTGAAATCTCTGCTTTTTTCAAAAGTAGTTTTCTTGATCGCGTTGGCTCATACCCCTTTATCTCACCGGCATATTTGTAAGCTGAAATATGGGCATTCACGAGAAATGCCTCATTGCCATGAATCGTTACGTGCGCGCCCTTGAGCGAGACATCTCCTCGCTTCACGCTCTTGACCTCGTGTCCCGCAAGAACGATCCCAGCCTCAAGCGCAGAGTCGATATCATAATTAAAAAGTGCTTCTCTATTCTTGGCAATACTTTTCATAGTTCACAGCAGTCGTCATGGTTCGTGAATGTCTGACTTGACATTCACATAATAATCCCATGATGTTCTAATTTCGTGATGTTCATAAAACATCATACACTCAAATAATATGCACATCAAATATTCATATCGATTATACACAATCTCTCGCCAAAACCCAAATTTGACAAAAGTTTGTCGATCGTGTAGTTTTTGTCTATGTTGGCGTACAAACGATCGCGATCTCGCGAAGCAATTCAGGACAGAAAAGTTGCTCGGGCCATACTCTTGTCCTTGGCGTCTGGTCCGTTTGCTACACATCTCCACAGCGGTAATTTCCTTATCAAGGGCTTCGTAAACTATCTTATCAAAAAATCGGATTTTAACCATGAGGCCAAACGACTGGTCAAAAAAGAATTTATCGCTTTGACGAAAACGCCGGAGGGCTGGCTTGTGCGATTGACTAAAAAAGGCCAAAGAGGTTTGCACAAAGCGAAACTGCAAGATTTAAAACTCTCCACTCCCGAGTCCTGGGACGGTAAATGGCGGTTGTTTATTTTCGACGTTCCCGAAGAGCTGCGCAGCGCGCGTGACCAAATGAGATGGAAATTAAAAGAGTTGGGACTGTTCAACATCCAGAGAAGCGTTCTCGCCTATCCTTATGATTGCCGCGCCGAACTGGAGTTGATTTCAGATTATTACAAGCTTCGCCGCTATGCCACCTATCTGGAAACCGACAATATCGACATCGACCAAGAGCTTCGCCGGTATTTTAAATTTTCAAAAAACAAAAAATACAAAATCTGATAATTCTAATCATTCGAATCATCTAGACAAAAGTTTGTCGATCGACAAACTTTTGTCATTTCTTAAAATTCGTAATATAATAATAGGAGATGGTTACAAAACTCCTTTTTTATTCCCCTCCCTTGATGGGAGGGGTTAGGGGAGGGTGAAAAGGTCCGTAATTTTCAGAGGATTCACCCCCTCCCTAGCCCTCCCCACAAGGGGGAGGGAAAGAGGCAGATAGTTTTGTAACCATCTCTAGGTATCTTATTGCAAAATTTAACAAAACATGTTAGCATTACCGACGTGGGGCTGACAAGCTTCGACAAAGGTTCCTTGAAAAGTGATGGCAAGCCTTGCTTCGTTGCTCATGCAAGTCAATCTCGAGTGACACTATACAAATGCCAACTCATTTGTCGCGAAAATCAAGAGTGCCTTGGGCGCTCTAGCTTTCGCACCAGTAGTCGCTTAATCTCGGCTACGGTTGAACTGAAGACACCGATATTCAGGGAAACCTATCATTTCGGTTATATGGCTCTAGGCCGCGCGACCTAAAGCCCTGAAAGTTATCGCGATCGTCGGACTGATATTTTGTTTGTTTAAAGCCAGTCCCGATTAAATAAATTAAACAGACTAAGCTTGTAGATGTCGCTATTCTAAACTTTTGGACGCGGGTGCAACTCCCGCCAGCTCCATTCGACTTCGTTCGTTGCTATCGCAACTCACTTCGCTCATGGTCTGCGTGTTGCTTTTCGCAATACTTCGACCACCAGAAACGAAGTCGAATGCCTCGAGCGAACCCGTAAGGGCGAGTCGAGAGGCGGTAAACAAAATATGATGCCATACTTTTTCTACATCGCTCGGTGTGCTGATAATTCTTTGTATATTGGCTCAAGCGACAACCCTGATAGAAGAATTACCGAACACAATTCAGGAATCGGCGCACAATGGTTCCGTCAGCACGGCAAAGGCATTATTATTTACACTGAAGAATACCCGACTCAACTTGAAGCCCACCGCCGCGAACTGCAAGTAAAGAAATGGTCGCGGAAAAAGAAAGAAAATCTAATACAAGGTCGTAAGCCCTAGCCATTGACAAATAGCACGGAAATGTGCTATTTTTATTGGTTCCTAAACTAAAAAGAGGGTAACGAAATGTTAAATTGGATGCAATCACACTCGAAGTTTATGGCCGAGGATGTGCGCAGCATCCTTGGCCGAACTATAACTGCCGCAGATCACCATGCCGGATTTGATTCAATGCTTGAGTTTGTCACACTACAAGCTTTGTTGGCTTTCAGGAAAGATACCAACAGTTACCGCGGGTTTCGGGTCGGATGCGCAGTATACGCGCATAACGGAGAAAATCGCAGGGCTGATTCGCACGCGCGAGTTTTTATGGCCGGGAACGAGAAGCAAACTCCTGAGACGATAAAACTCTGCGCCGAGCGGAAAGCCATCCTGAAAGCTCGTTCGGCAAGGTATCCCCACATCGTCGGCATGGTAATAGTCGGGGAACCACAAGGCGACAAAGATAGTCTCCTAGTCACGCCGACTCTCCATTCATGCCTCTCGTGCAGAAACTTTTTCCAGTCAACTTCAGGAATAACCGCGGATACCCAAATAGTCACTATCGAACCGAAGAGCGGCGAACACGAAAGGATGACTGTCGGTGAAATGATCAGGCTTCATCAAGGATTTTAGCCACAGCCTCGCACCGAGACCCAAGCGAGTATAAATAAGGGTCTCTTTTTTATGCCAAGAATTTATCCAAAATCGCCACAGAATTATCGTCGGAACTCATAACTTCAATCCAATCCATAGTTCGATAATCGTTCCGTAAACTCCACTCCTACGCCAAGGCTACGGAGTGCAGGGTACAACCAAAAAAACCCTTGCGGGTCTCTTTTTTTATTTCTTTGTTGTTTCGACCTGTCCGCCAGTGGCAGAGCCAGCAGGCAATGCCAGGCGGGCGATTTGCTTGAAAACGTCGGGATGCAGGATCGCGAGCTCCGAGAGCATTTTGCGGTTGAGCATTACTCCGGCTTTCTTCAGTCCGCCCATCAGTTTCGAATACGAGATTCCATTCTCAACAGCCGCGGCACTCACGCGCACCTGCCATAGCCGACGAAAATCTCGTTTTCTTTGCTTGCGGCCAATGTACGCATGCTTGCCGGCATGCATGAGCGCTTCATTGGCAGCACGAAAATTGGTTTTGCGGTGTGAGACAAAACCTTTCGCTCGCTTGATGATCTTTTTTCTGCGGGCTCGTTTCTGAACCCCTCGTTTGACTCGTGTCATGGAGTTGCTTACAACTTACTGCTTACTACTAGTATGGTAATAATTCAATGATTCGCGGATTGGATTCTGGGACAGAATTGACAATCTTCCGGCGCAAACCTTGTTTCACGTTTTTCCGCCCACGGTGATGCGACCGGCCGGCATGCCGATGCATCAGCTTGCCGCTGCCAGTTTTCCAGATTCTCTTGGTTGCGCCTTTGTGAGTCTTGAGTTTCGGCATTTTCTAAAAAACTTACTGCTTATTGCTTACTACTTACTACTGCGTTTTCGGCGCTATCACCACTGTGATGAAACTCCCCAATTTCTTGGCTTCTTGCTCAATAGTATATGAAACCTTGATAGCGGCTAGAAATTTCTTTATCACCTCAACCGCGAAATCAAGATTGGCCTTTTCCCGTCCCCGCAGCAGCATCTCGATTTTGACCTTATTGCCTTGGCTTAAAAATTTATCCGCCAAGGCGGCTTTGAACGCGAGATCATGAACCCCAATGCGCACTGACACCCGAATCCCTTTGACCTCGACTTTTTTCTGGCGCTTGCGTTGGGCTGCCAAAGCCTTTTCCTGCTGATAACGAAATTTATCGAAAGACAGGAATTTTACTACCGGGGGGTTGGCCTTGGGAGACACCTCAATGACATCAAGTCCCAGCTCGCGGGCGCGGACCAAAGCTTCGGTGGTCGGCATAATGCCAATCATGTCCCCTTGCTCTCCGATGACCCGGACTTCGGGGGCCTTGATTCTCTCGTTGATACGAACCTGCTGCGAAATGTTTGTTTGAAATTAATGAGATTTACCCCGTTTAGAAATACCTACCAAACCCGCTCCACTGCTATCACCAGACATTTCTAACAGGGTTAACAGTAAATATCTTACCAAATAACTTGACAGCAGTCAAGACGGTTTGTTAGGATAGTTTTGCCTGTTCCTTGTGAATCACAAATACCAATCTCGAGCCATGGGCAAGAAGGGTGAGATTCCCTCGCTGTGCCGCAACCGTCCCGACGTTTCAGTCGGGACTCCGACCCGCCAAAGGTGACGTCGGAGTAAACCCAGTCTTAACTGGGTAAAGCCGGAAAACCTAACTCGAGTGCTTCGTGCATATTTCTTCCGCGCAGGAGAAAGGCGTTTTTTATTTATTAACTCGCCTCTCTGTGCTTGATGCATAGAGGGGTTTTATTAATTAACTACAAATATGAAAAAAATCTTTAGCGTCATCACGCTCTCTGCGATGTTATTGATCCCGGCGACCGAGGTCCGATCATTGACGAATGCCACAGCTGAATCCTACCTCCTGTCAAAAAGCGCGAGCGCTTGGGCGACCATGGGACTCGCGGCTCTGGGCTCGGATAACATTCCGACCGGGCATCTGAAATCCGTATCAGGCACCACGGCTATTGATTTTGCGGCTCCCATCCTGGCGATCACCGCGATCGGGCAAAATCCCCGAACATTTGGGGACAAAGATTATGTAGCGGTTCTAAAAAAATTCCACGCGTCCAACCAAATCGGCGACGCTTCCCTCACCAATGATGACATCTTTGGAATCCTGGCCCTCATCTCCGCAGGGGAGAGTGAGAACGACATGCCAATCACTGACGCAAAAAAATTCCTCCTAGCAAACCAAAACTCTGACGGCGGGTGGGGCTTTGCCATAGCCGCCAGTTCTGATACAAACACCACCGCCGCCGCAATTGTCGCGCTTGCCTCGACCGGCGTCGAGAAAAACGACAACCACATCCAAAACGCGCTCGCCTATCTCAAAACCGCGCAAAACTCTGACGGCGGCATCACTTATGACCCAAAAAGTTCCTTTGGCACAGTTTCTGACTCCTCGTCAACCGCCTGGACCATCTGGGCGCTCAACACTCTCGGTATCGATCCTGCCTCCTGGGACCAGAATGGAAAAAATCCGATCACCTATCTTGCAGGCAATCAAACCGCGACGGGATTTTTCGCTTATCAAAACGGAAGCTCAGAAGATGCATTTTCCCCGGTGACCACAGCCTATGCCGTGATCGCTCTCTCGGGAAAAACCCTGCCCTTGAGGATTCTGTCGACTGCCACGCAACCGCCATTTACATTTCGCATCGAAGGATCCGCGAGCACTGTCTGTGAAGGAACACTGCCTGGACCTTCCGCGCTCGACATCATCAAAAACGCGAGTCTCGCGTGCGGCTTTACCTACCATATCAAGGACACGAGTTTTGGACCGTATCTTGACCAAATAAATTCTGATACGGCAGCAGGACTCAAAGGATGGCTCTATTTCGTGAACAACATATCGCCAAACATTGGAGCAGCGAGCTATATGTTGCAGTCCGGCGACGCTGTGCTGTGGTATTTCGGAGATTTCGACTGGCTGCCCACGAGACTGGTTCTGGATAATTCAAAGATTGATAGTGGAGCTTCAGCTGTCGCGACTGTGGAAGAGTTCAAAAACCAGGCTTTCGCACCTCTCCCTGGAGCCACAATACAGTTTGGCGCTGCCTCGGCGACAACTGACGCAAATGGCAAAGCGACTATTTCCGCAAATCCGGGTTTTTATCAAGTCTCCGCGGAAAAAAACGGGTACGTCCGAAGCAATGTTGTGTTGCTGCAAATTGGCGATCCGCAAAGCAAGGCTGTAAATCTTTCCGTCGATTTGAACACCGGCCAGGTCGACGGCACCACGACCGAACCGCCGACAGAGACAATTTCCTTCTCTGTCACGCCTGGTAATCTTGATTTTGGGGACCTGAAACCAGGCGAAAAAGCGGCAAAACAGCTAAATATTCAAAATCAGGGAACAACTGGCATAGCAATTGAAACCGTAGTGAGCGGCGACGATCTGTTCAAGCAAAATCTCAAGCTTGACTCGAGCACATGGTCTAAATTCAAAACAAATCTTCCGCCCGCGCAAAGCTCCAGTCACCAAGCAGAGCTCTCAGTACCGAGCTTTTGGAGCAGCGGCTCCGGGTTAAAACATGGGGCGCTGACATTTTGGGCCATCGCAGAATAGTATTAAGTATCAAGTATTATGTACAAAGTGACAATAATTGCCGCAATCATCCGCTTAATGCTTAATCCTTGCCCCTTTATACTCCCTGCATCCGCTGCTGGCATTGAAGCAAGTCCGGCAAAATTTGAGCTCTCAATAAATTCGGAAAAACCGCTCACTGAACAAATCACTATAGCCAATCCTACCGCAGACGTGCAGGTGTTTGAAATTTACGCGGACGATTTTCCTGATATATTCAAATTCAACCTGGCAAGCTTCACCCTCGAATCAGGCGCGCGCAAAACCGTGCAAATGACCATCATCCCGCAAGGTGCAAAATTGTCCGATTCTCAAACAATGGCCACCACCATCTCGATTCTAGGCACGCCCCTCGCGGAAACCCGCTTTCAGGCTTCAACTGGCGTAAAAATTCCGATCAGAGTGACTCTCGCAAACCTGCCAGGGAAAAAAACGCCCTATCTGCAGATTGGCTTGGTATTGCTTGCTTTCGTTATGGTCGCACTGGTGTCAGCGCGGCGCGGCCTTCGAGGACTGCAATGATGTTTTTCGCGGCGAGTGTTGCCATGGCATTGCGCGCTTCGATTGTCGCTGAGGCGGTGTGGGGAGTCATCACCACATTGTCGAGCTTCAGAAGCTCCGGGCTGATCTTCGGTTCAAATTCAAACACATCAAGTCCGGCTCCCCAGATAACTTTATTTTTGAGAGCAGCGGCGAGGGCTTTCTCATCCACCACCGGGCCACGCGAAGTATTGATGAGGATCGCGGACGGTTTCATGCTCGCAAGCTCGGCTTTGCCGAAAAGGTGCCGGGTTGTCGGCAGCAAAGGCACGTGAATGGAAATCGCGTCCGAGGCGGTGATGACTTTGCGCATGCTGACTGCCTCTGCCCCGAACTTCCCCTCTAGCTCGCGGTTGCGATTGCCATTGTCATAGTAAATAATTTTCATGCGAAGACCCAGGGCCGCAAGCTCCGCGACCCGGCTGCCGATCCGTCCCAAACCTATGATTCCCAAAGTTTTACCGGAGAGTTCCGGGCCCAGGAGCAGCTCTGGTTCCCATCCCTCATAGCGGCCGGCGCGCGTAAATTTGTCTGATTCCACAATGCGTCTCGCTACAGCCATCAGCAGAGCAATGGCGTGTTCGGCCACGGCTTCAGTAAGCACCCCGGGCGTATTGGTCACGATAATCTTGCGTTTTTTTGCGGCCACGAGATCAACATTGTCATATCCCACCGCGAAGTTCGCTATGACCTTCAGCTCTCTTCCGGCAGCAGATAGCACTGAATCATCAATTTTATCTGTCAACAGAGCCACAACTCCGCTTGCTCCCTTTACTATTTTTTTTAATTCTGGCGCAGCCAGTACTCCGTCTTTTTTATTGAGACGCAGATCAAATTTCGCCCGAAGGAGGCTAAGGCCGGCTTCCGGTATTTTTCTCGTGACCGCGACGATAGGTTTCATGTTTTGTTTTTGGCTTAAATGTTAACTTATTACTTACAGCTTACTGCTTTGTTTCTAGTACGGCACTTGTTCGGGGCCGCGATTTATGAACGCCCCTATGAAATCACGAAGCTCACGTTCATCGAAACTTTCGAGCTTGAGGAGCCGCCCCCAGGCCGCTACCGCGATCGGCGCGTCATTTTCCGGCCGCGGCGTGAGTATGACTTTCAAAGAATACTCGGAGACAATGCTTTTTAGCTTACCGATGAGTTCTTTATCTTCAGGATTCTTGTAGGAAATCCAAATCCCGCCATGTTCGAGGTTATGTACCAAAAACTCGTCGGCAATTTGTTCGTCATGCGCCCCCCAGTCCGACCAGGTTGGATAATGTGGCCCAGAGGTCGGTGGATTGGAGTTATAGGTTGTGACTTTGGTTCCGGGATCGATGTGCACGCGCTCCAGTTCCGCAATCGCTTGCCCGGGTTTGTTCGCGCCTGCCTTGCGCGACCAATAGACGAGACCGTAAATCGCCGCAGCGATGGCCCCTAAAACCAGCAGCCAAATCAAGATTTTCTTGATCCGCCGGCGGCGCATATCTTTACGGCGTGCCAGCCGCTCCTGTTCGTTTTTGGAAATTAACACTTTGTCGTTATCAAACATAGCTCTTTCATATAGCTTAGCATAAATTCCGGCTCATTCATACCGCAGAGCTTCAATCGGATCCAGAGACGCTGCCCGCCTGGCCGGAAACACTCCAAAAACGAGACCAATCCCGAGTGAGACGCCGAGGCCGAGAACAATGCCAGTGATTGGTACGGTAAAAATCCACGCGAGGCCAAGGCTGGACGCAATTTTTGAAACTACAAAAGCCAGAAATGCGCCAAAACTGACCCCCACAGCGCCGCCGGCCAGAGTCAGAATAGCGGCTTCAATGAGGAACTCCCGCAGAATGGCACCCGAAGTGGCACCCAGGGATTTTTTCAAACCAATCTCGCCGATCCGCTCAGTCACCACCACATACATGATATTCATAATGCCCACCCCGCCCACAAGCAAGCTGATCGAGGCCACTGCCACCAAAAGAAACGTCACCCCGGCCAGGACTGTATTGAAGGTCGACAGGCCCTGCTCCTGTGTCTGCACCAGAAAATCATCGCGGTCCGGATCAGTGATCTGGTGATTGGCCCGCAGCAATAAGGTCATATCCTCGGCCGCAGCCGCGGCCGCGCTCGAATCGCGGACCTGGGCAATGGCAAAAAATAGATAATCAACACCTACCAATTTTTTCTGGGCTGTCCGGAGCGGCATGAACACCTGCTGGTCATCATTTGAAAAACCGAAACTTCCGCGGCGCTGATAAACACCGATGACTGAAAAATTATAATTTCCGACCCGGATGGTTTTCCCCACCGGATCATCCTCGCCAAACAAATCCTTGGCAATGTCCGACCCGAGGATCGCCACCTGCTCTGCTCCCGCATCCTCCGCCTCGGTCCATGGTCGGCCAGCGACCAGTACCCCTTTGTCAATGTTAAAACGGGACACGTCTGCCCCGAAAATAAACGCGGTCTTGCTATTTTGACCAAAGGTCACGATCTTCTGCCCGGTCACCACCCCGTAAGCGTCCGCCACATTGGGGAGAGTTTTGAGCGCTTCAATGTCGCGATTTTTCAGAGTGGTGACAGCAATCAGAGCATCACCAGGGCCCGGCGTCGTCGAGCCGGCGTTTCTGGCCCTGGTGGTCGGCGGCACCCGGGTCTGGACAAACACCGTGTTCGACCCGAACGAATCAACCTGAGAATTGATAAAACTTCGGAACCCTTCACCGGCCGCTACCACGAGCACGATCGTGGCAATGCCGATGATAATGCCGAGAGTGGTGAGCGCCGTACGCGGGGGATTGCTCCGGAGGCCGCGAAATGCTTGTTTAAAAGCTGTAGCCATAATGATTATTTAATCTCGGAAAAATCTTTTTGGATACCACCTTCAAATCTTTATTCATACCGCAGGGCCTCGATCGGATCGAGTTTGGCAGCCTTGAAAGCTGGATAAAGCCCGAACACAATGCCCGTGAGAATCGACACGCCCACAGCCATGATGATCGATAGCGGCGAAATGATAAACGCCCATTCATACCCGAGCCGGCGGGCCACGAGCGCCACCGCATAAGACACGAGGCTTCCGAAAATGATGCCAACAAAACCGCCGGCCAGAGTGACTGTCCCGGACTCAAACAAAAATTGATTGCGAATATTTCCTTTCGTGGCCCCGAGAGATTTGCGCAGTCCGATCTCCCGAGTCCGCTCCGCGACAGTCACAAGCATGATATTCATGATGCCGATACCGCCGACCACGAGCGCGATGCCGGCCATGGCCACGAGAAACAAACGGAGCCCATCGGTGATGCTGGTGAGGACATTGATCGCATCCGCGAGATCACGCACTGAAAAATCATCATTGTCCGAATCGAGGATGCCGTGCTGTTCCCGCAAAATCTGCTCCACGTCTCCTCTCGTTGACTGCAGATTGGCCGCATCGTCAACCTTCAGCCTGATAAACTGCAGATGATTGATACCCAGGATCTGGCGCTGGCCGACGGTGAGCGGAATGAACACCTGATCATCCTGATTTTCAAAAGCAATGCTCCCCTGTTTCTTCATGACCCCGATGACCTGAAACGGCAATTGTTTGATCTTTACCACTTCACCGATGGCTGGTGATCCGCCGAACAGTTCATCGGCCACCTCGGAGCCAAGCACAATCACCGGCGCCCCGACCCGCTCCTCTCGTTCGTCAAAAAACCTACCCTGTTCCACTGAAACGTTCTGAACCCTAGGAAAGCTCGCCTGTGTGGCGCTGAAATTGGTGTCCACACTGCTATCCCGCCAGACCGCTGTGACATTGCCTCTGGCAAATGCCGCCACTGCCATGACATGGGGAGCGCGATTTTTGTCAGCTATGGCAGCCGCATCAGCCGCGGTGAGCGTGGTCACCTGAACGCCAAACACTGCTGCGGGTGGACCGGTTTCATTGCTCTTGCCAGGCAAAATGCCCAAGAGATTAGTACCCAGATTCGTGATCTGAGAAAGCACCAGGCTTTGCGCTCCGGCCCCGAGCGCCACGATGATTATCACTCCAGCTACTCCGATCACGATCCCGAGAATAGTCAAAAATGACCGGCCCTTGCGGGACAGCAAAGCGCCTACCGCCAATCTGAAACTCTCAAAAAATTCTTTCATTTGGTTTTTTGCAGCTCCACGCCATCATGGGCTCTGATCCGATCTGGTATTGCGCTGTCCCCCACGATTTGTCCGTCTTTGAGACGAACGAGGCGCTTGCCGTGCCGGGCCGTATCCATTTCGTGAGTCACGAGAATAATGGTATGACCCTGCTCGTTGAGGGTCTGGAGAATGTCCATCACCGCCTTGCCTGACCGCGAATCAAGGTTGCCGGTCGGCTCGTCAGCAAAAATCACCGATGGATTGTTCACCAGCGCCCGAGCGATCGCCGCCCGCTGTTTCTCTCCGCCGGAAATCTGATTGGTAAAATAATTCATCCGATGCGCAAGACCCACAGACTCCAGAGCCTTGACCGCCGCTTGCTCGTCCCGACTCTTTCGGCTATAGAGCAATGGGAGTTTCACATTGTCGAGAACCGTGGTTCGTGGGAGGAGGTTAAATGATTGAAACACAAAACCGATTCGTTCGTTGCGAATGGCGGCGAGTGTGTCGTCTTCAAACTCGAGCATGTTTATTCCTTCAAACAAATAATCCCCGGAGGTCGGCCGATCGAGAAACCCGAGGATGTGCATGAGCGTGGATTTACCGCTCCCCGAAGGGCCCATGATGGAGACGAACTCGCCGGATGCGATAGTCAGATTGATATCTCGAAGCACCGAGGTCACCACATCCTCAGTCTTGTAGTCTTTGTGAAGATGCTTGACTTCGATGAGTATTTTTTCCATATTATTTGCCGAGGTAAGTCACGATCGGCTGACCTTCTGCCAGTCCGGAGACGATTTCGACGAGTCCGCCGTCCGCAAACATGCCCATCTGAACCTCTTGTTCCCGGTAAGCCTTGGTTTTTTGATCCGTAATCGCCCGGACGAATTTTTTGGCATTGCGGCTCGTGAGCGCGCGCGCCGGAATGACCAATACCCCTTGTTTCTCCTCCACGAGGACTCGCATGTTGGCTGTCATGCCCGTGAGAATTTCCGGATTTTTATCGAGACTGGCTCTGATTTTATAATTCACCACTCCTGACACAATGGTCGGGGCTGGTTCGATAAATTGCACAATCGCCTGGAAGAGTCTGTCTGAACCGAAAGCGTCAAACGTCACCTCCACGGGCTGGCCGTCTTTGATTCCGGCAATATTTGCTTCGCTGATATTGGCCTCCAGATAGAGATTCAGGGTGTCCTGCAAAACTATGGTCGCGGCAAGTGCGGTCGCCAGCTCCCCGGGTTTGATTTCCACCTTGGTAATCGTCCCGGAGACCGGCGCGCGAATGATTGTGTTTTCTAGAGCGCTCTGCGCTGACTGCAGCTGGCCTTCAGCTGACAGGACCTGAGCGCGGGCCGCGTCGAGGTCTGACGGCAAGGCCGCAGCTTTTTTGAGATCCAACTCTGCCCGGCGCTGATTTAGTGCTGCTTCCGCTGTAGCGATGGTCGCGTTAGCATCGGCGATGGCCGAGGTCCGGGTGCCACGTGCGGCTTGATAAGCATTGTAATTGGTGACATAACTCGATGACTGTTTGTTCGGGATCTCCACGATCCAGGTATCAACGAGTGACAGCGTGCCTTCAGTCCCGAACGTGAGATACAGTCCCTGGGATGCGAGCGGGACAGGCTTGCCCCGTTCCACAAATCCGCTGTAATTCTCAATGCCGCTGACCTGATAATAATAATTGGAATTGCCGGTCGGCACGAGCTTGATGAGATACTGGCCTTCCGTGGTTCCCGCGTATGTGCCTGACACTGCGAGAGTCACGTTGGTGTCATATATTGTCACGGCACGGGCGCCGAGACTGGTATTGAGGAGAGCCCGGTAAGCATTGCTAACCAATACATCCTGTTTGGCCACAGTCTCACCCAAACTCTTTTGCGCATTATCAAGCGTCACTTCCGCGGCCTGAACAGCAGCCTCGCTCACTGCCACCTCCTGACTGCGCGTGCCTTCCAAAAGTTTTTTGTAATTAGCCTCTACAGAGACCAGTGATCCTTGAGCGGTTTTTACGGCGGCCAGCTCTGTGCCCTGATCTAGGGAGGCCAAAACAGCGCCAGTCTGGACCATGTCCCCGACTTTGACATTCACCACTCTCACTCGGCCGCTCGTTTTGAAGCTCAAGGACAGATCATTTTCGCTCACTACCTGACCAGTGGCCAGAACAGTGCGTTTCACATCCTGGCGCTTGACAAAGTCAGTCAGGATATTTTGCGTCGCACTCCTGCCAAAAAATTTCGAGACCGTAAAACCGCCGACTCCGAGAATCAGAACATATATGATGATTTTTCGTTTGGTAAAAAATCTTTTCCAACTCATATCTGCTTATTTTACTCTTCTTATCAAAATAAATCAATCGTCTGTATTCTCGGGCTGACCCCGACCGTGGAAAATATCTATGTACTAGTATAGTATAAAAAAAGCGTCCCGACGGAAATCAGGACGGTTTGCGGTTGGGGTACAACAAGATCCTGCGGCGCCGGCTTTTGTGAATTTCGAGATTCACCTGCTTAAAGGGATATTCTCGACCGCAAGACTGGCACTTCCATGCACCGCTAATCGGGTCAGAGTCAGCATCGCATACCCATTTCCTCACAATGTGGCATCCCAAACATTTGAGTGGTCTCGAGCTATAAACTAGTTTCATGGGTTCCCTTTGCTTCTTTGGCACGCTATACATCCTCATTCTCTGTCGTGTTTTTTCGCAAAAGTCTGCCAGGACTGTATGGTCGCGCCGCACTTCCTACATGTCCAGTCAGAAACATCCTGACTAGGATCAACTTGCTTTGGTCTCGTGAAACTGCCTTCCCCGCGATTCCCACATTTCAAACAAACAGTTGATTCGCTAAGCTCTGTCCAACCAGGCTTTACTAGGTTGCTCATTTTATACCTCCTGCCGGAAACTCTGCCGTGAATATAGTATAAACTCGCGGCTTTAGGCAAGGTTATTGACATATATAGCAAATTTGTGGGACTTCCGCTAAAATACTTGCATCAGGTCATGGTGATCTGAATATTCAAGTTTATGGCCATAAACTTGATGGCCATAAACGACCCGACAGTGACCCCCTCAATACATAGGAGGATGTATGTTGACTGTCGCAGAGCGCAAACTGACGCTCGAACAGGTGTTGATGATTGGTGTAGAGATCAACCAGGCGAGGAAAGAAATCGATCGCGCAATCAAGACTACAATCGGTTTATTGGAGCCGTCGGATTTTGTAAAACACGATCCAAGACGGCCGTACAATTTTTTGCGATTCGAATTCGGGGATGAAATGGAGTGGCATGGTTTTTTCTTTAACAAACAGGTACAACTGTTCGTTTGGGAAAATTCCCGCCGACTTTATTCCTACCAGGACGGCGGAGCTGACTCCATCCCGGAACTTTACGTAAAATCCATTCGCGGCTCGCTCGCCGACGTTTTATCGGGATTAGATGACGCGTTCCCGGTACTCGTCGAGCGGATCGAAAAATTGAAGGAGGTGCCTCAACGCTACATGACAATCCCGGGCTCACATTTTGTGAGTGCCACGGCCTGCCAGCAACCCAGCTAACCACATCAATAATCCGCTTCTCTTCCCGCACCAAGAGTCCCACACTCTTCTCATGGTGCGGGTTTTTTATTGTCCTCAAAAACCTAAACTAGAAACAATCCCAATCCAGCCAGTGCGATAATCGCGCCAGTGTATCGAAATATTTTTTGCGCAGGTTTGCCAAGCATTAAACCCAGGCCAAACAAAATTGTTGCGATTCCCAAAATATGATCCCAAGCCGCAAACGGGTGGCTCAAGACATGCATGGGCCACTGACTCGGTCCAATCCCGGGATGTGCAGAAACCATACCCGGAATCAATAACCCCGCGGTGAGCATCAATATTCTGATTGTTGTAATCCGATTTCTCATATTTACACTTCGATTTCTGAAAAGTGGGAGTGGAGGAAAAATTTGGCTAAAATCCAAGATTCTCGCTTACTAAAATAATTCTAATTTTCCTGCCCAGCATTTTATTTTCGCCTTTGAAAATTAGGACCTTGTTGAGGTTAGTGCCAACGCCGTATTTTTTCATCATACTTTCGTTTTCCTGGGGCACCACGTGTTCTTCCAAGCGCTTGAAAGCTTCGGCTAAAGTAGGCACAATTTTTTTAGTACTAACTACAAAAATTAAATTCGGGGAACTAAAAACAATATGGGGTAGCTGGCTGCCGGTATTGGAACCGATAAGGAATTCTCCATTTTCCACCAAAGCGTGGACGCTCCCCAGATAATAGTCGGACAGCAGAGCCTGCTTTCTTAATAACGACTGCTTAGCCTTGTCAGTTTCAGCCACAATTGCCGCATGAAGGTTGTTCCAGCCGTGCCGGCCGTTTTTTAAATAATCAACAAAACCTATTTGCTCCAAAGTTCTGGAAGCCCCGTTCATGACCGAAGCGCCTTGGGGGATGAGTTCTTTTATTTTAGAAAGCGCCTCTGCCTTGTTTGCTAACACAAAAACATCTATCCCCTTAGCCAAAAGGGCTTGACCGGTTTTGTCTGCAGTTGCTTTTGTGGCAAGTGTTTCGTAGAGCAAATATAGTTTATTAATTATTCAGAACTGCTATTGAGATTTTTTACAGTGGTGTCTGCCATAAGCAGGCAGGATCCGAACCCGCTGAAAACAATCAGCTTAGCTTGGCACACTCATAACTCTATTATACCACAGGCCATTTGGCTTTGACCGCAGACCGCAGGTTTGTTAATATTCTTTTACGTTCCGGCGTAGCGCAGCGGTAGCGCAGGGGACTGTGAATAAGCTCTTTTTATAAGCTATACTGAATGTATGGCAGATAAAAGAAAATATGCCGACCGTGCGACATACATTAAACGGGCCGTAGCAAAAAGAAGAAGTAAGCTTCGACTAATGGCCCGCGAGTACAAAGGCGGTAAGTGTATTATTTGTGGCTATAAGCGTCATTCAGGTGCGTTAGAGTTTCATCATCTCGATCCGCAAACAAAAGAATTCGGGATTTCGGTAGATGGCTCGACGCGCTCCTGGGCAAGAATCAAGGCAGAGGCTGACAAATGCGTGTTGGTCTGTGCTAATTG
>JAHFJD010000022.1 GCA_023246055.1 Candidatus Doudnabacteria bacterium
TGGCTGGGGAGGAAGGATTCGAACCTTCGTATGACGGATTCAGAGTCCGTTGCCTTACCGCTTGGCTACTCCCCAATGCGCGCAGAATACGAATAAAATTGTACCATGATTGACGAGATTCTTCCATTGGTGTAAGATTCGCGCAGCATAAAGGAGGGACCAATGACGACTTTTCGATTGTCAGTTGCGGGTATCTTGCTAGCTGCGGTTTCGGGCTTCACACAGCAGCCCACTACCCGGTTTGAGCAGGCACTACCAGAAGTTCAACCGCGATTGGAAGCTTCAAAACAACTCTACCTTCGGATCAACAGCGCCTTGGACAGACTCCAAGGTGATCCGTTACTCGATGGTCTTCGGCAGTTTTGGCAGACCAGAGTCAGACCGGCTGGTTTTGTCGAAGGTGGACAGCGCGTCAGTGTGGAATACACCACTGGTATTCCCTTAAACGAACTCGTACTCCTGGTAGCAACGACGGTCAGCGACAGAACGTTGCCCGTGCAAGGTTTTGTTCTTGCGAGGGGGACTGCCAACTACGTTGTATTTCCTCGTCAGATTCCTAATCGTGTTCAAGACACCAGAACGATTTTGTGGTGGGGAAGGGCAGTCAGCGACAACTGGCTTGTCATCAGCATGGCAGGGGTAATTGCCGACGCTAAAGACAACGTCGACTCGAAATCGTCTTTTAGTCGGGCCACTGGCCAAAACAGCATTTTGGCTGTCAGACTCGCTTTCAGCAAGCTCCATCCAAATTTTCAGGCAATACTGAAAAATGCTGACGCACGAGGTGAGTTCGAACCAAGCGAAATCACCGAGCTCCATGCAATGCTCGGGGCTTGGGCAAGCGTAGAAGAAAAAGACGAGCGAGAATTCTATTTCTCGCAGATCGTGGCTAAACGTCCGGCACAACCTGCCCCAACTGCTCCTCGGTCAAAAGCAGGGAGGCTCTAGTTACTGAAACATTTACCTGACAACGATCTATATCCGTTCGCAAATTCGCGACCGGATATTTTTTTTGCGCCTTCGAGTTGGAGGGAGAGGATTTCCAGGGCTCCGCTGGCGCAGGACACGACCAATTTACCGTTTGAAACAATTTGCAAAGTCCCAAACCTCACCCCGCCTGCAATCGCCTGCGGCTCAAGCCGATAGCGGGCAGGCCCAACCCTCTCCGAAAGCGGAGAGGGAGTCGCTTCATAAATCTTCAATCGTTTTCCCTCAAGAGTAGTCCAAGCGACTGGCCATGACTCATAGGCTCTGATCTGCTGATCAATCTCTACGGCGGTTTTTGACCAGTCAATGCGCCCGTCTTCTTTCGTAATAATCTTTGTAAACGTAGCCTGGGAATGATCTTGCGGGACGGGTTTGATTTCACCCGCAATATATTTTGGTAGTATATCAAGAAGCAATTCCGCTCCAATTTTTGCAAGCTCATCATGAAGCTCTGCGTATTTTATTTTGGAATTTGGAATTTGGAATTTGGAATTTCCCAGAATGGGGCCATGATCCATTTCCTCATCAAGCTTCATGATTGTCACACCGGTTTCAGTATCACCATTCAAAATAGCAGTTTGGATAGGGGATGGCCCACGATATTGCGGAAGCAGCGAAGGATGGATGTTGAGAGCGCCGTATTTCGGAATATCGAGAACACTTTGGGGAATAATATTTCCATAGCTTGCAACAATGAAAACTTCGACCTCTCCCTTAGTCCCTCCCCACGCCTGGGGAGGGGAAGAAAGGCTGACGGGCTGAACCACTTGCAGTCCCAATTTTTCTGCGGCAAGTTTTACAGGAGAGGGGAGTGGCTCTTGTTTTCTTCCCGCAGGCTTGTCTGGCTGGGTGACTATGGCTGCGAGTGCATAATCCGGATCAGCCGCAAGCATTTTTAGCGCCGGCAGCGCAAACTTTGATGTGCCAAAAAAAATAATTTTCATAAATTTTTCCCTCTCCTATTTGGGAGAAGGGGAAATACTATTTCTCAAACTTGTCAGCGATGAGTATGGCATTGAGGTGATCGATCTCGTGCTGCAGGACTTTGGCGAGCAGCTTGTCAGCCTTGATGCGCAGCGGCTTGCCCTCTTCTGTAAATCCTTCGACCTCAACCCGTGAGGGCCTCTTCACTATCCCAAACTTTCCTGGAATCGACAAACAGCCTTCCTCCATGGAGGTTTTTTTTATGGACTTGGAAACTATTTTTGGGTTGACGAGAGTAAACGCTGGCATCCCAAACTCCTCGAGATGAATGATCGCGAGCATGAGATTATGGCCCACTTGCGGGGCCGCGAGCCCAATGCCCGGCGCTTTCTTGACCGTGAGTTTCATGTTCTCAATGAGGTCGAGGGTTTCTTTTGAGAGTGGAAAAGTTAGCTCTCGGTTTTCGGCACGGAGAATTTGCTCGTCCTGCGGCAAGGTATGAAGGCGGAGGAGATTAGGCATAAGGAGATTATAGAATGTCAAATGTCAAAGCTCAAATGCCAAAATGAAATTCAAATCATTTGGATTTTTAGACTTGATTTGAAATTTGTCATTTGTCATTGGGATTTAGAGCAGTGTTTCCGGATCCACGTCGATGTCGACACCGGCCGACAAATCTTGCAGCAGGGAATAAAAATCGACATGCGCGCTTGAGTTGGCGCGGAGAATGATATGAAAGCGGTATCTCCCGCGAAGTTTCAGGATAAACGCTGGCACAGGCCCCGCGATCTCGAGACCGCTTTCGCCCGCGTGTTTCAGCCTTTGCGCTGCTGTGTCCGCTTGCCGGAGGGCTTTCTCCATCTTCGTATCAGCAAACGTGAGCTTCACGAGGCGCGTAAACGGAGGATAGCGGAATTTCCGCCGCTCGTTTATCTCGCGTAGATAAAATGTCTCATAATCGTGAAATCTTACGGCCTGAATAGCATAATTGTCAGGATTGTATGTTTGCAAAATTACCATACCCGGGTCCGCGCCTCGCCCTGCCCTGCCAGCCACCTGGGTGAGAGTCTGAAAAGTCCGTTCATTGGAGCGAAAATCAGGCAAATGCAAAATCGTATCCGCCGAGACAATCCCCACAAGACCCACACGTGACACATCCCAGCCCTTGCCGATCATTTGCGTGCCGATCATGATCTGGATTTTCCCCTCAACCCAGTTCTCATAAAATTCCCGATGCGCACCTGGGGCGGACGTAGAATCGCGATCCATCCTGGCTACGACGGGGAGCGGTTTGTCACCAAGCTCGCTTCCCAAAAATTTGTTGAGCTCTGTCTCAACCGCCTCTGTACCGATGCCAAAATATTTGATCCGCTTGCTTGCGCATGACGGACACACTGTCGGTAGCGGATATTTCTTGCCGCAGTGGTGGCAAAGAAGATTTTTTGCCGACAGGTGATGAACGAGCGGGACCTCGCAATTGCGACACACAGAGACAAAACCGCAGTCCCGGCACATCACGAACGTAGCCGCGCCGCGGCGATTCAGAAACAAAATAATCTGTTTGCCGCTTTTCAGCTTCATCACAATCTCGCTCTTCAAAGCCTCGCTGAAAATGGAAAAATTTCTGGCAGCCATCTCCCGCCGCATATCGATGATCCGGACCTTAGGAAGGCCCACGTCAGCCATGATGCGATGCGGTAGCCGCAAGACAGAATTGCCTGCAGAAAAATAAGTTGTCACAGACGGCGTGGCATCGCCTAAGAGGAGCGGACAACTCCAAATCTCTGACAGCTTGCGGGCGACCTCCCGAGCATGGTATTTTGGCTGCTGGTCATATTGCTTGAACGACGGATCATGCTCCTCATCCATGATGATGAGGCCGAGATTCCGCACTGGCGCAAACACCGCCGATCGCGGACCGATGATGATCGGCCGCCGCTCTTCGCGAATCTCCTGCCACATCCACAGGCGCTCGGAATCTTTGAGATTGCTCCCGAGGAGCGCAATATTTTCGATCCCAAACCGCCGGGCGAATCTTTCCACCGCCTGCGCTGTCAGAGAAAATTCCGGCACCAAGATTATCACTTGGGCTTTCGCGGCCAGCAGGCGTTCGATGATTTGCATATACACCTCGGTTTTACCCGAACCGGTGATGCCGTTGAGCAAAATCGTGGCTCCGGTGCCGAGGAGATTCGCGATATGCGATACTGCTTGTCGCTGATAATCAGTGAGAATGAAATCTGGATTGAAATTTTCGTATCCCACGAGGCCCGGGTCTTTTGGACGCTTCACAAATTTTGGAAGCATGGCTTTGATAGTGAGCCCCAAGGACACGCAATAGTAGCGCGCCATCCAATTGGCGAGAGCCAGATTTTGTTCGGATAGCACAGGGGTGGAACTCGCGAGTGCCTCGAGTGGTTTGAGCCCGCGCACCTCGCTCGGCAGGCGATGCATTTCCACAGAAGAGACAAGACCGTGGATTTGCCTCGAGCCGAACGGAATCCGCACCAGCATACCGGGCGCCAGCAAATCTTGCATCGGAAGCGGCACGAGATACGTAAAAATTTGCGTGCTAGAAAGACTCACCGAGGTGAGAGGAATGACATTGATAACGCGTTTGAAATTGGACATGCTGTTTAATTATACCAGATTTCGCTATACTATTTTTATGGAAAAACGGTGTTTTGTCAGCATTGATCTGCCGCTCCCAGTTAAAGAATATTTGGCTGCGCAAGCGCGCCCGGACATCTACTGGATCAAATGGATAAAACAAGGAAATTTGCACATCACTTTGAATTTTTTAGGAGATCTCAACGGGGAGCGGATCACGGAAGCGCAGCAGGTGCTCGAAGGGGTCTCGGCAGCGTCTCATTCTTTTACGATAAAATTGTCAGGTCCAGAACTTCACCAAGACATGCTCTGGGTCGTACCGGAAAAAAACGAAACTTTGATCGAACTCCAGGATGCACTGAAATCCCGCTTGAAAAGCGCGAGGTTGGGCAAAAGAGAGCGTCGCAGTTTCGCGCCTCACATTTTGCTCGGCAAATCCAAGACCGGCCGCAACATGCGCCCGGTTATCAAACATTTTCAGCCGCAGGAGTTCTTGGTTGATCATATACATCTTTATGAAAGCGAACTTACTCCTGGCACTGCCACGCACCGCCTGATTCAATCATTTCCGCTTACCCCCGCTGTTTCTCCCCCTCATGAGGGGGGGATGGAGAGGGGGTCTGGATGAAAATCGACATCCTTGGTATAAAAATCAATGCAGACACCAAGAATACAATCCTGTTTTTGCTAAAAAAACTGCTCGCAGAGGAGCAGAAAATTTTCATCGTCACTCCCTATTCGGAGATGATTGTCGCAGCGCAGACTGACAGGACATTTCGAGATATTCTCAATTCCGCGACCTTCGCCCTGCCCGACGGCATCGGCATCCTGTGGACCGCGAATTATTTGTCATTATTTCCCTCCCCAGGCCTGGGGAGGGATCAAGGGAGAGGTCGAAAATTATTTATATTAATCCGAAGTTTACTGGCAATTCTATTCAACCCACAATCTATCCAAAACCCCATTCCCGAAAAAATCTCCGGTTCGGATTTTATTTGGGATTTGAGCCGGCTGGCGGGGGAGAGGGGATACTCGATTTTTCTCCTCGGCGGTTTTGACGATACACCAGAGCTTGTGGCAAAAAAATTGCAAGCAAGATTTCCGGGTCTAAAAATCGCTGGAACTCTTTCTCCCCCTGCCCGAGGGGGAGATGAAGAGGGGGTGGGAGAGGTTGAACAAATAAACGCCTCGGGCGCTGATTTTTTATTCGTGGCCCTGGGTCCTGTTACCCAAGAAAAATGGATTGCGGAGAACCTGCCCAATTTGCAGATAAAACTAGCTATCGGCCTTGGCGGTACGTTTGACTATCTTGCTTCCAAAGTGACTGCTGCGCCCCAAATTTGGCGAAATTTGGGCCTAGAATGGCTCTGGCGGCTCATCATACAGCCCTGGCGGCTGTGGCGCATTTCTAGGGGCGTTTTGGGCTTGATTTGGCTGGCTTTTAAACATAGACTCTAAACTGCAGTATTGAGATTTTTGAGGAGGAAAAATGCGTCCAACGAGAATGCAGTGGCAAAATTTTTTCAAAAGAGCTTCAACGGAAAGCGAGAAAAAACAACCGATCATACGATACGCGACGTTCCGTCAGCTCGTGCATGACCACGCCTTCGAGCGCTACCAGGGCAGGATCTCAAACAGCCGCCCAGGCGACCACCTCTCTGACTGGCTCGAGGCCGAGCGGGAACTTCACAGCAAATGGAGGATCGCCATCACTCTAGGAATGAGCGATTGCAAGATCGAACAATATCAACATGTGTTCGAGGGTCGAAATTTTGGGCTTCATGGAATTCCCTGCACATTCAAAACTGTTGCATTGATTTCCAATAGTGATTACCGGGGTCGAATTAGGCTAGGCTTACATGCGGTTCTCTTTGGGAGTGGAGCAAGCACCTTGTGCCTTGCCATACTCGGTTACACTCACAGTAATAAGCGAATATATTCGACAGGAATGTGGACAAAATATCGTGAACTTCCGACAAACAAGACCTCTGACGAGACCTTTCAAGCTGCGACAGAACGTTTGAATGACATGGAGATGGTTACAAAACTCCTTTTTTATTCCCCTCCCTTGATGGGAGGGGTTAGGGGAGGGTGAAAAGGTCCGTAATTTTCAGAGGATTCACCCCCTCCCTAGCCCTCCCCACAAGGGGGAGGGAAAGAGGCAGATAGTTTTGTAACCATCTCATGGTGCTAATCATGAACGATCCGGTCGCATTCCGTCACTGGCTTAGCATTGAGCCCAACCCATCTGCGTCCTAACACGCCGTAAGACCGTCCTTTGAACAAAGCCGGTCTTTTTTTGTCTACGGAAATTTCAATTCAAAATGTTCCACGGTTTTAACGATCGTTAATTTTGTCGAACATTTCACCCGAGACTCCCGAGACTGATGTATGCTGTTAATGTTAATTTTGTGGAATTTTGAGGTTGAATTTCCCAATCAATTGTTTATCTCCCAGAAACCGATCTGCAGTAAGAAGATGCACAAACGGGGTGATTTGCAAATAATCTGTTAGCAGATCAATCTCTTTTTTGCATTCATAGGGGAGGATAAACACACTCCGCTGGAAATGATAAAACCCGAGCTGTTTCAATTTCCTACGAAAGGTATGCCTCAACCCCCGCAGTTTTTCCGGGATATCAAACATCAAGAGCCGCCATTTGCCATCCCAACGAATCTTGTCTATTCGCAATCGCTCAAATTTTAATTGGTTCAGGCGTCTTATCCCCAGCGTAGTTAGGGTGATCCGACCCGCTTTGGCGTATGCCGGAAAAGCGATGAATTCCTTCTCCTTGAGATAATGCAAGGTTTTCCTGATTTGCTTCTTACTGTATTCATCAGGGTCGAGATTCAAAAAATCAGATATTTCTCGTTTGTAGTGGGCGAGTTTCAGAATCAAGTCGGAAAGGGAATCTTTTTCTTTATCCCTCCTAGTTATATATCTCATATAAACCTTATAAAAAATGTAATGATATTTGATATTAGAGAGTAAAATAATTATTCCACAGTTTTAACGATCGTGCAAAACGTCGAACATTTTAAAAGATGGAGCATTGCCTATTTTGGCGCATAGTCTATACTTTGTTATATGAGCAATAAACAAACCAGAGTTCGTTTTGCGCCTTCGCCTACGGGGTTTTTGCATGTTGGGGGGCTACGTACAGCGCTTTTCAATTTTCTTTGGGCCAAAAAAAACAAAGGCGATTTTATTTTGCGCATTGAGGATACTGACCGTGCACGTGAAATAGCAGGAGCCACGGAAAATATTGTCGCGACATTGAAACATTTCAAACTCGATTTTGACGAAGGACCAAACTTGGGAGACAGGAATCAGGAGTCAGGAGTTGGAAAAGACAAATATGGGCCATTTGTGCAATCGCAGAGGCTTGACATCTATAATAAGCATATCCAAATTCTGCTCGACAAAGGCGCGGCTTACAAATGCTATTGCACTGCCGAGCGCATCGATGAACTCAAAAAACAAGCAGATGCGAGCAAAGTACCGTTCAAATACGATAAATTTTGTTTGAAAAATCCCGACCCTTCGGCAGGCTCAGGGTCTCACAATTTTGTCATCCGACAAAATATTCCAGAGCAGGGGACTGTCGAGTTTGAGGATGAAGTCTACGGCCGGATCCGCGTGGAAAACCGAACCCTTGATGATGGGGTGCTTATCAAATCCGACGGATGGCCGGTTTACAACTTTGCCAATGTTGTGGACGATCACCACATGGCCATAACCCATGTCATTAGAGGCGAAGAATTTATCGCTTCTACTCCAAAGCATATCCATTTGTACGAGGCATTTGGCTGGCCTGTACCCAAATTTGTGCACTTGCCTTTGCTCCTTAGCCGCGAGCGCAAGAAACTCTCCAAGCGCGACGGTGACGTGGCAGTCAAAGAATATCTGGACAAAGGCTATCTGCCTGAAGCCCTGCTAAATTTTGTCGCCTTCCTCGGCTGGAACCCCAAAACTGAAAAGGAAATTTTTTCTCTGGATGAGCTGATTGCAGAGTTTGACCTCAAAAAAATCAATCGCGCTGGCGCAGTCTTTGATCCAGACAAACTCGATTGGTTTAACGCGCAATATCTGCGAAACAAAACTACTGCCGAGCTCGTCGAATTGGTTAGGCCGTATTTGCCGGTTGCGGCAGGGGAGTACCCGCAGGAATTTCTGGCAAAGATCGTGGAAATTGAACGGGAGCGACTGAAAAAATTGTCAGAGATAGGGGAGAGAACATCCTATTTCTTTATCGAACCCCAATATGATGGGGAGTTGCTCAAATGGAAAAATGCAAGCGCGGATGAACTTAAATCTTCACTGACCGCAGCGAAGACGATGATTTCAAATTTCAAATCTCTAATTTCAGAAACAGAGATTGAAGATAATTTCCTCAAAAGAATAGGGGACGCTGACAAAGGAACAATGCTCTGGCCTCTGCGCGTGGCGCTGTCAGGTCTCAAAGCCAGTCCTGGGCCGTTTGAAATCATTGAAGCCTTTATGTCGCTTCCAAAGGGTAAGGAAATAATGGCCAAGCGCATTGATTTGGCTCTTGAAAAATTGGCAAAATTGTGATATAATATTGTGGACACTTAAAAAAATACTAAAATTCTAGCTTGAAGAAACAAATCGCACGGTCCGGCGAAGGCGAGTCCGCCTCGGGCGGAAAACAAAAAAAACTTATCACGGCAGGTTTCCTGCTTTTTTTGACGTTTGGGCTCGCATCCGCGCAAACTGTGGATGAGCTGCAAAACGATGTTAACAAAAAACAGGCCAAGCTGTCGCAGGTCCAAAGCGAGATAAACAACCTACAGACAGACATCAACCGCATGCAGAAACAAGCGGCATCTCTGAAAAACGAAATCGCTCTTTATGATTTGCAGATCAAGCAGACGGAAACAAAAATCGAGGCCTCACGCTTGGAGATTGAGGCCCTACAGGCCAAGATCGCGGAGATCGAGCTTTCCATCCAGGAAAAACTTGAGCAGATTGAGAGACAAAAAAAATTTTTAGCCGAGACGTTGCGGCTTATCAATGAATATGATGCCTTGAATTCTTTGGAAATCGCGCTGGGCAATGACACGTTTTCGGAATTTCTTGACCAGGTAACCTACGCGGGAAATTTACAGGAAAAAATAGGGGATATCCTTGATGAAATCCGCATGCTGAAAGCCCAGCTTGAGCAAAAAAAGGCAGACCTCACCACAGAACTTGCCAACGAAGAACGAGTAAAACAGGAATTGGAGCTCGCGGAAGCGTCGCTCCAAGACCAGCGCGGCATGAAAGCCGGATTGCTCTCTGCGACACGTGGTCAGGAAAAAATCTATCAAACGCTGCTGTCCTCGGCATCGCAAAAGCAGGAACAAATCGAGCGGGAAATTTTTGAAACCGAGGCCGCGATCCGGCAAAAACTTGGCGACAAATCTGCGCCCCTGATCACGAGCGGACTCCTGAGATGGCCGATGTCAGGAATTCTCACTCAGGGTTATGGCAAAACCGGCTTTACGGCTCTAGGGTATAGTTTTCATAACGGCCTTGATATCGCAGCTCCTGCGGGTACCACTGTCTACGCGGCTGGTGATGGGATTGTCGAAGCCACTGGCCGCGGAACTGCGGCTTACGGCAATTGGGTCGTGCTAAAGCACGCTTTGGCCAAGGATGGTCGAGTTTTCAATATTTATACGTTATATGCCCATCTCAGCGCTATCAAAGTCTCTGCCGGGCAGGCAGTGATGGCTGGCGATGTGGTTGGCGCCGAGGGCAATACTGGCAACACCACGCGACTCCTATATGGCCCGGAACGCGGCTATCATCTGCATTTCACCATATTTGACGAGGATGGCTTTGGCATCAAGCCTGGAGCTTATCAGGATACTTATGGTCCTTATCAGCTGCCATACGGCTATACTTACAATCCACTGGATTTTTTGAAATAATTAATATATGATTTCCACGACACAATGATTTTCCTCAAAAGACAACCCCGACCACGGAAGAGGTCATTCCAAGGCCCACGGACGGGTTTACTATATATACATATACAAAAGGAGGTGCGATAACCAGGACGACCACAAACGCCGTGAGAGGCACACACTAACATACACAGGCTCCCAAAGTAAGAAAAAACTGTGCATATTAAGCCTCTCACGGCTCCTTGATTATTGAGGGTGTCGTAAAAGTTTCAAAATGGTATAATCAGTTTTCGCTATAACCTTAAGAAGCGATGATGTTGATATACTTGAGCGAGTAAAAGAGACATTAGGATAAGGAGCAACCAAATCCCTAGTTTCACTAAATATTCAAAATATTGGTGATTTATACAATAAAGTTATGCCTTTTTTTAACAAATACAATTTGAGGGGGAAAAAACGATTTGATTTTGTTTTATGGTGTGAGGCACTAAAAATATTGTATGAAAACAAATTGCAAAAGAAGAGAATAAGTGCAGAACAAAACAGGAAACTAATAGATATAAGAACGAGAATGAAGGTCTATAAATCAACAATGAATAGGGCCTACAGACATCAACCAAAAATAACAAGCAGTATCGCGTCTTAAAAGGTATATTGTGCGACGTGGTATTTAGGCTTTTTATTCTTGCTACCGTGTCCCCCTATTGTCTTGTAATGAAATGAATTCGAAAAGATTATTCGGGACGTGGATCAGGAGCGGTTGAACTGCGTTGCGATAAGCGTGATAAACAGGATTCTAATTAAGTCTAAATTGACTAATAGGGCCAAACTTCAAAGCCGATGATCTGAAACACGCGACCCCACTCCCCTCTCGAACACAAAAAATCCGACACCTGTTTCGTGCCGGATTCTTTTTTTATATATTTATTATTTTACGCGATCTGTTTTTTTCTTGAGATGCTCAATGCGATGAAACCGATGGCCAGGATCATAAACAGGAGTTCTGGTGACGATCCTGTCCGAGGCAAGGTTTGCACACCGCCCACCTCTGGCAAGAATGCCGGGAGCTCGGGACCCAGGACTAGTCCGCCATCCACTTGACCTGACCCCGGACTTTGCAGCGCAGAACCAGTCGTCCCGCCAAAATTATAAACGACTGATCCCCCACCAGCGCCGTCCGGAGGAGGAGTTTGATGTGTAACCGGAGGCTCTTCTTCAGTACCGCCCTCTTCCGTGCCGCCGCGATCAGCTGGGATATCGTTATTGGTAATGGTACAGGTTAGAGACTCACCGGCAACAATCGTGATCTGGCCCTCGTTGTCGCAATCCCCGGAAAAGGTGGCAACATATCCGGACGGACCGCTCTCCCCTATTGTATAGGTCGCGGGACTAAACTCGTTCGCTTCACCGCTTAGAATCACGAAGCTGTTTTGCCCGCTGTCAATAACCGAGAGAATATAATCTGCAACTTCCGCGGTCCCGCCGTTGTCATTGATAATTTGTTTGATGACAGTGAAAGTGCCTTTTGTCGGCGACGGAATTACTTCATCAAATGCCGCACAAACCGGATAAATGCTGTTGGGATTGTCGGAAGGATAGGCGGCATGAAAAATCATCAATGTAGCTGCTCCCCCGCTCACGTTCAAACTATAATCCACGATTTCAGTTCTCCAATCATCTTCCTCTGGCAAATCGCTAATCGCCGTTGTTTGTGCGAGCGCGACGTCTAAACTATCTCTTAGTTCCAAATAATAGGATTCCTGTGGCTGACCCTGCCCGCCGTGCCCACTGTGGTTATCAAAGGACACCTGGGTGACATCGTACAATCCATCTGCAAGCGACACCACAAACGGACCTTGCTCGGCCTGTTGCGCCGTGCCGTGGCTCAGCATCACGCTGTAATTTCCACTTTGTTGAAAATCCACAATCGTTCTGCCTGATGCGCCAACGAGCGGACATTCCGTCGGAACATTGGAAGCCGGATGATTCACCGCTGCGCTATATTGGTTCATGATTACAAGCGTGCGTTCCGGCCGGTCAGCGGAGAGAACAATGTCCCCGTCAGCGTCAAGGTTACGTTCCTCTGCATTGCCATTTATATTGTCAAATAGCTGTGGAAAATACAGCAACAGATCAGAAAGCTCGTCAATGGATCCAGAGTAGCCATCACTGTATTTCGGCGCAGACCAGATTTCATTTGCAGCAGGAGTAATGGTTTCCGCGCTATAAAAATAATGCCCCAGCTCCAAACCATCGATGGTCACACACTGCGCATCATTTACATCGCCATTATCATTCACAAGATCGGCATTGAGGGCGAGGACTGCGGAAAATTCCGTGTTCCCAGGCACAGGCAATGCGGCCACTCCCCCTTCTTCAGATGTTGTGTCCATCCATGAGATGCCAAATTTCGCGCCAGCAACAGCGGAACCGTCCACAATGTTGCCATTCGCATCAACGATAATTTTGCAGATATTGATTTGGCCGATAGTGGTGTCGTGCTCTGGCTCATCGCAGGGAAAATTTACCTCTGTGGTGACTGTATTGCTTTCCACCCAGGTCTGAAAATTATCCAGTTCCCGCGCTGTGATTTTGGCAGTGTTTGGGATAGAGAAATCGCCACAATTTTCCGGGATCTTGATTTCCGCGGTCCATTTTACAAAACCCTCTTCACCAGGGATGAGTTCGTGAGCGTTCCAGTTAAGCGTCCGGGTATTCGCATCATAAAGCGGCACATCCCAGTAGCCTGGGTCTACGTTGCCGGAATTTTCAGCGGACTGAAAATCAAGATGCTCTGAAACCGTATCCACAACCTTCACTCCCCCGCCAGTACAATCTGCAGTGCCCGTATTTTTAAAATTGATGGTATAGGTCAGGATTTGGCCAGGCTCTGCAGTCACGCTGTCCACAGTTTTACTGATTTCGAGAACACAGCTCCCCTCTTCGTGGTCATCTTCATCGTCGTGCGCTATGGCTGGGCCCGCGCTGACAGCTGACATCACTACGAGGTTAATGACAAGCAACACTGCGCTCGCGGTTTTTCTTGATTTCGTCATTATTTTGTACTCCATTTGATAAAAATTAATACTTGTTACAAAAGAGTATAGGATAGCAAAATCGAGACGCCCTGTCAAGAGGTCGGTAACACAAAAAAACCCGCCGATGAGGCGGGATTTTTGGCTTTACTTAGCCTTTTTTCGGGTTTTTACTTTAGGACTTTTTGGTGTCAACAGCCTGAAACCTATGAGGAGCGAGAGAAATGCGAGAGCGCTCGGATCCACACCAGTTCGAGGCAGAGTCTCGCCCTGCACTTGCGGAGCAGGAGGCTGCGGAGCTGCGGTCTCTTGCGCTCCGGCCACGGTTGGGGTCGGTGAAGGACTTGGTGTTGGATTTGCAGGAGGCGCAAAATTGATTGTCACTGATCCCCCGCCAGAAGAGCCACCGCCGCCGCCGCCGCCCGAAGGAGGCGGAGGCGGGGTTGTTTCGCAATTTTCTACACAGCGTTCAGCGCTGCCGGCAACTGTCACAAGCGCGTCATCCTGGTTGTTGTCCGAATTCGGATCTATCTCAATGGCTGTGGCAACTGCGTGGTTGAGGATTTCATCGCTCACATTGCCGGTCACTTCTGCTGTGACGGTCAAGATAACGCTCGCACCGTTGGCCAGTGAACCTATGGTCCAGATACCTGTCCCGCTGTCATAAGCACCGTTGCCATCATCCGAGACATAGCTCAGACCCAAGGGCAAAAGATCAGAAATACTAACACCCGTTGCATCATCCGGCCCATCGTTTTTTACAGTCACGCTATAACTGATCTGATCACCGTTATGAGGAGTTGAATTATCAACGGATTTTTCTACGGTGAGATCTGCTTGCGGTACATGTTCAGGTACAAAAGTATTAGTAATCGTACAGGTTGCTACTCCCCCGTTCTCAATAGTGATCTCCGTGCAGTTATCGTAGGATGCATTGTAATTGCCGGATGACTGTTCGACAACAGTATAGGTCCCGGCATCAACAGTCAAGTCATTTTGACCATCAGATTCAAATTGAACTGTATCACCACCGTTAACCTTGAATGAGAAATCAGAAGCCTGGGCGTCACCTCCATCAATCAATTTCTTCACGATCAGAGTGCCTGGCATGTCATCGTTAGTAAGCGCGCATTCATAAGACTCCCCTGCCACAATGGTCAGGGCTCCGTTTTCATCGCAATCGCCGCTAAACGAACCAGAGTAACCGGATGGACCGCCAGTCTCGGAAACAACATAATCGCCCGGGTCAAAATCATTGCTCTGCCCGCTGGTTACCTCGGTCTGATCTACTCTTAGAGTAAAATCTGAAACCGCAGCTTCGCCGCCATTGTCATTATTCATGACTTTGATCACAGTGAGAGAGCCTTGCGTTGGCGGAGGCGGTGGGTTGTCATTGTTAGTAATGGTACAGGTCTTTTCATCAGCAATGGCCAAAGTGATGTTGCCATTCGGGTCGCAGTCGCCGCTAAACGAGGCAGTGTATCCGGAAGCGCCGGTTTCGCTAACCGTATAGCTGCCAGCGTTGATGCCGGTTTGCACGCCGTTGGAAACCACTGTCGCGCCCACTTTCAGAGTAAAATCTGAAGCCGAGGCTGTGCCAGTGCCGCTGTTATTGATCACTACCTTATTCACGGTGATCTTGGACTGAACATCATCATTGGTAATCTTACAGATTTTGGTCTCTCCAGGGGCGATATTGCCCGAACATGCCGCGCCGAGGGTTTTGGCATAGCCTGGCAATGATCCTTCATCAACACTGTAACCGCCAGTTCCTAAATGCACGTTAGTGCCTGACTCTGAGCCTGCAAAAGAAGCCTGGTCAGGACTGTTCCCTGAAACATTCATGGTGAAATTCGAAGCAACTGCTGAACCGCCGTTATCATTGACGACATGCTTCTGAACTATCAAGGTTTGAACAGTAGCAGTGAAACAGCCTTTATGTTCACCTTGGTTGGCTTCAACCGAGTTATCTCCATTGTGATGCGCTCCACCAGCAAGCAAATCTCCTGCTTTTGGTCCACCGTTTTTCTCGTGAATATCATAAGTTACAACACACGGGCTGAAACTAGTAGTTCCTGCGGGATAAGTATGGGTCAGAGGGCCCCAGTTTCCTGAATTAAAACCATCAGTTGGATTAAAAGTACCACAGTAAGGAGATGAGGAAGCATAATGCACAGCATTATCAGCAGGGTTAAGTGAGTTGCCAGTTAAAGTACCGACCTCAACTGCTGGTGAAGTTGTCAGGACATTTCCCGCCTGTGAAGCGTCATTCCAGTCCATGTCCCAACCCACGCCAAAGCGATTGGTATTACAATCAGAAAGATGAGTGGTCCAATGCCATTGTCCCGAGACCGTAAGAGTGATAGTGCCGTCGCCGTTAATCACATAATTGCCTATAGTGGTTCCGGAAATCGGGTCAGCCGCGTCAGCTTTAGCTACCTGCGGAGTTGGATAAACCCTGACAGTAAAAAACAGCAAAGCTATGACAGCCATTACTTTAAATGTGGTTGTGATTTTTTCGTTTTTTTGTAATTGATTAAACTTACGCATAATGCGATTGACCTTTCTCCTTAATTTCTTATTGACCATACAGTATATTCCAAATTTACTAACGTGTCAAGCGTGCTAAAATAACAATTCAAAAGACCACTAAATTAGGGACTTTTTTGCTAGGTTTTAAACCAAAATTAACTATTTGCACCCCAAGCATAGTACAAATTCGGGTCAGGCGCAAGCATTAAAAAATCCCGCCCAAACCAGGGCGGGATTTTTGCAAACTTCTTTTACGGAAGAATAGGTACGGTATGACCTGGCAACCCATCAAATTCTACACTTATATTGTAGGTGCTTGGCGGCGCTACAATATTACTCTGGAAGTGGAATTTAAACTGCTTGCTCACGCCGCCGTTGATCGTCCGATCTGCCACTGTTCCCTTAAAGATCGTAATTGTGGCCGAGATTGGAGATACATCAGTATCAAATATCGTTTTGCCGCCAAATACCACTTGCTGCAGTTTACCATCAGCTGTGGGCCAAGTCAGAGTAATCTTGCTGATGGTGGCATTACTGCCGTTATTAGTCAAGGTAACTTTCAGGTCACGATCTTTGGTTGTTACTGGTCCGGCCGTTACGTTGAAGGGTGCCGGAGAAGGAGGTGGCGGGAGCTGGCTGAAGGACGGCGAGGCTGGAGGAGCCTGAATGTTTGACGACGCGCAGACCTTGGCCGGCGAGTTGTGGAGGAACGGCACGCTAACGTCGAAGTTGGCTGGACTGTAACTTCCACCGAAGGCCGCCGCACTAATGTGGATGTAGTAGGTGTTGTTGAAGTCCCAGGCAGTGGTGCCCGCCACGGATTCATCAAACTGTGAGCCCACGGGGAAGGCGTAGCTCGTCGAGCCGGTGGTGGGCGGAGAGTTCACAAGGAGATTGGCCTGACCACTCCCCACGACCTGCGATCCACCAGAGAAGAAGCCGTGGGTATTGAGATCCTGGGCAAACGACGTGGTTGAGTCGGGCAGAATCCACGCGGCGTTGCCCGTTGAGAGTGAGCCGTCACCGCCGGTCACGCCGAGGGTGTCGTACCCGGAAGGTGTGCCGGTCTTGGCACTGACGTAGTCGAAGAACCCATCAAATACCGTGGTGCCGGTGTTCTTATTCTTGATGAGAATCTCGGCCTTGTCCGATCCCGTGAGGCTGCTGAAGCTGTGCGACTTTGATCCCCAACCCACCATATTGGTGCCATACGTGTTGTCGTTGAGATTGTATGACTGTTGGTACGTCAGCCACACGCCATCCGATCCATCCGGATCAACACGCACCGTCGGCGCGGTGCCGTTCACACACGGGCAGGGCTTGGCTGGAGAGTTGTGGAGTACCGTGAGGTTTGGCTCAACGGTCCAACCCGGAACCTGGTTGCCACCCGCATCAAGGAATCCGATTGTTTGGAGCTTGGCCTTCTTCAACGTTACGTAGTACGTGTCGTGGAAGTCCCAGCCAGTGTGCGCCGGGTTCGTGAGCGTGTAGTCACTAACCGTATCCCCGGTAGGCGGAGAGTCAACGAGCAGGTTCACTCCTCCCACGGTGCAGCCCAGAGCTGTGCAGAACCCCGCGCCGCCAAGCAGGGAACCGTTCGCCGAGTTGTTTGGCCCAACGAAGCCGTTGAGGTTTCGCGCGAGCGAAGTGTCCCAAGTCAGATCAGCTGCTGTTAGTGGTCCGACAACTACGCTGCCATCACCACCAAACGGACCTTTTGACGCATAGCCAGAAGGCGTGCCCGTCTGCGCTGTGAGGTAGTCAATATTGAATGAGAGTACAACGGTTCCGCTCGGATTCTTGATCTGGAATCCTGCCTTGTCAGAGCCAGTAAGATTGCCGAAGGTATGTCCTCCCGGCCAGCCGACGGCGTTGACGCCGTAGCTGTTATCATTCGGCGCTGGGAATTGGTCGTAAACAATAGTTAAGTCGCCATTTGTTTCGATGTGGAAAGTAAATGAGCCGGCTGGGCAAGGCTGATCTGCGGTACAAACCACTGGCTCAAGACTACATCCACTGCTTGATGGGGAGTTGTTGTTATCTCCAGAGTAATCAGCGATCCAGTTATATATGCCAGTTGTTGTTACAACATTGCTTCCGGTGATAGGCACTCCGGCAGTAGAGTTATAAGTTGCATTTCCATTGACTGCTACAACACTCGTGTAAACAGGATTACCACCACAAGTCGGTTCGGTTGGCGGAAAGAGTTTGAAGGTAATTGTTCCAATTGGGTTTGTTCCTCCGGTGAGAGTTGCGGTGTCATTCAAGACGTCTCCAACTTTTGCGCTCGATGGTTGCTGTTGAGTCGTGATTCCGGTTTTGAACCACGTCTTTGTCGCTGGACCACTTCCACCGGGGCCTGCTCCAATGCTGGCCGTTGCAGCATCAGTGTCGCGTGTAAGTGATACGCCGCCGACAGTAAGAGTTACTGAAGCGTTGCCGACTGTTTGGCCGGTGGTTGCGCTCGTAAATACAGCTGTACACTGACCTGATGCATTCAGATTATCTCCGCTCGGTTGATTGTCGTCGCAGGTGCTGGTGGGGCCGTCAACAACACTTAATGCCCCACCACTATCAGTGAGTGTTACATCAACATTACCAACCGTGGCCGGGGTAAGGCCGGTAACGCCGTCACCACCCTGTGCCGCGGTCAACCCATCATCCTGCATTACAGTTACGGTAAAGGTGTGAGGTGCATTAACTGGGTTTGTACCATCGGGAGTAATCGAGATATTTGCATCTACAAAAGTCTTGACTGCGTCACCAGAGTTTGGCGCTGCACCATCGGTTTCAACCGTGAAAGGCGACGGGGTGCCTAAGGTTCCGGTCCAGCTCGCGTGTCCGGTCACTTTTCCAGCAGAGTTTGAAGTGAATACGATTTTGCATTGTCCTAATACATCTGTGTTTGGGCCGGCGTCATCACACGTGCTTGAGCCAGCATTCAAGACTGAAACCGCACCGTTGGAATCAGTAAGTGTGAAGTCTACGTGCGCGCCCGAGAAAGCGACAAAGCCCGCGCCATCACCAACGTCCTTCGACAACGTCACGGTAAAGGTGTGGGGTTGGCCGACCTCATTGGTCGCATTTGGAGCGATCACGATAGCTGCATTGACCCAGGTCTTGGTCGCAGGGCCCGAATTGGCACCAACACCATCAGTCGTGCGGTGCAGAGTTACTCCACCCACCACGACATCAGTCGTTGCATTTACGGTATCAACTCCGGTGGTTAGAGAAGTATCAGTAACTGTGCACTCGCCTGTACCGCCCACAGTTAAGCACGGTGAGCCGCTAATTGTGCCAGGGCCTGTCAATTTGGTTACCGTCACACTCGTGCCGGCAGGAGCATTTACAAATCCTGAACCGTCGTTAACTTTCACGTGCACTGTGAACGAGTGTGTTGCGCCCACACGATTGGTACCATCCGGGGTAATCTGAATATTCGCATCAACCCATGTCTTCGTTGCGGGGCCGCTACTTCCACCAGTTCCATCGGTTTCAACGTGGATTGTTGTCCCGTTGATTGTGATGTCGGCCACACCTTTTACGGAGTCCACTCCTGGTGTAGCTGAAGTATCAGTAACGTCACACGATCCTGTACCCCCAGAGGTTAGGCAAGGTGACCCACTGATCGTTCCCGGGCCACTGGTCTTAATGGCTGTTAGTGACGTTCCTGCTGGTACTGCCACAAAACCACCACCAAAACCACCATCAATTTCGGCATGAAGAGTGAAGGTGTGTGTATCATTGATTTCATTCGTGCCGTCAGGCGTGATTGAGATTTTTGCATGACCCACAAATTCTGTGTCAGTGGTAGAACCAGATACCACGCCCACATCAGTAGCATTGCTATGTGGTTTTCCTCCCGTCAGTGCTGTTGTTGCGCTGAGCATGCTGCTGGTCTCGTCAGCGTGAAGTACAGTGTATGAAACCAGTGCTGAATCAAGACTTGAGAGCCCTGCTCCGCCAATCTCGGGGACACCTCCACCTGGAGTTACGTCGTGACTGACTCCATCTGGTGTAATGATTGTCCAAGTGCCCCCAAAAAAAGCACACTTTCCTGCCGCTGGAGCCAGGGTTGATTTGTATTTGATAAGTTCACCGTCCCTTACATTGTCTGCTCCGGTAATTGCCGTTGTCCCATTGGACCGAAACGCTGAGAGCCCGATTGAGATACCTGTGCCACTACATCCGGCGGGATCTATGTGTGCCCCAGCTTTATTATTATTCGAATAAACCAAAAATCCCACTGCGGCCAAAAGCATGATTGACAACGCTATGGTCGATAGTGGGGAATGTGTAATCCTATTTTTTATACTCATAATTTTTTCTTGTTTACTTGTTAATTATTGTTGTTAATTACTCAAGGTAAGCACAGCATTCCAATGTATCACAGTTGCTATGAGGGCGCAACAAAATGTACAGTTAACACCATACGGTGACATTTGGGATAGTATACGGTTACACCTGTTAACTATTAAATCCAAATGTCATGAGAAGGCCAAAGTATCCCAGAGAAGAGCGAAACAAGTGGTAT
>JAHFJD010000023.1 GCA_023246055.1 Candidatus Doudnabacteria bacterium
AGAGGCATAGGAAGATGAGGGTTTTAAGGGTTAAAGGCTATTTTACCTCATCTCCATGGGTTACATTTCTATTTGTCCTAACGATACCCCCTTGGGTTACATTTTATATGACTAAATTCGTCAGTATTGACAAGATCCCTAAAATGTGATATGCTATTATGTCTTTATAAAACCAGACCATATGAATTACACAATCGCCATGTTCCCCCGCATTCAAGTTGATACAGCCATCGCCTTTTTTTTGCTGCGTCAGTATGGTGAGGAAAAATTTCCCGGCATTAAAAATGCTGGCGTAGTTTTCTGGTCTGAATTACCAGAAGGCAGGGATTCGGAAGAATTGGAAGAGGAGGGCTACATTTTATTGGACCTCGGCGGCAGTAAATTTGATCACCATAATTTTGGAGCAGAAAATAAAACCTATTCCTCCAGCCATCTGGTCGCACATTTTTTAGGTGCGGACGACAGGCCGGAGATTCAGAAGCTGTTAGAATTTGCCAGACGCGATGACCTGGAAGGCAAAGGAACAATTTCCACTGACAGCATAGATCGGGCCTTCGGGTTCCCGGGTCTGCTAATGTCTCTAAATAAAAGCTTGCCAGACAATCCGAAACGCGTGCTGGAGATTGTTCTTCCACTCTTGCAGTCTCATTTCATCGAGGAGTACAAAAGGCACGAGCTAATACCGCAAGAGTACGAGGGTCTTAAAAGCACGGGTAAATTTAAAGAATTTCAAGCCACGCATTTTGACAAACGCATCAAAGTTGTTTACGTGGAATCTGATAATCCGGCTCTGGCCGGGTATTTGCGCAGCCGAGCTGTGGGAGCGGATTTGGTCATTCAAAGAGCCTCAACCGGTCACACAAATTTTATCACGAGACAAGCCTTGAGGCTGGAGTTGCGCAAGCTCGCCAGGCTTGTGAAGCTCATGGAAGCGCAGAAGCTGGGGATAGTTTTACCTGTTGACTCGATTGCTGATTTAGAACTTCCGGGGCGCACTGACCGACTGCCGCATTGGTACTATGATACCAGGGCCAATACCTTGCAGAACGGCGGGGCGAAACCACAAGGCATACCGCCGACAAACTTGATCTACGAAGAGATCGAAGCTCTAGTGAAGCAAGGGCTAAATATCGAGCGTTCCGAAAGGAATAATCGTTTCAATAGCCGGTCCAGACCCGGCCGCGGCTTTGTCGCTTACGAATGATTTTTCATAAATTTGCCAGGCTTTTGCATTTTTACTCATGAAATGCAGAAGCGTGGCCAATTTGGGTCACAAGGCTACCTCGACAAGGCAAGCCTCAAATCGCAACTTCAAAACCGTACCAAGCAGCAATGCTTGGCAATTCTGCAGGAGGAATTGTGAGAGAATTTACAAAGCCAGTCCGCTGCGTTGTGGTCCCCAACCGTCCGCCGATTGACAGGTACATCGCTTACAAGCGGGTGCAGCTTGACCACGGCCCGTGGGTTAATCTCAAAGTCGCGTTCTGTGATGTCAACATTCCGACCCCGACTCACCTTGCCAAGTGGCAGGCTCTTTGTTCACCAGGGCAAGAGCCGATCCTCATTGATGTCGGGGACGAGAAATATCACAAGGGTTTTCTGTCCGCAGCGCATATGCAGGATATGGCTTCTGGAACGGAAGGCAGCTCCACGTGGAATTGGCTTGTTGGCCTGGCCAATGAAAACAATGAGACAGGAGCTCTCAAACAGCGCCGTCATTCGGTGGCCAAGATGATCCGCGAGATCTACCATGTCACGAACGAGACGCAGGAAAGCCTGTTCTACCGGTGTCTCGATGTGGTGGACTCGTTTTTCTGGAAGCAGAACAAGAGGCCGTGGGATGACGTGTTTTCAAACCCGGTCTACAGCAAGCTCAAAAATTTGTGGGAGGGATTTAGTGTCACGGAGAACGAGGTTCTCCCGTTCACGCTGCCCATGTATTTTCGGAAGCTGTTCATGAGCGGCAGGGCAGAGTCTGACATCATTGGCAAGATCCGATGGTGGATTGATATGAAAAAGCGGGTCGATGACCGACACGCCGCCGCTCGCGCCAAGCAATACCAGCCAGATCTTTATATGCTGGGAAGGCGCAAGGTCGGAGTTGTCCGCATCAGTGATTATTTCGAGTCATTGGCCTTCAGTTTCAGCTGGGTTGGTTCTGGCAAATTGGCGATGGCCATCATTCGTGACAAAGAAGGCCGTGTCACCATTGTCCAATCGTTTCGGCACAAACCAGCCGATCTCGAGCCACTGGCTTGGGAACTTGAACGTCGGGAGCCGACTCGCTGGTATCATGAGACTCGGTTCAAGGCCGGGCATATGATAATGAACGGGTCGTGGCAGTTCACGGGAGTGCCACCTACTGCGCTTTCAGATGTCCGGCTCCTGGACGTAATCTGTAGGTGCTACGGGATCGAGTGTAGCAAGATTTACCCCGCGAATCTCGTCCAGGCCCAGCCCGCCAGATCGTAAGTTCTCATTTTTGAGATCAATCATTTTGATCTCGCCGCCTACAGCTTCATGTTGTAGGCGGTTTTTTATCTCGAAATATTTACGCCATGTCTTGTTTCAAATCCTCTTGATTACTCCTAGACTTGATCAGTATCTGAACTCTCTCACGAGACACCGGTTGATGACGGGTACTCGAGGCCTGGGCGCAACTGAAGCATCCCCTACCCCCACAGATTTCATGATCATGAAATCTGTGGGGGATTTTATTTTGGATCATCTCGAGCTTTTACGGAAACCCGCGGATTTAGCTTCGGTTTCAGTGTCAAAACACAGCTCTGGCACAGTGCGGTTATAGAACGCGCCGCCAGGCATGTGATAGATTTTTCCGGATGAGGAGATGTTGCCCTTGATTTTGCCGGTGCAATTTGGATCAGTGATATCTGTGCTCGCTCCCGCAATTTGCGCCCCCGGTTGCGGCGCCAGAGGATTTGTCGTATTATTGAGTTTAGACAGGTCTATAGCTGGCTCTTCGATCGTTATTTTAGGGGGATTCGGGCGATGTAGAAATTGACCGAGGCCGAAAAATAGGCCGGCGGTCAATACATATCCTGCGATCAATGCCAGCTTGTGCTGATCTAGATTCAATTTTTTCATGGAACTAAAATACGCTTTCAATCTCGGCCGGGTATTTACTTTATCGCTCGCAGAACTATTTGCAGTGTTTGAAAACATGGGTTTGTCGTTTCGCCTCGTGGATTTGTACCGCGAGGTTTTGATTATCGAGACAGAACAGCCGATCGAGGCTGCGAAACTGCAGAAAACTCTCGGCGGCACTATCAAGATCATGCAGGTGCTCGAATCGCTCGGACGCAAGAAAGGCCTCTCCCCTTCCCTGGTCTTCAAGAGTTATTTTGACGCAAATCTCCTCAAAGAGCAATATTTAACGAATTACTCTGGCAAGATTCAGATCGGCGTGTCGTATTATCCGATGGCTGCGGATCTGCCGATTCGCGGGGACAATAAACGGATGGGATTTGCTCTCAAGCAGATTCTGACCGCTGCTGGGCATTCGGTGCGTTTGGTGCTGCCGCAAAACGATGGTTTTTCTCTGCCCTCGGTGGTTGTGACCGGTGAACATCTTCTCGAAAAAGGTGCGGAGTTCGATTTTTTGGTTGGCGCCGAGCGCATCTATTTGGGGAAGACTCTCACAGTGCAGAATTTTGAAGACTATGGCCGGCGCGATTATCAGAGACCAGCTCGGGATATGCAGGTTGGAATGCTTCCGCCCAAAGTAGCGCAGATCATGGTCAATCTAGCCATGGTTCCCGCAGGCTCGCAAACTAGTTTGAAGCACGCCATTTTGGATCCGTTTGTGGGGGCAGGAACAGTGATCCAGGAAGCACTGATCATGGGGCACAAAGCCGTAGGGTCAGATATCTCATCAAAATCCATAGAGAACGCGGAAAAGAATCTGGCGTGGATAAAAAATCGTTATAAGCTTCCGCTAGGCAGGTATGAACTCCTTGTTTCAGACGTGAAGGATATCGCAGATAATTTACCCAAAATTGAAATCGATGCAGTTGTCACGGAAGCGACCCTGGGACCTGCGTATACCGAGCCGCCAAAACCCAAAGAAATCGAAACCAATTTCAAAAATCTCGAGAAGATTTATCTTGCAGCATTTACGTCGCTCAAAAAAATTCTTGGTACTGACAAACGTCTTGTGATAGCCCTGCCCGCGTACCGGGTAGTAGAGCCTGGGGCGCACCACCCGGCGAGCCGCGCCGGAAGCCATTACAGCTTTTTTCCAGGGATTGACAAGCTCGCCGCTCTCGGATATGATATTGTCAATCCTTTGCCCGAAGTCGTTCTAGAACGGTTCAGTTTCCTGCAATCTACAGCGAGACATAGTATCATTTACGACCGCAAGGATCAGTTTGTTTCAAGAGAGATATTTATTTTTAAAACTACATAAACTTCTACAAAATACAAAAGCTTACAAAATTACGAATTTTTTTGTAGATTTGTAACAGTTTTGTACTTAGTAGAAAAATTTGTATGGCGCATAAAAAAGCCGGAGGCTCAACTTCATTAGGACGGGACAGCGCATCCAAACGTTTGGGTGTCAAACTTTTTGGCGGGCAACAGGCCAGTGCGGGCAATGTCATTATTCGGCAGCGCGGTACCAAGTACGCGCTTGGGACCAATGTCAGGCTTGGCAAGGACGACACGATTTACGCGATTAAGGCTGGGATGGTCAAATTCAATTCAAAAAAAGTCCGTCGGTTTGACGGCAGTCTCGTGACAAAAACCTTTGTCAGCGTAAATTAAAAAGCCTCATTGATCCCCGCCTTCGCGGGGATGAACAGCGGTAATGTATGGATGCTGTTCATTTTTTATACTTGATAGCCGCTTTGATAAAGCCGTCGAACAGGGGCTGGGGAGCCCACGGCCTGGAGTTAAACTCTGGGTGGAACTGCGTCCCGAGAAACCAGGGATGGAGTTTGCGGTCAAGCTCTGCGATTTCCACTAAATCGAGCTTGGGATTGATTCCTGAAAACACCATGCCCTTGCCTTCCAGCTGGCGGCGGTATTTGTTGTTCACCTCGTAGCGATGGCGATGGCGCTCGATTACGTTTGAGGCCTTGTAGGCTGCAAACGCCAAGGTGTTTTTTTTGACTCGGCAAGGATAATTACCAAGGCGCATGGTTGCTCCAAAGTTTTTCTCCTGCAAATTCTTTTTTTGCTCTTCCATCACGTCGATCACAGGGTATTTGGTATCCCGGTCAATCTCCGTGGAATTGGCATTCCGGAGATCCCCGACATGGCGGGCAAATTCTATCACAGCGAGTTGCATGCCATAGCACAGTCCGAAATAGGGAATCTTTTTTTCGCGAGCAAACTTGATTGCGCTAATTATTCCTTCTACACCCCGTCCGCCGAAACCGCCCGGCACGAGGATGCCATCCATGTTTTTGAGAATCTGGAGTTTTTTCGGATTTCTCTCAAAATCTTCTGAATTGATCCAATGCAACCGCGGCAGTCGATTGTTTTTCCAGGCGGCGTGCCGCAGAGCCTCCACAACGGAAATATACGAATCCGCGAGCGTATAATCGCCTGTGGAGAAATATTTGCCAACCACTGCGATATTTAGGGGTTTTTTGGCATTGCGGATTTTTCGCACCATTGTCCGCCAATCTTTCATGTCCCTTTTTCGGCTTTGCAAACCAAATTTTGACAGAATCTTGTTTCCTAAATCATCTTTTTCAAGGTATAGAGGCACTTCGTAAATGGAATCAGCGTCTGGCGCGGAAATTATGTCTTCTGGAGAAACGCTACATAGTACTGATAGTTTATTTTTGCGTTTTTGGTCCATCGGAACCTCGGAGCGGCAGACAATAAAATCTGGCTGTATTCCCGCGGAGTTGAGGCTCCTGACCGCGTATTGGGTGGGCTTGGTTTTCATTTCCCCGACCATTTTCGGAACAGGCAGATAGCTTACCAGGGCGAACTGAACCCTGCCTGGATTTCGCAAACGCAGCATCCGTCCCGCTTCCAGGAAGAGGATGTTTTGGTACTCGCCAACCGTGCCGCCGATTTCGATTATCACGAAATCTGGCTGGTCTTTCTTGGCGACGAGATTGATACGGCGAATGATCTCGTTGGGAATGTCTGGCACGACCTCAACGTCTTCGCCCCGGTATTCAAGATTTCGCTCCCTCCTGATCACTTCTAAATATATTTGTCCCGTAGTGACATAGTTCTCGGCCGTGCTGAGGTTTCCGGTAAACCGTTCATAGTTGCCGAGATCTTGGTCAGCCTCGATCCCATCCGAACCCACAAACACTTCCCCGTGCTCCGTAGGCCGCATGGTCCCGGCATCAATGTTAACGTACATGTCGCATTTCACCATTGAAACCTTGTAGCCCTTGGACTGCAAAATCCTGCCGATGGAAGAGGTAGTGACGCCCTTGCCTACGGAAGACATCACGCCGCCAATGACGAATATGTATTTTATTTTCGGAGCTAATTTTGACAAGTTATGGAAATCGTTAATTTTACCGTTTGTTTCTGCGATCCTTGCAGGGTAATATCATGCCTGCCAGCCTGTTTGAGTGGAGTATAATCCTTGAGCTTCAGGCTTTTTTGCATCGATTGGTCTCCTCCACTGATTTTAGCGAGAATTTCCGATTCCTTCAAGCCAGTGTAAAGATGACCCTCCTTGTCGCCTGGAAGAGAAAATTCCAAAACCGCAGACCGGAGCTTTTGCAGGAGTTCGGTCACTGCCCCAGTGGATTCGGTTTCAATTTGCTCTCGCATTGATTTGAGAGATTTACTCCGTTCCAGGGCTTCCGCCGTTACGGGTTCCCCGAGTTTTTTGGGGAACAGATAGTTTCGCGCAAAACCATCAGAGACTTCTGCAATCTCGCCAGCTCTTCCCAATTTTCTCACATCTTTTAGCAAAATGATTTTCATTACCACCTTCTAAATTTTTAAGTATTTCCGGACTGCGATGAGTGAAGATATCGCTCCGAGCACAACTCCGAGACCCACTAGAGCGCCGAATAACAACCAGATATTCAAACCGTAATCTGCGAGTTTGGTGATGTCGATTTCCAGAAAAGAGGAAAGCCTGGGACCCAAAAAATACAAGATCGGGTATAGCAAAGCAGCAGTCAAAACGGCTCCTGTGAGGCCGTAGAAAACCCCCTCAATCAAAAATGGTCCGCGGATATATGAATCAGACGCCCCCACCAGGCGCATGATTTCAATTTCTTCACGGCGGTTGTAGATGGTGAGTCGAATGGTGTTAAACAGCACGATGACGGTCAGTGCGCTGAAAAAAATCGTCAGAACAATTCCAATCTTTTTTATGGCGTCGGTAATTTTTTGGAGTCGGTCCACAACATCGCGTTTGTCTGTGATCTTCTTCACATAAGGATTCAAATTTTCGGCTTGAAAAACTGTGATGATGTTCTGATAATCGTCGAGACTCGCGACTCTGATCGCCAAGGAGGCAGGAAACGGGTTTTCCTCGTCACTGAACTGTTCCACGGACTCGATAAGCAGAGGCTCGTTCTTGTGGAGCTCTTTAAATTTTTCTCTTGCTAAAACTGATGGAATATAATTTACGCTTTTGACTTGTGGAAAGGAATCGACTTGATCCTGGATTTGCTTGATGATTGCTTCTGGTACTCCGAGCTTGAAATACACACTGATATCCACTTTGTCTTCAATGGTTTTGAGAGAAATGTCCGTGACCGCTTTGATGATGAGGAGGCTTGAAACCGTAAAGAGTGTTATAGCCATGATTGAGGTCGCTGCCAATGACAGCCAAAAATTGCGTGAATAATTAATCACGCCATTTTTCAGTATTCTAAACAATGTGATCGAGTTCATCCCGTTAGAAATCCCTTTGAATTAATTTGCAAAAATAGACATAGGCAATATTGAGCGAAAAAATTTCTAACGGGACTCATTTATATTTTGTATTTTCCTTGCACCACATCCGAGACAACCCTCCCCTCGTCCAGGGCTATTACTCGCTTTTTGATTTTGTTGACAAGCTCACTGGCGTGAGTGGCAAGAATCACAGTAGTACCTAAAGCATTAATTTTTTCAAGGAGTTCTAGGATCTCCATGGCATTCACACTGTCAAGATTCCCAGTTGGTTCATCCGCCAGCAGCAAGATTGGCTGGTGGGCCAGGGCCCTGGCTATGGCTACCCGCTGTTTTTCCCCGCCCGAGAGTTGGTCAGGGAATGCCTCGGCCTTGCTTTCAAGACCGACTAGCTCCAGGATATTTGCCACCTCTTTCTTGATTTTGGAATTGGGACTACCATCCACCTCCAAGGCGTAGGCGATGTTTTCGAAGGCAGTCCGTGTGGGCAAGAGTTTTATATCCTGAAACACCACGCCCATTTTTCGGCGCAGAAAATGTATATCTTTGGCTCTGATCTTTGCAATGTCGACTTTTTCGATGTAAATTGCCCCCTCGGTAGGGATATCTTCACGAGTGATGAGTTTTAGAAGCGTCGATTTGCCGGCCCCGCTTTTTCCGACAATAGAAATAAATTCGCCGGGAGTGATTTCAATATCAAGCCCCTCGAGCGCTAAAGTGCCGTTGCTATAGATTTTTGTGACATTGTCGAAATGAATCATATGTTAGTGGTAAGCAGTAAGTTGTAAGCAGTTAGGGCTTACCAGCTTATCGCTTACCGCTTTTTTCCAGGTATTTCTCGATAAATTCATCTAACTCTCCATTTAAAATAGCATCAATGTCGCTTGTTTCAAAATTTGTGCGGTGATCCTTCACGAGTTTGTAGGGGTGCATAGTGTAGGAGCGGATTTGATTGCTCCATTCCGGGCTTTTAAATTCGCCACGCAACTCCAATTTCTGCTCCAATTGTTTTTCTTCTTCCCATTTTTTTAGTTTCGCAGTCAAAATTTTAAACGCTTGCTCCTTGTTTTGCGTTTGGCTACGTTCGTTTTGTATGGACACCGCGAGACCCGTGGGAATGTGAGTGATCCGAATCGCGGAATAGGTGGTATTGACCGATTGCCCGCCATGGCCGGACGCGGTCTTGGCTTCAATTTTTAGATCCTTCGGATCAAGTTTCACCTCTTCCTGGGCTTCCAGAACTGGCAGAACCTCAATGAGAGCAAACGAGGTCTCGCGCGTATGCGCTGGATTGAACGGTGAGAGCCTGATGAGTCTGTGGACCCCAGCCTCTCCCTTCAGATAGCCATACGCAAAACTCCCTTTGGCCTCAAACGTGGCGCTTTTGATGCCGCCTTCGGGGTTGCGGTTGTTATCCAGGAGCGCGGTTTTGAAACCTTTTCGCTCACAAAACCGCAAATACATGCGCAGCAAAATCTCGGCCCAATCTTGGGCGTCGAGTCCTCCGGCCCCGGAATGAATAGAGACTATGGCGTCATGATCATCATATTTCTCGCTTAGAAATGTGCTGATGTGTGTCTCTTCGTAGCGCTTCTTTAGCTCCTCATATATTTCCTCAAGCTCGTGTTCCGAATCGGGTGTTCCCTCCCCTGGATGGGGAGGGTTAGGGAGGGGTGAATTTGATTCTGCTAATTCCTGTAGCTCTTTTATATCCTTCTCCAATTTCTCCCAGAACTCCACTTGGTTTTTCAAATGAGCTAGCCTTTTGCTCGTCTCCTGGGCTTTTCGGTTATCCGCCCAAAAATCTGGCTCGCTCACTAGGTCTTCTAACTCTAGGATTTTCTGTTTCTTTTGAGCCAGCTCAAAGATGCCCCCGTAAATCTTCAATGGAAGATTTTAAGTCTGCGATTCGGTTCGCCAGGGCCGTGCCCTCTGTCGCCTTGCGCGAAGGGTGGGCTAAGTTGTTCATAGAAAGTATTCTAGCAGAAAATACAAAAAGGGACGAGTTTCATCACCTTTCCCGCGACGGTCCGGTATTAGTCACGGCATCAAATCTACGGTATTACCATACTAGTATGCTAATACCGCGTGAATGGATATTATGCTACTGTTTTCCTCGAATATATCTGGCAAAACTAAAATTCTCATACTGTTCTTCATCAGCCTTTTTCCAAATATCTGGATCAATCTTGGGAAAAAACGAATCCCCTTTTGACTCGAACTCCACATGCGTGATGTAAAGGACATCAGCCTGATCAATGGTTTGCGCGAAGATTTGTCCGCCGCCAATGACAAATAAATCTTTGTCCTGGTAATCTTCTAAGGCCTTTTGCAGATCATCATAGATCATTACTTCGGGAGGAACTTTGTAATTCGATTCGCGAGTAATCAGGATATTGAGTCTATTCGGCAAAGGTTTGCCTAAACGTCGCATGATGGATTCAAAAGTCTTGCGGCCCATCAGAACCGGATGACCTGTGGTCAGCTCCTTGAATCTTTTTAGATCTTCGGGTAGATACCACGGGAGGTCATTTTCGTGGCCGATGACGTTATTTTTTGCGACTGCGGCGATTAGGGAAATCGGCATGGTATTAGTCCCCTCTCCCATTGGGGAGAGGGTTAGGGTGAGGTTGGGGAGGTTGAATTATATGTTGAATAACGCTCTCGAGATTACTGTCGACATCAGTGTTCCAAAAACGAAATACTCTATAGCCTTTTGATTCTATAAATCTCCGTCTTTCTAAATCCTTGGTAACATTTTGAGGTTCACCATGATGACCACCGTCTAATTCTAATACCAATTTCTTCTCAAGACAACAGAAATCAACAATGTATTTTCCGATTTGGAATTGTCTACGAAATTTTAAATGCTGGATTCCTCGATTGCGAAGCACAGACCAAACCTTGGCCTCCCACGGGGTTTGGTTTTGTCTTAGAATTTTCGTCGGATGCGTTTGCATAATTCCTAACCTCACCTCTATCCTCTCCGATGTCGGAGAGGAAGTTTGATGCTTCATTTTCCGGCTTTGGGATCAGTTAACCATTTGTTCATATTTCTGTGCCAAGCACTGGGATCAGAGTCTTGAATCTTGTCCCAGAGCTTTTTTGCTGATTCGGTATACAGTTTTTCTTCTCTGACGAGGCGGCGGGTATCAGACCATTTTTTCGGAGTTTGTGAGCCCATCTCCTCAATCTCTTTGAGTTCCAAGTCAATGTCCAGATTGTCCGCATCCTTCACAATTTTGGCTTCAATTGAGTCTCGATTTTCAAAATCCGCGAGGATCTTCCGATAATCCTCAACCATTGTCCCGGCAAACAAATCATCAGCGGCCCTTACCTCATCAGCTCTTACGTAGACTTTTTGCACATAGCTTAAATCAGAAACTCGTGTTTCCGCCAAATCATGCACAAGCGCCATCTTGATGATTATGTTTTCATCTCCTTGTTGTTCCATTCTGGAAATCACGAGTGCGATCCAGATGAGTCGAAACGTGTGTTCCAGATCAGAGGCGACATCAAAGCCGAGATGCTGCCGCCAACCGCGCGGCACATTGCGCAAGGAGGCTATTTCATATAAAAAATCTAAATCTCTGTTATTTGCCATTCACTGTTTATTCTGAACAAATTTTTTCCAGTCTTCATCGACTATTCCGCCAACCAGCGCCAATTCCGCTTTAATGGGCGGATGTGGGTCATAACCTTCCACAGTCACGAGATCAGGGCGAAAATCATCAATTTCTTTGATCGAGGGATCGAGCTTGACCTTTGGTAGGGGTCGCGGATCACGAGAGAGTTGTTCGTTTGCTTGCTGCCTATGTTTTTCGTAAACGTGCACATCTCCGAATGTGTGCACAAACTCCCCCGGTTTATTGCCTGTCACTTGCGCCAAAATATGGGTGAGGAGCGCGTAACTTGCGATGTTGAAGGGCACGCCCAAAAAAATATCAGCGCTCCTCTGGTAAAGTTGCAGGGACAGTTTGCCATCCTTTACATTGACCTGATACATGTTGTGGCAAATCGGAAAACGGCAGGCATCGTCAGGCAGGGCCATTTCGTAGAGGTATTCCGGGTTCCAGGAATTGACGAGCGCGTTGTGCGCGTCCGGATCGCGCCGCAGATCATCAACGATCCATTGCAGCTGGTCAACTGTGCGTCCGTTTTTCGCCGGCCAGCGTCGCCACATTTCGCCGTAGATATGTCGCAATTCCCCATGCTCTTTCGAGAACTCGGAATCGTGGGCAATCTTGGCAATAAACTCCTCTTTTGTGATCTCTGAAACCAGGCCCTTTTTGATTTTCTCGCGGTAGATTCGATAGGGATAGTCGTCCCAGATATGCACGCCATTGTCGACCAAATATTTGATATTTGATTGGCCTGACATAAACCAGTAAAGCTCGTGCAGCACGCCTTTCCAAAATACTTTCTTTGTCGTGAGTAGTGGAAACCCGTGGGACAGATCAAATCTGATTTGCTTGCCAAAAATGCTGTACGTGACATCTCCCGTGCCTTTGTCTTCCTGCTTCTGCCCCTTGTCTAAAATCTCTTGCATGAGGTTTAGATATTGAGATTCTTGCATGGTATTCTATTGAATGGTAAAAATTTTTTCAGTGCCGTAGTATTCCTGCCAGTGTTCGTTATAAAAATCGAACATCCGTTCCAGACGATCTTGGGGGAGCTCGGCGATTCCCAAGCCGGTCATAATTTGTCGAATGCGGTCTTTTACTTTTTGAGCTTGCGATGGCTCATCGATGACTGACTCAAACTCGGCCAAATATCCATAGCCCGCATTTTTATCAATAGTCACGTTCAGCCCCTGGTATTTATACTCTTCCCGTTCCCTAGACCACTTGGCCTGGTATTGAAAACCGGCATCCAATAATATTTTATCGAGTTCTTCCATGGTCAAATCAACCACTGCCTCAAACTCTAGTCTTGCTGTGCCATTACTTGAGCTGGTATCGTCAACTGTCGCTTTGATCACGAACATGACCTCGTTACTCGCCCACCGCGTTCTGACTGACAAATCCTTGGCGCGCTTAACTAGTTCTTCAAATTGCTGTCTTTTGTCGGCCGGCAAATACTGAAGGAGTTTTGGTTTCAGAAGCTCGACATCCCCACCCGTAAAATAATGATTTAGCTGCTTGTGCTTGCCTGACGAAACAAAATGCGGATCGGCTTGTTCCATTTTTGACACGAGTTCACGGGCTTTAAGAGCATCCCCTATCAGGCTTTTAATTTCGATTTCATAATTTGCCATATTTTTTTAGCAATCTCTTGGCGGCTTAACATTTTTCCATTCCGGTAACATTCAACAATAGGATACCGAAATTTTCGGCTAATTTCAATATAGGTTTTTACAGTAGCCCTTAAATGCGGGAGATCTTTTTCGTGCAGGTCGCCCTTCCCTGCCAATTGCTGGGCCACATGAGCCGGCACATGCAATATGAGGGTTAAATCAGGTTTTGGAATTTTGAGGAGCTTGTATTCCAAGTTCGCTAGCCATCTGAAATATTTCGCTCGCTCTGCTGGAGCCCTAATCTTGCCACCCTGATGAGCCAAGTTCGCGGTTGTGTAGCGGTCGCAAATTACCACATAGCCCTTAGATAAATATTGCTTGATCCTTTTGCTTGCCGCAAATCGGTCGAGCGCGTAGAACAGAGATGGAATGTAAGGACCAAGCTCTTTGGCTGTACCAAGGTTTCCTGACAAGTATTCTTCAACGAGCGCCGCTGATTTTTTGCCGTATTGCGGAAACGCTTCAACTCTGACTCTGAATCCGGATTTTTTTAGATTTTGGACTAGGAGCCTCGTTTGCGTGGCCTTCCCAGAGCCATCAGCGCCATCAATGACTATGAGCTTGCCGCGCGTCTGTTTCGGTTTCATGAGCGTCTGCTTCATTCACAATTTTACTCCCGACTGGCGAAGACTGTTCTCTATATTTTGCACCAGGCCTGTTCGCGTACGATGTAGTTGGTTCGGATTTGAGCTCTTCGAAGAGCAACTGACATATGCGCATTTCTGGATATAGCATTATAGGCAGAGTTCCAATGTTGCTGATTTCGAGAGTGATTCGTCCTTTGAAACCAGGATCAACCTTGCCCGCAGTGGAGTGGATCACGATTCCGAGACGCCCGAGAGAGGATTTGCCTTCCAAACGCCCCGCGAGATTATTCGGGACCTCTACAAGTTCCAAGGTTGATGCCAAAACAAATTCTCCTGGATGCACAACAAACGGCTCACTATTTTCTTTGTTCACGAGTTCAGTCAGATTTTCGAAACTTGCTGGGTCCCGTATGTCGATATAGGGCCTCGCTGTCGTTCTATAGACCATGAATTGATGGCCCAGCCTCAAATCAATCGACACCGTACCCAGAGCGACATCCAGATCCGGCATGGGACTGATTTTGATTTCCCCGCTGTCGAGCTTGGTTTTGAGGTCGCGGTCAGAGAGAATCATATGGATAGCTTGTAGGTATTAGCTGTTAGGTTGTTATAGACGTATTATATGGCAAAAGAAATAAAGGCTCAACCATCTTGACAAGTTACTTAGAGACCCCTAAGCTAGTGGGGTCTGAATAGGCTTTACAATGAGAAAGAGGTGTAATATGCAAGGTATTGAGCGCACATACTGTGATGTTTGCATCAATGCGTTGGTGGGCGCTTGGCGAGAACTCTTGGAAGCTAGCGGCGCAGAAACGCTCCGCAAGGTCCGTTACGGAAAGGGAGACACGTTGGGCCTTGACGCCATTCCCGAAATCACGATATCCGACAGGCTCAAAAAGTTTGACCAGCACGCAATCCTGATTACCGAGGAGTTGGACGTTCAAGCTCATCGCCGCTGGCCGACCGATGCCGACCCGGTCAAGCAGCCCTTGATGTTTTTTTGCGACCCAACCGACCGCTCCCTGCAGCTGGAAAAATTTCTAAGAACCCTTACAGAGAGCGATCCTGTATCCAAGATTGGCCAGATGCTGTCAGGCTGCAACCCGCAGGACCTCTGGGAGAAGATGTTCGAGGCGCCGGTTACGATAACCGGTCCGACCTCAGCCATCACCTGCGTCCGCAAAGGCGAAGTCGTATTTTCCGTGATTCTCGGTTACATCACCGGTCTCATTTATGTGGCTTGTGATGTTGGCGTCTTTCAGTATCAGCTCAGCGGATACGCTGACCCGGTGAATGAAAAACTCACCCTCTCGGAAATCGCCCGTCATGGGAAACTGCTCAAATTTCGGAGCGTCCGCGAGCTCGGCTATTCCCCGGACGATTGCAAGTATTTCGTGACTTTCCTCGGCAAGGAGGGCTACAAGGAAAATTTCAGTGACAGTCAGCTGTTTGCCGAAGAGGCGGACGGCTATGTCCACCACCGTGAGCCGGCCGGGCCGCCGCGCCCGCTTTATCTATCCGAGCTGCAAAACAACAATGGACCGATAGGGTTCATTCTTGCCAACGGGGAGAAGATTGGTGAGTGGATGCACTGGCTGGCATTTGTCAAATACGCGAAGAATGAAGACGGCGGTCAAGCGCTCCGCGCGTTTGAAATCTCGCTCGAGCGACCGTGGACCAAAAACGGGATGCTGATGTCTACCCCGCCCGCGCACAGTATCTTCTGTGGATTTGGGGATATGGCATACCTGGACATCAGCCGGCTGCGAAATTTTGAAAGACCGAGCCAGTTCCGGTGCATGATGGTTGTGACCCGGCATGACAACGAACGGATCATCCACGTACTGCAGCAACACCAGTACCGGGAAGTGACCAGCTTCTTTTAGCAACCTGTTAGCTCCTCGGCAAATCGTCGGGGAGTTTTTTAAAAAAATGGGTAGTCTGATTGCTTGCAGCTACCCATGTTAGGGATTCAAATATTGGGGGCTAGATACTTTTGGACACTTCGACCAGTCTGTGCAAGAAAACGCTCCTAAATCCGTCTCGCTCATCTTGAACAATATCGAGAACGAATTGTCTACCATCATGAAGGACTAAACGTTCAATCAGTTGTACCTCGTAACTGCCTATATGGGAGCCTGACGGAAGCTTGAATGGTATGACCTCCTCTTTTCGGGTTTGTCCCGATATTACTAGAGAAAGTGCATCGGTATTGACGCGAATTAGAAGGCAACTTCTTTGTCGTTCGCCCTTGAGCTCGTACTTCCCAGAAATATGCGGATCGTGATCCTCCTCAATACAGAATTCGACCCCTATTCTGTCGATCAGCAGTGTTGTGCCGACATACTCCTGAAGTATTTCAAACATTTTTTTGTTATGCTCACGCACCTCACCCCTACGGTCGTCCATGTTCTTTCCATTCGGTTACGTCAAGGTCTTTTGCAGTTTCCAAGGCCTCGAAATACTTCTTTACCAGATCCACGTCGTCCCTACTGATAATGACCTTTTTGTAACCGCAGGAAGGGCAACGGAGAAAAAGTTGGTGCGCGTCGCCCCCGCTATCCCCCTCATCAGGATCCTCAGAAACATAGAAAGCGCTTACGAGAAAAAACGCACTAGTACATTTCTCGCATGGAAGCTCAGTTTCCACTGCTTTTTCACTAACAGAATATCCATATTTCGTAATACCCATCGGTGTTCCTCCTTCAGTTTTCCAGTGCAAGCATAGCAAAAAAAAAGCGGCACTTCAAGTTATAGAAATACCGTCAATCGTACACCCGGAAAATTAGTATATTAATTGTTAATACGTATTCCCGGACCCATGGACGTGGAAATCGTGATAGAACTCACGAACTCCTTTTTCACGCTCGAGGGTTTAGTGCGGTGAGTCGCTTCTTTGAGGGTTTTAAAATTTTCGAGAAGTTTTTGGTCGTCAAACGAGACTTTGCCGATGACCTGATGGATGTTTCCAGAATCATCGGTTTTGACATCGATTTTCGATCCTGATTTCAGCTCTTTCACCATGGCGCTAATGTTCTCCCCGACAGTCCCGGTTTTCGGACTCGGCATCAGCCCTCGTTGTCCTAACACTTTGGCTATAGTGGCCATGCTTTTCATCATCGAAGGTTCAGCCACAGCGACGTCAAAATCAGTTTTCTCGGTTTGTTTGATTTGCTTGATGAGTTCATCTCCCCCGATGAGGTCTGCTCCTGCTTCCTTGGCGTCCTTCTCCTGGCCCGCGCTCACGAATGCAGCCACTCGCATTGTCTTGCCAATCCCATGCGGCAGGGACACTTGGGTTCTGATTTTTTGATCGGTTTGCTTGGGATCAATGTTTAATCGGATGTGCACCTCCACGGCCGCATCAAACTTCACCGTGGAAGACTGTTTTGCAAGTTTCACGGCTTCCTCGATGGAATAGGTCTGGTTCAAATCGACTAATTTTAGGGCTTCTGCGTAACGTTTGGACATGATTAGCTGGGAACGATAGTGTCCCGCTCCCCTCTCACCTTCCCCCAATGATAGAGCCACACCGGCGTGCCGACGATTATGAAGGCAATACTCTGTGCCGCATCTGACTGTCTGCGAGCCGATCGCTCTTCACTGCGCTGTTTATCACACTCTTCCTTGCTTAGCTGGCGCTGGGTCTGGCCGTCCTTCACGGGAGCGGTTGCGGGCAGCGGTTCGTAGCAGGGACCACCGTTGTATGCATCATCGGCTTTCGTAAAGATCCAAGTCTTCAGCCCGAGATTGACCATTTGCACCCCGCCGATCAAAATTAACACCAGCCCGATTAAACTTGTTAGATAAAGATACACTCTGCGGATATTGAAATTCATAAACATCCTTGTGTCATTGCGAGGTTAATCCCGAAGCAATCTATGATCATGGAGATTGCTTCGCTTCGCTCGCAATGACGCTAATTATAGGGTCATTATTCTATTTCCACTCCCATGCTTCGCGCCGTTCCCGCTACTATTTTGTCAGCGGCTTCGAGATCATGGGCGTTTAGATCCGGCATTTTGCTTTCTGCAATCTGACGAACCTGGGCCTTCGTGAGTTTGCCGATTTTTCCGGTGAGCGGATTGGCCGCACCTTTCTCCACCTTTAGAGCTTTTTTGATCATATCAGACACCGGCGGTGTTTTGAAAACCAAATCAAAAGATCGATCCTCAAAAATCGTAATGACCACAGGAATCACGGCATCGCCTTTGTCCCGAGTGCCGTCGTTGAACCGATTGCAAAAATCCATGAGATTGATCCCATGTGGCCCGAGAGCTGTTCCCACAGGCGGCGCAGGGTTTGCTTTGCCTGCAGGAAGCTGGAGTTTGAGAGTTGTTTTGATCTTCTTTGCCATATTATTTACTACGAATTACGAATAAATACGAATATACGAAATCTGCTGGCAGTATTTTTATATTTTCGTACTTTCGTACAGTTTCGTATTTCGTAGTAATCATATTTTTTTAGCTTGTAAAAAGTCCAATTCTACCGGAGTCTCCCTGCCAAAGATCGAGATCAAAACTTTGATCTTTCCTTTGGCCTCATCCATTTCCGAGACTTTGCCTTCGTATCCTTTGAAAGGGCCATCGGTAATCCTTAGGAGGTCACCGATAACAAACTCGATCTTAAATTTGGGCTCCTCAAGGCCCATGCGCTTCTGAATCATCTTGACCTCATCATCGGAAATCGGCGCGGGTATTGTACCAGAGCCCACAAAACCTGTCACGTTCGGCGTATTGCGTACCACATACCAGGAATCGTCTGTGACGATCATGTTCACCAGCACATAGCCAGGAAAGATTTTTTCATCCACAGTGGTGCGTTTGCCGTCTTTGATCTTGATTTTCTTTTCCTTGGGCACGATGACCTCGAAAATTTTGCCCTCCATGCCCATAGATTCGATTCTCTGCTGCAGATTATGGACAACCGAATCCTCATATCCGGAATAGGTATGCAATACGTACCAATGTTTTTCACCTGTGACAACTTGACGCGGCAAATGATTATTCCTTATTCCCCTTTCCCCTCCTTGCGGGAGAGGGTGCGGCGGTATTCCGCCGGGGTGAGGGCGGGAGAGACGTTAATTATTAACAATCAGCCCAATCAATTTTGCGAGACCAAAATCGATTGATCCAAGAAATATCGCTACCACGGCACAGAATAAAATCACGATGCCCGTGATTTTCAGGGCTTCACGCCGAGTCGGCCAAACTACTTTGCCGAGCTCGACCCTGACTTCGCGGAAAAATTGTACAATTCTGGCCATAAGATAAGATTATTGTGTCATTCCCGCGGAGGAGGGAATCCAGTTTCCTGGTTCCCCGATCAAGTCGGGGATGCGGCCTTTCGGCCTTTTTTAAAAGGCCTTTCGGGCCTTTGCTATTTAACTTTAACTATTATACCACAAAACTCATTATGTATGCAAATGTGATTCAATCCTGCGAGTTTTTTTCCCGCACCTTTCCCGAAATCCCTGCGGCAAGCCGCGGGGATGAGGGATCAGAATAGACTTTCAGCGGGGTTCAATACCCCGAGACTGAGAGGTGCGGGATTTATTTCCTGGCGAGGAGGGAAAACGAGAGCAGATAGTCCTGGAGTTTTTCGACAGATGCTTGCTGGACATGCTCGCTCAAAGTGATGTCGCTAAGGGCTTTGCGGAATCGGTTTAAATCCTTTGCTCTGTCAAGCCAACGATGGTCAGAGATAGTCAGATCAATGAGGCGAAACACTTCCGCCAGTGATTTACTCTCATCCATGACAGCTTCTTTTTTCAACAGCAGCACATACATAGAAAATTCGCTTCCAATAGCCCCTAGTTGCTGCCGAAGGGTCAGTTTTTGCCATCTCTCTGCGGTGATGGGTCCGGTTTCAATTGGGATCTTATTTTTCATCAGATATCTAGATTTTTTACTGTCTTCGCGTGTGTTTGGATGAACTTTTTGCGAGGTGCGACTTCGTCACCCATAAGAGTTTCGAAAATGTCCGAAGCTCGCTCGCCGTCCTGAATATTGACTTGGTACATCACTCGGTTTTGCGGATCCATCGTGGTTTCCCAAAGCTGCGTAGGATTCATTTCGCCGAGGCCTTTATAGCGCTGGACATACCAGTTTTTATTTTTGTCTTCTTCGAGGATTTCATCGCGTTCAGCGTCGCTATAGATATAATGAACTTCTTTGCCGGATTGCAGACGAAACAGCGGAGGTTGGGCTATGTATAAATACCCGCTCTTGATAATATCTAGGAAATATCGATAGTAGAAAGTCAAAAGCAAGGTGCGGATATGCGCCCCGTCCACGTCCGCATCAGTCATAATGATAATGCGGTGATAGCGAAGCTTTCCGATATCGAATTGCTCCCCCACCCCGGCACCCATCGCGATAATTAGGTTTTTGACCTCATTGTTAGCAAGCATTTTATCTAGTCGCGCCCGCTCTACATTCAAAATTTTGCCGCGCAGTGGTAGGATGGCTTGAAATTTGCGGTCTCGTCCCTGCTTGGCACTCCCTCCGGCGCTGTCTCCCTCAACAATGTAGAGTTCGCATTTTGAAGGATCAGATTCCGAACAATCTGCGAGTTTCCCCGGCAGGGTCAGCCCTTCCAAGACACCCTTCCGGATTACTGCCTCTCGGGCGGCCCTGGCTGCCAGCCGCGCTCTGGCTGCCAATGAGATTTTCTCGATGATTTTTTGCGCATCTTTGGGATGTTCCTCGAGATATATTTCGAGGCCATCTCCCACC
>JAHFJD010000024.1 GCA_023246055.1 Candidatus Doudnabacteria bacterium
GCGATGCCCCCGAGAGTCGGCCGGGGTGTTGTGTGAATTTTTCGCAGACTATTCGGGACGTCGTGGACTCGAAGGAACAAGGCTAGCCGCCGCGTGAGCCCTGTCAAAATAAATGATATAGCAAAACATGTCAAAAAAAATAGAACGAACTCCATGACATGATCAGACATCCCGTTTCCTTTCTTTTTGAAAAATTAAAGCAGGATTTTCAATCCGTCCCAAACGGGTTTTGGGGGTCACCCAAAATCCGAGATAGCGTCCAAACATCATGCGGGTTTGCGCGTCTATAGCCGGCGCTGAACCAAAAAATATGGAAACAACAGGAACAAACACCCACTGGAGTACCATGTTGAAAGTTCGCCACCGGGAATAGTTTTTCGGACGCGGCGGGATCATCACGAGATTTATGTATACGGAAAAAATCAAAAACACAGTGGCGACCTGCATCATGAAACGCGTCAGAAATGGCAGATTAAAGAGGAGCACACTCCCGACCAGCCTGTCCCCTCCTAGGATCAGAGGCAGCCACCCGAGGGACGCGATCATTATCGAAGCCGTGGCCCAAAAATAATAACCTTCAACCATCCGTTCTATGTAAATCAATTTTTTCCACCACGGAATGAGGTGGTCATGGACGGAATTGGTCACAAGATAAGGAATGTTTTCAGAATTACCCCAAGCCCATCGCCGTTTTTGTTTATATTGTCCGATTAGGGTTTTCACGTACGTGACATCAAGCATCGCATCGAGTGAAACTGTGGTAAAAATCGGTATAGTACGGTAATCGCCATGATAATGAAGCCAACATCGCCAAAAAATCTGGGAATCATCGGAGATCACGTCCACCGGCCAAAAATCGACTTCGACGAGCGCTCGGAGTGAGAGGGCGTGAGAAGAAAAAGTCACAAGCCGATCAGGTCTGGAAGCTTCCACCATTTGCCAGAACGAGTTCGCGATAGCCACGATTCGGGTGATCGCAGGTGCATCCCAAATATTGTTATTATAAACCGGCATCGGCTGATAGCTGGTCCGATGGGGCTTCTCGGCTGTCAAAAAAGCATAGGTCAGATATGAAAAATAGTTGCTCGATACCACAGTGTCCGAATCAAATGCAGAAACGATTACGTGATCTATAGAAATCTTCAGCTCACCCACAGCTTTCAAAGCAAATCTGCCGGCATAGGTCAAGTTCGCGCCCTTGGCCTTGATCTCCCCCGGCAGTCCGTCAGGATGCATCACAGTTTCGAAACGAAAGAATTTATCACCGTAGCGCTGGCGCAAAATCTCTGAATGATCCTCTGCGCGCAACCGGTCCCGCTCCTCGGTAGCCAGCACGAAAAATATTTGTTTGGTGGGAAAATCCGAATCAAGGATGGAGCGGATCGAGCTGTCGAGGACTGTGAGGCTTTCTTTGTATGTTGGAAGAATAACCAAATGATAAATTTTTCGAAAATCATGGAGGCGATGCGAAAAATCCAAACGGTCCAAACGGACTAGCTCCTGTTTGAGATCATTGCGTGAACGCCGGGAGGCCCCGGTCATGATGTCCCGGCGCAGCTGGCGCTTATAGTCCTCTATGTCTAGAAGCATGCTGCATCTCTGCCACCAATCGTACCGTGCGTGGAGTCGCAGCTTGATAAAACTCGATAACAAGTGCATGGCCGTGTTGATGGCTTTCAAAACCCAGTACAAATCAAATAAAATGATATAGAAAGCCACGACAGTCGGCGTTAGATAGGATAAGACTGCCGCCCCAGCAAAGGTCAGCCAGGTCGCGAGAGCCGGCGCCATTTCCAAAAACCGGTACGTTTTCGTTTTTTTGTGACTAGTCATTGACAGCAATTATCAAGACAAGTGCGACGAACAATACTATCTGGATAAAGAGCGAGGCAAAAACCAAAAAATAAACGTACAATTTTTCCCGCGAATAGATAATGGCCGACAGCCAAATATTGAGTCCAAACAGAACTGCGCCGATGAGCGGCAAAACGTAAAGTTGACGCGCGGACCCGAGCAAATCAATGCCATATACAACGTTGAAATGCAAGGGTATTTTCTCTAGGGACCAGCCGAATTTGCCGGAAACGACGAGCCATAATATAATATTAAAAATGGCGGCTGATAGTATTGAAACAAAAATCAATCGATCTTTAAATATTCCGGCTGGCATTTGCGTATTATAGCATAAAAGTGGGTAAATTTTTAAGACAAAACTTCACTCTCCTTTGCATCCTGGCAGCAGCATTAATATTTCGTTTTGCGCTAATTGATCACGTCCCGGGCGGGCTGTTCCCTGACGAAGCAGCCAACGGGCTTGATATCAATTCGATTTTAAACGGAGATGTGCATCCGTTCTACGAACGCGGCAACGGCCGCGAGGCTTTATTTTTTTATCTTCTGGCTGGCAGTGTAGCGTTATTTGGCCGCGGCCCGTGGCAGCATCACATTGTCTCGGCAGGTCTCGGTTTTTTTGAAGTCCTGGCAGCGTATTTTCTGACCAAACGTCTGTTTGGAAAAAATACGGCCCTGCTCGCTGCCTTTCTGATGGCCGTCTCAAGCTACGCTGTGACAGTGTCAAGAACTGCGTTTCGCGCCAACACAGTGCCGCTCCTCACAAGCCTCACTATCCTGTTCCTTGTTAAAACCTACCAAGAGAAAGCTCCACGCAAACGGCTGACCTCTGCCCTGCTCGCCGGCATATGTTTTGCATTAGGATTTTATACTTATACTTCATTTCGCATGATGGTTCCCCTGCTGCTTGTTTTGGGTGCGGTCGTAGCTGTGGCTAACCGCGACCGTTTGCGAGGATTGTGGGAAGAGTACGGACGAGTCAAAGCCGCGGGACTGCTGGCTTTTGTGATTACAATTTTTCCACTCGCTTATTATTTCCTGCGACACCCGGGCAGCTTTGTGGGCCGGGCGGGTCAAGTCTCTATTTTTTCTCCGTCTCTCAACCACGGCGATGTGCTCGGAACCTTTTGGCTGGTGTTGAAGGCAACCTTGATGAGTTTTTTCACGAGTGGAGATTTGAACTGGCGGCACAATGTTTCCGGTTTCCCTTTTCTCGACGGCTTCGTCAGTCCGTTTTTTGCGGCCGGGGCTATCGTGTTTAGCTTGGTTGCCTGCAAAGCGCTGGTTGATGCCTTGAACAAACGGCTCGAACCACGGACTTTTTATCAAACTGCGGTGGCTGGCTGGTTCTGGGCCATGCTAGTGCCGGAGGTAAGCACAGCTGAAGGTATTCCACACGGCCTGCGACTCATTGGCGTGATTCCTGCGATCTTTATCATGTCAGCGTGGGCTGCCATGTGGCTCTGGAAAAAAATCAAAAATAATTTCTCCGAAGATTGGGGTGTCGCTATGGCTGTGATATTTTTGTCGTCGATCTTGAGTTATAATTTTTTTCTATACTTCGGCGTTGCGGCATCGTCCCCGGAATACTATTATGCGTTTCGTTCTGACCTCACTACTGTCAGTAGGTATCTCGATGAACGGAATCAAAAGGAAAAAACTTTTTTGTCACTCGACGAATTCTCCGTACAGACGGTTGACTATCTCACCACGGAATACAATCGCCCATATGTTCTGCTTGACCCTGCCCATACTTTTGAAGTGACATTGAAGCCCGGCGACCAAGTAGTTTTTACTATGTCAACTATTTATGACCGACTGAAATTTCTAGAACACCACCCGACAGTCAAGCTTACGAGAACCGAGAAAAACCATTTTGGACAAATTATTATGCTAGTTTACGAACAACCGTGATCTACCTCATTCTGATCGCCTCCGCGCTCCTCCGGTTCTACAACAATACCGCGCTCGCCCTGTGGCATGATGAAGCGTTTTCCGCATTGTACATCCGGTACCCCTGGGGCGAGATGATGCATCGCATCGGACTCGACGTCCATCCCCCGCTCTACTACTGGATTTTACGAATCTGGAGTTATGGCGCTGGCGATAGCCTCCTAAGCCTGCGTTTACTCTCCATAATTTTCGGCGTGCTGACAGTCTGGGCAGGTTATATGTTCCTGAAAGCCGCATGGGGTAAAAAAATCGCCATCCCGGGTGCACTGCTCCTCGCTCTCAATCCCTTTCAAATTCAGTATGCACTTGAGGCCCGGATGTACACCCTCGGCACTTTTCTCGCTTTGTGGTCCAGCTATTTCTTGGTCAAAGCTTTGGAGAGTGAGAGGATTCGCAAGAAATATTGGGCGGGCTACGCGCTGACAGTGGCGGCAGGCCTCTATACCCACTATTATCTGATTTTTACGGTCGCAGCCCAAGGACTGTTCGTGCTATGGTACTGCATCCGGTATCGTGACACAAAAAAAATCTTGGCCAGCCTGGTTTCTTACCTGGCCGCGGCTATACTCTATCTTCCTTGGATACCAGTCTTCCTCGAACAAATAGCGAGAGTCCAAACGTCCTATTGGATCCCGCCTTTGACTGCCTGGTCTGTGCCAGGAACTTTGTGGAAAATGGTGTTTGGCGGGACCGGCATCAGAAATTCCATCTTGGTCATTGCCACTGCTGTCTCTGTGCTAGCGCTGATTTACGTCATCCGCCGCTCCACGAATGTTTATAAATGGCTCGTGATCTTTAGCACAGCGGTTCCAATGGCCGCGGCTGTTTTGTTATCTTTGCGAACCAATCTCTACCTTGATCGGTATTTTGTGTTTGCGTCACTGTTTTTCACCATGCTCTTACTGCTCGCTATAAACTCCATCCCCCGCCGGTCCCTGCGCTTCGTCCTGACAATTTGCATCGCGGCCGCGATGCTTTTTGCGTTTTGGAAAAATTGGCAGGAACTCAATATAAAAAACAAACCAGGTATGACAGCGGCTTCCAGAGTCCCCAATCTCCACGCTGCGCCAAACGACAAAATCATCGTCGGTTCGAGTTTTATTTATTTCACTTTCAAATATTATAACGAAACCGGGATTCCGGCCCAGCTAATTTCCGACCGGCCCCTCAAAGACATTCCGCATTTTTCTGGAACCGCCATCCTCACTGACAAAGATTTGATCTTGGATCTTAACAAATTTGCCCACGGCCAAGCCGTGTGGCTCCTGTGGACCACCGGGTTTGGTGGCTCCAAACCAGGTGTACCAAAAAACTGGAAGCAGCAAAGCGAGGCCAAATTCGCCGACGCCCCCGGCTTCAAGGGCGAGATATTTGTAGACAAATACACTGTTAATTAATAACAGTCCCTTTAAAATTTTTCGCGGAGAGGAAATTTTGGAAATTCTTGAGATCGAGTCCGTTCATGATGATAACCTTCGTGTTATTTTTTTCGGCCAAGGCCGCGCCAACGGGATCGAACGGGACATTGGCTCCCGGACTCCAACGGTCGCCAAAAAGACTTCTGAACTGTGGCCATGTCATTTTTTCAAATTTTTTCGCGTCTGGAAATACTTTCGGGTCTTTATCGAAAACATAATCAATGTTGGAAAGGTTAATCACCGTATGGGAACCATAAGTTTCAGCCAGCTTCACAGCCACAAGATCGGTTGAATGCCCGGGCTTCCAGCCTGATGCAACATTGATGGATGCAAGGTCGTCTTGCTTGCGACTCGGATCAGAGATGATTTCCGGTCGCGCCAGTTCGCCGAGTGCTGAAACAAGTATCTTGGCATTGTCCTTCGTTGCCTGGATGCCAGCCCAATCCAGATCTTCAGCGGAAGACTGCCTGGATTGTTTGAGTTCGGCAATGTTTCTGCGCGCTGCGGCTCCACCGCCAGTAACAATGAAAAATTGTCCTCCTTGTTTTGCTTCCTTTGCGATAATCTCGGCAAATCGCATTACAAACGGATGGTCAACTTTATCTGGAGCGATAAGTGAACCACCGAGAGAGACAATATAAAGCATAATATCTAATTTCCGTTATTGCGAGTCCGCCCTCGGCGGACGAGGCAATCATATAATAATTCGACGTGATTGCTTCAGATTACCTCGCAATGACAATTCTTTTATAAAGGATTTGTGCTGGTCGCGTTCTCAGGCGCGCAGGGAGCGTCTTTATAACAATAATACGCAACTGACGGTAAACGCAAATCGATATAGGAAAGTCCTGCGTACGTCTCTGGTCTGATCTGCTCGCGTAAAACTATGCGGAGGTCAGAAAGTTGTTCGGACACCGAACGGGCGAGGTCAAAATAAAGACTAAACCCAATCCCGGTTTTGACTACGATATCCTTGCTGCGCATGGCTGGCACGGCAAAAGATTTGATATCGGTCTCGTTTATTTGACTGGGCCAAAGACTCTTGATCTCTTCAATAAATTTTACGACGGGCTGGATCGCCAGCATGTCACCGGGCGACAGCGCGGCAGCAGATGAATCCACGATAAGGCTCTGCGAAAAAGCCTCCGGGGTGTATGAGGGAATTTGCTCAAAAATAACTCCATCCTGATCCAGCAAAAAAAATTTCTCGCCGCTTTTCCAAACATACCGGGGTTCGCGCATTTCGATGTTCAGGACGAGCCGATTCGGCCACATTTTTTTCATATTTTTGATGCTTCTAACACCAGGCTCGACACGCCGCAGCTCGGGAAGGAGGCTCGCTTTGTCAATCACCAAGATGTGGTTCGAAGGAACGATAAACCACAGCCGCGAATGATGCAGTTTCGCTAGAGCGTTCTGAATTTGCTCTGCGGTCGGCCCATTTTCATTCGCATCGGCCTGCCGGACGAGAAATTTATTCGAAACCGCCAGAAAATACAGCACGACGAGAGCGCAAACCAGAGCCAAATAACGCGGCCACCTGCTACTCCCTATCTTGCGCTCGTAGCGCCTAGCTCGAGCGAGCTTTTCCTGAAACTCGGGCTTACGAAACCGAACTTCTCGCGCCATTTATTCGCCGTCCTTCTTAATTTTCAGTTTTGCGGAACCCGCGAGTTTCAAAATGTCTGACTGAAACGTCGCCTGATAACGATTCTTGTCGTCATGAGCTTGCTTGGCAAAACCTATCAGCCTTTCTAAAAGATTGGGAAGTTCCACACCGCTTTTTTCCCACAAATGATGATATAGTGTCCCCGGTAATGGATTTATCTCGTTTGCAAAATATTTACCTGTTTTCTCATTCAGTAAAAAATCAAATCGGGCAATCCCAGAACACCCCAGGAGTTTAAAAATTTTCACAGACATTTCGCGGATCTCCTGCGTGGTTTTTTCATCAAGTTCCGCTGGTATAACTGCGCTCTTAGTCGATTTGCCAGTTTGCGCTCCCTCATAATATTTGTCTTCGTAAGACAAGAGTTCTTTTGAATAAACTGATTGCTGCAACAGGGATGCAGTGACTTCTGCATGCCCTATTACAGCACACGTTATGTCTTTGAGATTTTTCACTCCTTCTTCCACAAGAACAGTATTGCCGTAATGGATCGCCACTTCGATTGCAAATTCTAGCTGTTTTTCATCGTCGACCTTTGTGATGCCGATAGATGATCCAAGCAGCGGCGGTTTTACAAACATCGGCCATTTGAGTTTTTTTGTAATCTCAGCAATAAGCTTTTCTTTATCGGCATTCCAATCCAATCGAGTGAAATGAATAAATTCTGTGGTTGGAATCTTGTGCGCTTTATAGAAAGATTTTGTGAGGATCTTGTCCATGGCCACTGCTGACGCGGCAACGCCGCAGCCCACGTACGGCACATTGAGCATTTCCATCATGCCCTGAAAAGCCCCATCCTCACCATTGGCCCCATGAAAAGCAGGAAACGCAAGATCAATGATGATCTCTTTGCCTAGCATGCCTTTTTTTCGCAATACTACCTGCCCCCGAGATTTCTCGAGGTCGAGATAATATTGAGCAAATTTCTCCTTTATATTTACACTATCGCTTTCCGCTGTAAAATATTTCATCTCACCTAGCTCGCTGCCAACGAGCCATGCTCCTTGTTTGTCAAGATAAACAGGCGCCACAAGGTGCCCTAAGGCTTTCAGACCAGAAATAATCAGCTGTCCTGTGATGATTGAAATATCATGCTCTGGATTCCTGCTCCCGAAAAATACACCAATTGTCATACAAATTACTCTACAAACTACTAATTAATACGAAACTACAAAATATTCAGAACTCTCTTGAATTTTAACCCCTGTTTGGTAAAGTTAGCAAGTATACCTAATTTGAGATTTAAGGATTTAAGATAACTATATAGCTGCCGGATATTACGTGGGGAAAAATTGTTATCTTTCTTTATCTCAATCGCAATTTTGTCTTCTATTAGAAAATCTAAAGCATAGTAACCAATTTTCTGTTCTTTATAGATAAGTGGTACTTTAACCTGCTCTGAAAATTTTATTTTACGGTTCTTAAATTCACTTGAGAGCGCTCTCTGATAATGTTTTTCCTGTAAATCCCCTCCAAGCTCTTTGTAAACATCAAACATTACCCCAACTATTAGATAGCTCAATTCTGGATATACTATTTTATCGTGATTCTCCATTTGTAGTTTTGTAAAATTTTGTATTTTGTAGAGATTATATGTAATTGTCAGGCCAATCGTTTTGAAACAGGATCACATCACCTTTCTGCAAGATGCTAGACAGGGCGGCATGAGCTTCGAGCGCGCTAGAAAACCAGTAGATTTTTTCTGGATCCAATTTTTCGGCGATATATGGAGTTACGGAATTTTTTATCAATATCACGAGATCGGCAACATCGCGAAGCTGTCGGCCAATCTCATTATGAATGTCTTTGGCTCTATCCCCCGCTTCCACGAGTCCTGGCGTGAGGTAAATCTTGCGCCGACCCTCAAATCGCGCCAAAGCTTTTATGGCTTCCCTCACACCATCGGGATTGCCATTGTAGCTGTCGTCGATTACTGATATGCCTGTGGCAGGATTTTCAATAAGCTCGAGGCGGTGTGGAACAGGCTTGATGGCTCTCTCGCCCCTTGCGATTTCTTCATCAGTCATCCCAAGTTCTTTTGCGACAATAGTTGAGGCATTTATCACACCGTGGACATACTGCCCTAAAAGTGGTAAAGGTTGCGAGGCAGTCGTAAAACTAGAATAAAACTGCACCCTCTTACTGCCAACAAATCTCTTATAATTATCTTTAATTCTCTGGTCATCGTTGTTTAGGAGCACGAAACCGCCCTCTTTCATGTTTTTAACGATCTCAAATTTACCTTCAATTGTGTTTTCAATGCTGCCAAACCTCTCTAAATGGGCTTCATTGATACCGGTAAGCACCGCGATGTCCGGCGGCACGATCTCGCAGAGGGCCTGGATGTCGCCGATCTGGTACGCGCCCATTTCCACAATAAATATTTTTGTTCCATGTTCAAGATCTTTGAGGATTAGCCGCGATATACCAATAGGCGTGTTCACACTGTCTGGGGTTTTGAGAACTGGAAATTTTTCCGCCAGAATTGTCGCCAAAATCTCTTTCATTGTGGTTTTGCCGTATGATCCGGTAATGCCAATGACAACTAACCCACGATCGTGGGTTAGTTGTCCGATTTTGGCTTTGGCCTGAGTCACAATATAATTTTTCACCGCCTGATCAACAGGCCACAAAATTAACACCGCGGCAACCAAGAAAATAAAGTGAAAAAAACACAGAAGCAAAAATGAGAACAAGAAAACCAAAGGAAAAAATGCCAGATAGACATCATCGCTCGCGAGCGGCCGGGCGACGAGATAGGATACCAAAATTTGTAGGAAAATCGCGATCGCAAAAACCGTCCCGAGTTTGGGCGTCCAGACAATTTTTTGCCTGGGTACTCCTCGGGAAAATATTTTCTTTATGACTATTTTCCAGTACCGTGAGAGGTTGTAATTCTCAAGTTGGAGTAAATAGAGCTGGTATTTGATGGTTCTAAACATTGGCTTTTTTCTCCCCTTCGCCCGCCCGCCTGGACTTCGCCCAAGCGAAATCGGGCGGGTGAGGGGGAGATTAAGAGGGGGTTAAAATTCGGGTCCGATAACCTCCCCTTGCCTCGCTCCTGCCCGAGGAGGGGAAATGAAACGAGTTAATTGCCCTACAAACTCATCGGGTTGATCAAGAAAACTGAAATGACCCGCACGGGGCAGAATTAAAAATTTAGAATTAGGAATTAAGGAATTCATGCGCTTACCGGATTCGATCGGGGTTATGTCATCATCCTCGCCCCAAATAATCAATGTTGGGATTTTAATCTTTTTCATGTCCTCTGTCAGGTCCTCATTAATGACATTCAAAAAGGTCGGCCTCATCTCCGGTGTGGCCATATAGTCTTCCGCGCCAATGGTTTGATAGAGCCGGCTTTTTATGCTCTGTGGGACCAACGGTTTCAGGATTTTCGCGAGCCCGGCAATGACCCGTTTTCGACTCGAATCATCCCGAAACCCTCCACTGTCAATTAACAAAAGTTTGTCGATCGACAAACTTTTGTCTATCGACGATTTTATGGCGATCCGTCCGCCGAATGAATGCCCAATGAGAACAGTCCCCCTCTCTCCACTCCTCCCCCTCGCTTGCCCGCCGAATTGGAGGGAGGGGGGAGGAAGGGTGGGGGTGATCAATTTCTCTATAAATTCTTTCACTACGTCCGCATAATCTCCTACAGTAAATGGTCGCTTGGGCATTTCGGATTTGCCAAACCCGGGCAGATCGAGGGCGAATACTTTTATAACCTCGTCATTGCGAGCCGCCCCCTGGCGGAGAAGCAATCTCTCTATTACTGGCAACCAAATTTTCGCCTCTGCCCGCCAGCCGTGTAAAAAAATAACCGAGGGCGCAGCGCTGTCGTGCAAATCGTTTGTGAAATAATTAACGAGTTGATTTGCGATTACGATCTGCTTTTCTGTCATAGCACCTGCCTCTCCCCCTCGCCCGCCCGCCTGGACTTCGCCCAAGCGAAATCGGGCAGGTGAGGAGGAGATTAAGAGGGGGTTAAAATCCAAGGGCATCCGATAACCTCCCCTGCCCCTCCTCACGAAGAGGGGATTAATACTTCCTTCCCAACAAACTCCTGTAATACTTTGGGAATCTTCACTGATCCGTCTGCTTGCTGATTGTTCTCCAAAATAGCTATGAGGATCCGAGGGCTCGCGATCATCGTGTTGTTCAAAGTATAAGCAAATTTTGTTTCGTTTTTATCACGATAGCGGATGCCGAGGCGCCTAGCTTGCCAGTCAGTGAGGTTCGAGTTGGAATGCGTCTCACCGTAAGCATTGCGCGCTGGCATCCAAGTTTCGATATCATACATTTTGTATTTACCAGGTCCCATATCTCCAGTCGCGATTTGGATGACTCGATGTGGCAGCTCCAATTCCTTGAGCAACTCCCGCGCAGAGTCATTTATTTCCTGAAACATTTTTTCGGCCTGCTCGAGATCAGCTTCACAAAACACCACCTGCTCCACCTTCATAAACTCGTGCACCCGATATATGCCTCTAGTATCTTTGCCATATCCCCCGACCTCACGCCGATAGCAGGGAGAAATCCCGCAAAGCTTTATAGGCAAATCTTTGATATTCAAAACCTCATCTGCATGATACGCGAGGAGCGACGGCTCCGCCGTACCAACAAGAAATTTTACCTCACCCCGACCCCCTCCTTGTAAAGGAGAGGGGGCCTCTGGGGTAAACTCCTCCACTTCATAGATCTCCGACCGCCCTGCGGGAAAATGTCCCGAGCCCACGAGAGCAAACTCGCGCACCATGGTCGGGGTAACCATGGGAGTAAATCCGTTCCCAACAAGTTTGCGAAGCGCCAGGTTCAAAAGCCCCAGATGCAGGAGCACGGCTTCATTTTTGAGAAAATATCCTCGATATCCTGCCACTTTCGTGCCGCGCTCGAGATCGAGAATATCCAGGGATTTACCGATGGCAATATGGTCTTTTGCCTCAAATCCAAATGTAGGTGGTTTTCCCCATTCCTCAATCACTTTGAAAGCTTGAGCCCCGCCAATGGGCGTATCCTCGGACGGCACGTTCGGCACGAGCAGCATTAACTCGTTATATACCCCTTCGCTCCCCGCAAGTTTTTCTTCCGCGATACGAATCTTTTCTTTGAGGGCTTTGCCCTTCTCAACGTCCCGGCTCTTGGCAATTTCTTTTTTTTGTTTGCGCAGTTCGTCGAGTTCATGCGTGAGTTTTCGACGCTCTCCATCGATTTTCAGAAACTCATCCAAATCAAGCTTGACACCCTTGTCCTTGATGGCCTTGGCAACTGCTTCCTTTTTTTCTCTAATGAATTTTATATCAAGCATTTTTGCTTACTACTTACTAGCTTACCGCTTACTACTCATTCAAATACGGCTCCAGCTTTAATAATAGCTCTTTACAGGCTTTTTGGCGATATTTGAGCTCTTCCGCCTCGGCTTCATCCAAATCAACGAGACATTTGCCGTATTTTGGTAGAAACAAAATCGGTCGATATGGAAACCCTGTCACTCTTTTGTCACTCGGCTTTTCTGGAACAATTCCCTCGATTTTTCCACTAACATTCATAGACTCTTTCTCGACCGGGAAATAGACTGTTGCCACAAACCGCAGTCTTGCTGTCCGTTGCATTTCTGGCACACCTTCAAGCAGTTCTAAAATCTTGTTTATCTTGTCCTCATCAGTTGCTGAAGGACCTAGCCAGCGATTTGACTCCACTCCCGGGCGGCCATCGAGAAAATCCACCTCAAACCCGCCGTCATCGGCAAGGGTTGGATATTCGGTTCGCTCGGCATAGAAACGCGCTTTCTGCAAAGCGTTTTCCTCAAAGGTCTGTCCGATCTCTAAAGGCTCGACAGAAAATCCCAAATCCATGAGAGTGACAAGCTCCAGATTTGCATGCATCAAAAATCTTTTGTAATCGGAAATCTTTGCCTGATTTGTCGTGCCAAGTAAAAGTGTCATTGTCCTTTGATTTTCTCCCTCCCCCCGATTAAGGGGATGGTTCAATTATAGCAAAATATGGCTGGGTAGATTCTCAAAAATCTTCAATCGTGTATAATAATACAGTCAAAGCAATTATCACAAATTCAAATATATGCCTGTAGGAGAAATGAGTCGTAGAGAATTTTTGGCCGCTGCAATGGGGGCCATGGCCGCGAAAGCGGTCGAGGGCGCTGCCGCGCCGCCGCCAGAAGCAAAACCCGAGCTCCGCGGGTCACCAAAATCATTAGACCGACAAAACCTGATCGCGCTTGTTGACAATCTGACACCTATAGAGAGCAAGCAACAGCTCGCGGAATTTGTGGCAAAAAAATTGCTTGTGCCTTTGCCGGAAAGCGGCAATCTGGAAGTTGCAAAAAATTTACAAGATGAGAAACGCAACTACTGCCGACCATGGGTCAAAGATTTTCTTGTCAAGCTAAGAGACGATTTTCGCGTCCTTCATCCAAAAACAGAGCTGAAAATTTCTTCGGCTGTGCGCCCCGAAGGTCTGGGAAAAGTAAATAAAAACGCATCACCGCGTTCCACCCACCCTGTTGGCAACACGATCGACATTTCCTATATCAACCTCAATCGAAAGGAACGAACCTGGATGGAAAAATATTTAAAAAATTGGGAGGCAAAAACCTTCACGGCTACTGTACCACCTCCTCCTCAAAGAAACAGAGACCAGCAAGAATGGTTTGAAAAACTATCAAAAGGTGAAAAACAAATATTACAAAAAGCGCCGCGCAGTGCAAACGGCGGATCAAATATATCTCTTCCTGTAGTAGAATCTACCAAGGAATATGCTCAGCACTGTTATCATTTCGCGGTCGCCAGAGCTTTTGAAAACTTTGTAAAAAAAGCACAATAAAAAACCGCCCGCGGGCTACGCTCGGGGCGGTTTTGTTATTTCTCTCCTGGGATGGGAAATAATTAGTGAGGTGTCCTTGCTTTTGGCATTCAATTATAATACCATGGCTCTATGGGCAATGGAACAAAAACTAAAGTGATAATTCACGAATACCCTCTTATGACTGGTAGAGAGCGACTTTCGATTTGGGAAAAAGCCATTGGAATGTGGAAAAATCGTAAACCAGATCCGATAAAAGAACTTAGAAAAATGAGGCAAGAAGGTGAACGAAAATTGCCCCGTCTTTAAACCGGAGTTTCGTGTATACACTTGATACAAATGCCATTATTTACGGCTTCAAACGTGATCCGGGAGCTGTGAATGCTATCAGAGAGATTTTTGCAAAAAGTGTGCCGGTTTATATTTCCACGATAAGCGAGCTCGAACTTTTCGCTTATCCTGATTTGAGCGCAACCGAAACGGAACTCATAGAAGAGGTCTTGAAAACGTCTTCAATAATTCCAGTAGATTCCAGAATAGCTAGAATCGCTGGATCACTCCGGCGCAAGTATCGAATCAAATCACTGGATGCGGCAATCGCAGCCACAGCCTTGATGACTGGTTCGATTCTATTAACTCGCAATATAAAAGACTTTCGGAAAGTACCGAATTTGCAATTGCGAAAGATTTAATTTCCAAGCAACCAAAAACCGCCCTTCGGCTTTCGCTCGGGGCGGTTTTGTTATTTCTCTCCTGGGATGGGAAGCAAGTTAGTGAGGTGTTTTTATTTTAGGCCGAAGCCTGAAATAAGAACATAACTTTATTTCCCACCCCGGGAGAGAAGGCAAGTCTATTGTTCCCCCTCCTCGTGAGGAGGGGTTGGGGGAGGTTAACCCCCTCTCAATCTCCCCCTCACGAGGGGGAGAAGCTAAAGGTCATCGCCTATCTTGAGTCTACATCTTTTCTGTCATTCCCGTGAAGACGGGAATCCAATTTTCCAGATCCAGACTCGAGAAGAGCGAGAGGGAAGATTCGTGAGTAACGAATCTTCCCTCAAAGCTGTTATTGCCTAAGCATCTAGCTTAGGACTTTTTCATTCAATTCCCTCCTTGGAATTGTTTTTACTGGGGGCCGATACAGAGACCCCCCGGCGGCACTGCTGGGTTCAGCGACCCGCCTGGCCGCCGACAGAGCGGGACAAAACCGGGTCCTTGCGGACCTACTTGCCCGGTCGCGCCTGTGGCTCCCGTCGCGCCTGTCAGCCCGATCAGACCCTGCGGTCCGGTGGCTCCTGTTGCCCCTGTGGTTCCCGTAGCTCCGGTCGCGCCTGTGGCACCCACGAGACCCTGCGGCCCCATCGCGCCATCCCGGCCGGGAAGGCCCTGGATCCCTTGCGAGCCCTGGCCGCCGGCCAGCTTTCCACCGAGGTATCCGAAACCGACCGACATGCTGGCTTGGAACACCAGTTGACGGGGGTTCCTGTACCCCGTCCACTTCTGCCATCCACTTTCGCGGACCTGCTCGACGGCGGCCAGTGGCCGAGCGAGAGCTGCGGCCGCCTCGGTTCGGGTGGGGATCCGGGGGATGTAGTTCCCCTCCGGGTCCCGGTAGGGGCGGTCCTCCTGGCGGTTGCGGATGCAAACCACAGGGGTACCGCGCGGCCAAGTTTTCGTGACCTGACCCTCGCCCGTCACGTACCTCGTCACGGTGAGCGGGGCAGGTGACGGGCAGACATACAGATCGGGCCGCATTTCTGCGAGCTCCGACGCGATGATAGTCTGCAGAGCCTCCGTGCTCTGTCCGAAAACGTAGGTGGTAGACAAAAACACAAAAAACGCAAAAACAAAAATCTTTTTCATTTTATTCTCCTCTTGAATGGCCGCCCGTAGGGTAGCCGAATTGTTTTCCGAAATTTTCGGCAATCCGTTTGACTGCCGGAGAAGGGTCGGAGGCTCTACTTCCCCTCCCTTGATGGGAGGGGAATGAGGGGAGGGTGAAATAATTAACCCCCTCTCAATCTCCCCCTCACGAGGGGGAGAAGCTAAAGGTCCGAACCTTACCTGGCAGTCAAACATTTGTCCCTCACCAAAATTTGGTGAGTGGATTCAAAGGAGACTATATTCTTCCTATTTAGTTTTCAAGGTTCGGGCTTCGGCATTGAACTCTTGAGGGCTCAACTGCTCTGCAAGTTTCCGTTCCATCCCTCGATTACACTCGGGACTTTCCAGAAACGATTTTGGGCACCAACATGGTTCAGGCTATAGTTGGACTAATTATCCTGCATAATTAGCGCCCAAAGTCGTTTCGAGAAAAAGAAAAACTCTCCGCGTGAGGAGAGTTTCAAATAACAATAACGATTTGTAATCAATATTGGATTATCGAGGTAACTACGAGCTGGCTCCAATATTGATATGCATTCTACCGCCTCTCCTCACAAGATTTGGCAGAAACTGCTATTTCACTCAAAGGTGCTTTCCTTATCTTTAACAAAACAGTATATACCAAAAAACAGGTCTCGTCAAGACCTGCGGGTCATTTCTTGGCTTACCTTAGCCAAAAAGAAATTTTTACTGTGGATTTACTGGGGTTTTTGAAAGTAGAAAATGTGCGGTATTTTTACCCCTCTCCCCAGGGGTTAACTCTTTTTCTCCCCCATGTTAAGGGGGAGATTGACCTGCCCGTAACGCTCTCGCTTGCGAGGCGGGCGGGGAGGGGGTAGCTCTTCGGTAAAGGGGGGAGAAAAAAACAAAATTTACAACCTCTCCCCCCGGCCTCGCCAAGCGAAGCGGGGCGGTCACGCCTGGAGAGGGAAACTATATATCATAGTTCGGGATAAATAACCTTTGAACCGGTATTAGGCATTCGTACATTCGGATCTTAATTCGTTGATTCGGGTTGGCGCTTGTCCTCCTTCATCGGTGGAAAGATCACAGTCTCGCGGATGGATTTGTCCATCAGCACTGCAAAGAACCGCTCTGACATGCCAAAACCCGCTGCTGGAGGCATCCCATATTCCAGGGCTTCAACAAAATCCTCGTCAAGCTGCTGCGCTTCTTTGTCACCCTGCTCGCGCAGTTTCATCTGCTCCTCAAACCGCGCCCGCTGATCAATCGGGTCATTGAGCTCTGAAAAGCCTTTGCCAAGCTCTGTGCCCCAGGCCATGATCTGTAGGCGCTGCACCCGCGAGTTATCCTCATGATCGCGCTTGGCTAAAGGCTCGGCTTCCACCGGAGGATCTATCAAAAACCCGGGCTCAACCAGTTTTGGTCTCACGGTCCTCTTGTAAATCAAATCAATGAGCCGGCCTTTGTCCGCGAATTTTTCGTATTTGATTTTCAGTTTATCTGCCGCTCGCTGCAAATCCGCTAAATTAATTTGCTGCAGATCAAGTCCTGCATGCTCTTTGAACAATTGATAATAATCATAGCTCTGCCAAGGCTTGCCCCAATCCACCTCTTGGCCCTGGCTCGTGACCTTGGTCGTGCCGAAAAGATTTTTTACGATCGTGCGATACAGATCCTCTAGAAATTTCATGAGGTCATTGTAGTCAGCGTAAGCCCAATAAAATTCCATCTGCGTATAATCTTGGAGATGTTCTGTGGAGATACCTTCATTGCGGAAAATCCGGCCTATCTCAAAGACTTTTTCAAACCCGCCGACGAGGAGCCGTTTCAATGGCAGTTCGAGGGAAATACGCAAATAAAAATCTCGGTCCAGGGCATTGTAGTGCGTGACAAACGGTTCTGCTTCCGCGCCGCCAGGAATATTTTCCAGAACCGGGGTTTCCACCTCGAGAAAATCTTTGTCAATCATAAAATCTCGAACGCTTTTCCAAAAAACAGATTTCTTGCGAAACATGTTCCGAACATCAGGATTTGCCAGGAGATCCAAATAGCGTTTGCGGAGCTTCGTCTCCACATCTTTCAGTCCATGATATTGATCTGGTAGCGCCCGCAGGCTTTTGGTGAGGATTTTGAAATCCGTAAGGAGGAGGGTTTTTTCGCCGCGTTTGGTTTCAACAAGAGTGCCGTGCGCTTCAAAGATATCGCCGATGTCGAAATTTTCAAACCTGGTAAATTTGTCTTTACCCAGGTCCTCTTGCCGCAACATAAACTGCATCGCGCCGGATTCGTCTTCTATATTTCCAAAGATAAGTCCCCCGTGTGTTCGCAAGGCCTTGATGCGGCCGGCCAAGGTAATCCTTGCCCCCCTCTCTTTCTCCCCCTCATGAGGGGGAGATGAAGTAGGGGTCTTGGTTTTTAATAACACTAATGCTTCCGCCACTGTATGCGTCCGCTGGCCTTTTGCCGGGAACGGATCAATCCCCTGCCGTTTCAGATTCTCAAGTTTTTTCAGCCGATCCGTATAAAGTTTTTCTTCTTTTTCCGTCATTTGATTCTTCCTATTGCTCAGATTATACCAGGGATTGTTCAGAATTCCAAAAAAAACTATAATATCAAAAAATGGAGGATATCATGACAATCGTTTTCGCATTGCCCTCAATTCTCGTACTCGCGGGGATCATTGGTCTTGCCTGTATGCTCGAGGATGAATATGAGCGATTAGGACGGGCCAATCCGCTAAAATGGGCTTATGATTCTTTCGAGTATCTAAGCCAGCGGCCGTGGTTTGTCCAGATCTTGCTCTGGCCGCTCGCGATCGCTCTATTCATCGCCATGACCATACCCCTGGCCGTAATAAATGTCCTGTTCATCGTGGGCGTGGTTCTAGAATTTATTGTCAGCGCAGTCTGGCGCATTTTTCTCGATTCGATTGCCCGGCTCCGTAAAACCCATACAACAAGCGTTAACCGCTGCATGTGACGGAAAAAGGAGGCCTATGGACCAAAAAGTTGTGCTACAAACACTCGACACATCGACAGGTAAACACGTGTTTCAGATTTGCCAGGATAGCGGGCTGAGACTACCAGTTGTGTATGACGACCTTGGTCATCTGATTAGTAAGGGACTAGTCAAGGAAGGTGCGACAAAGATCATTCATGGTCGGAGGCGTCCGCTGTACTATCTGACTGAAGCAGGATTTCAAAAGAAAGTAGGGACTGATGGGCAGCTCGGGTAAACATTTTTCGAGTGAAGAGCTCAATCTGATAATCAAACCGCTGCGCGAGACTGATATGACTTTGCCTGGGATCGCTCGCCGGATGGGCTGCACGCGGTCCGGGATTGCATATATCAATCGCGGATACAAGATCAGAATTTACAACGGCAAGCGCTCGAGCTGGACCACTGACAAAGACAGAACAATCGACCTCTCGGCGGCAAATACGACAATGCTATCACGAACGCCTCACTCGCCCGAGTGAACCGTAATATCAAAAGAGCCTGGACCAAACCCGGCTCTTATTTTTTTTCCAAAAAACTGGCGAGCCAAGAGCGACTCGCCGTTATGTTCTTCAGATGGATAATGAATGGGGAATACTCCTCTTTGCCAAAATGCTTCTAACCAGTTCACCTACGGTGCTGGCATCAATAGTGTCAATTTGCAGCACTGGCTGAAAACGGTTCAGCCTAGCAAAAAGCCCCAGACGATCTCCTGGAAGCTCGTCCTGATCAGTGATCTCTCTCTCGTCTCTCCCCGTTGCGCTCGCGATGGCTCTCGCTATCGCGAAACGTGGATTTTTAAAGCATCTGCGACTGACCTTGCTGTCATCACTCATTATCATGACAAAATCCTCCTCTAACTTTAAATCAGTATACCAAACCAAAGGCCAAAAGTTCAATTTTGGCCTTTGGTTTAGGTGAGTATATAGTTAACTAAGTTATCTCCAAAATTTCGTAACTCGATTTGCCGCCTGGAGTTTGGATGTCCAGACGATCCCCCTTCTTTGCGCCCAGGAGCTTCTGACCGACTGTGGATTCGTTGGAGATCCGACCTTCGGCGGGATTGGCTTCGTTAGAGCCGACTATGGTGTAGGCGCGTTCAGAGCCGTTGACCGCAACTTTGACAGTGGAGCCGACAGCGACAACCCCTCCATGGCCGCTGGATTTGATGATTTCTGCGTTTTTGAGAATCTCTTCTAGCTCCTGAATACGTCCTTCAATAAATGACTGCTCTTCTTTAGCCTGCGCATAGTCAGCGTTTTCCGACAGGTCGCCATGCGCCACAGCTTCCTGAATGCGCTCAATGACTTCCTTGCGGCGCTGGCCAGTGAGATTCTCTAGCTCTTTTTTAAGTTTTTCCAATCCTTCTGTTGTGAGTAAGTGTTTCTTTGCCATAGTAATAGGTTAGATTCTAAGTGTAGCAAGAAATTCTGTCAACCCAGTTAGAAATCTGGTCCGCACTCGCGCCCGAATGGCCTCGGGCAGGCTATTTCTAACGGGGGTAAACCCCGTGAAGGGTCAAAATAAAATCCGTTCGCTGAAGTTTGATGTTCATTGAACGGATTGATTGATAAGTGGTTAGAGCTCCACCTTGTCATTCCCGCGGAGG
>JAHFJD010000054.1 GCA_023246055.1 Candidatus Doudnabacteria bacterium
CTTAAGAAAGCTGGTCAAAGAGCAAAGAGAATTAACCCAAAGAAAGGAGCAGGCTAAAGTTACATTTTCAATGACTCAACGAATCCCTGCTAAAGTTACATTTCTAAATGACTAGACACGAACTGAACTCAAGCCAGTAATTAAATTTTTTGAAGGCCGGGAAGGCATCAAAAATATTTATCTTCATACTCTGGAATCGAAGACTGTCATCTATTCTATTTTAGACCTCGAACAGTATTTGCCGGAGTTTGATCAGTTCGGCGGGGAGTATGTGCAAGAACGGGTGAAAAGAGGGATCAAGGAGAGAGCGCTTGTCGTAAAAAATGCCGCGGGTTTGGGATTTAGGAAAAAATACTATGGTGGCAAGGAGAAATATTTGCAAAACACTGAATATCGCTGGTTGCCGGAAAAATTGCCATTCTCAATCGCAACAGAGGTAAATATTTACGATGATAAAGTCATGAGTGTGCTCGTGAAACCAGGTGAAAATGTGGCTTTGGAAATCCAAAGCGAATCGTTTGCCAATTCATTTCGGTTGATGTTCGAGATTGCCTGGAGCACAGCGGAAGAATTTTTCCAAAGAAGAGGCGAGGGAAAGATTGCCTGAAAGGAATATTTGGCTTATTTGTTTTTGTGACAATTGTTTGTCGATCGACAAACAATTGTCAAGTAATTAATCTATTGAATCCTTCGAACATTTTGGTTTCAGAGAATGACTGGGCGGTGATGAGGGCGGAGGCGGAGAGGTTTTGGTAGGTGGAGGGGGTTTGAAGGGATTCTAAATATTTCGTCCACATAACCCCCTCTTGCGTCTCCCCCCCACCATTTCGATTTTGCTCAAGGTGACCCTGGGTCCTACCGAACGGGTCACGAGGGGGAGAAATTAGATACCCATTTTCGCCATGTTTGATTATTTCTGGAATTGCCCCCAGATTATTTGCAATAACTGGGATACCGCGGGAGAGAGCCTCGAGAATGGAGAGCCCAAAGGATTCAGGGACCTTGGTGGGGTAAGCGAGGACCGAGATTTGCGAGAAGAATTCGTCGAGATTATAGACGAATTCTAATATCTTAATTCTTGATTCTAAATTTTTGATACTGATAAAATCCTTGATTTCGTGTTCTTGCTTGCCTCGTCCAGCGATTAGGATTTTCCAAGATGGATTCCGGATCCCGCCTTCGCCAGAGGCCTCGGAACGGGCAGGCAAGCCCGGAATGACAGATTGGAGAAAATTCAGAACGGCTTTTTCGGGGTCTAAACGGCCAAGGATTCCGATCGTAAATTGAGATTGCTTCGTCCGCCTCGGCGGACTCGCAATGGCAGGAGTTATCGAGGGGTAGATGACTTCAATATTTTTTTGTCCCACCCCGAACTTCATAAATTCTTGTTTGGCGAAATTGGAGACAGTGATGAGCTTGACTTCGCGAGTTTTTTTCAGATACAGGAATTTCAAGGGGTTGAATTTCAGCCACTTTCCTGGAATTTTATGTTCAAGGAAAAAGACAGTGGTAAGCGGTAAGCCGTAAGCGGTAAGCAAAGCCGGGAGGATTAGTTTTTCGGTGAGACTTTGACAGAAGAAGATGGAATCAGGAGGTGCGGCGCGGATTATTTTTTTTAATTTGCGGCGAGCGATCAAAAAAGTTAGAGGCCAGAGGAGAAGCGACCATTTGCCAGTTGGCTCCCAGCCCACAAACAGTCGTTTCCTGGTCAGGTTGTTTTTTTCAAATAGCCGGAACAGATATTGATCAGAGGTAATTAATTTCACTCTGTGTCCTGAAGCCGTGAAATACCTGGCAAGTTGTAGAGTATGAAATTCCGCGCCGCCGAGGGTGGGGACAAGGGGGAATTTGAGAAAAAAGATGGTCACTACGACCCCCTCTTGATCTCCCCCTCATGAGGGGGAGAAGCACGCAGCGAGCCAACTTCTCTAATAAATTCCAAGGGGATTGCTTTGAGCAGGATTAACATTCCGGCATACAGGATCAATCCTAGTACCGCCTCAATCATCCAGTTAAGATTTAAATATTGATAAGCCGCAACCATGGGGATACCAGCGAGTAAGCCCTTGAAGACGATGGAAAAAGTGGGATAGAAATTTGAAACTTTGGAGGTTAGAAAATAGGCGTATAGAAACACCACTAGCTCTACAATGATTGTGGCTGTGGCCGCGCCAAAATAAGAATATTTGGGGATCAGCAGGACATAGAGAGCCAGCCCGACAATGGCCCCCGCAAGATACCCTTTGACCATTCGTTTTTGCGCTCCCACAGCCACGACCGTGTGGCCAAAGAGATTACCAAGGTACATGACGGCTACAGCAAAAATCAGGATTTGTAGGACCTGGTCCGCATTAGCAAAACCATCGCCGCCCACCAGATTGATTATTGATCTCGCAAAATAGATCGTAACCGTGACAATCGGTATGATCGCGAGCAAAACTGCGTCCAGGGATTTTTGTAAATACATTTTGTAACGTTCATGCTCCGTAAAAACGTGTCTTGAGAGAATCGGCATGATGAGGCCGGCAAACATGGCCGGAAAAGCCACCAGAATTTCCAAAATTTTATAAGGCAGGCCATAGATACCCACTTCCGCTGGGGACCGGAAGACGGACAGGATCAGGGTGTCGGCTCGGAAATAGATGAGATTCAAGATGACTGAAAAACCGAGTGGCCACGATTCTCGCAATATTTCTTTCCAATAGGCCAAATCAACACTTAACCGAAAAGGAATGAGTTTTCGGGCCAGGACGAGGCAGATGAGAAAGTGCACGCCATTGGCCGCGACCAGCACCCAGATAAATCCCACCAAGTCCATCCCGAAGGAAATCGCGAGGACTGTGCCGCCGAGCATGACCAGGCGCTGGATTGTTTCCGAGGCTACGACCTGGTAGTAGACAAGGTATTTTTGGAAAATGCCGATGAGGGCTTGGGTGGCGGAGACAAAAGCAAAGGCCGCGATGCCGATAAACATGGCGGATTTAATTTGGTGCGAATACGGGAATAGCAACCCGAGGAGCGAACCCGCTATCAAAACCAGAACCACGGTTACGATACGCAGGCCAAACACCCCACTCATTATTTTTTGCTCGGAAGCGCCAGGTTCAGAGATTTTTTTGGTGGCCACGAGATAGAGACCGAGATCCGCGATCACGCCAAAAAATCCCATGAAAGAAATCACAGTCGTGTATTCGCCATAACCTTTGTCACCCAGATACCGCGTTGTCAGGCCAATCGCAACGAGACCAATAACCACAGAAAGGATCTTGCCGACACTCTGCAGAATAGTGTTGTAAAAGACCTGTCTGGTAACTGACATTTTATGAAGCTTTTACCCTGGCGCGTTTTACAAGATCAGACGAGCTCTGAGCTTTCCCGCCGCCGACGTTGTATACGAGTTTGATACCAATCTTGTTGGCGAGTTCGACTTCGGGTACAGGAATCGGATCATCATCCGGTTTACGGTCCCCGCCATTGGCAAAAATATCAGGTTTCAATGCCTCCAGTTCCTGGCAGACTGACATATCTTGTGGATTTTCCGGATGCGTGGTGATGACGACCTCGTCCACATACCGGATCGCTTCCAATACGGCTTTTCGTTCCTCGGCTGTCATGAACACAAATCCTTTTTTGGCTTGCAGCCAGTGATCGTTATTGAGAATCACTACTAGCTTATCGCCAAGCTGTCTTGCTTCACGCAGTAAAGAGATGTGGCCGATGTGGATCGGATCAAATCCGCCGGAAACCGCGACGGTGATCATTTATCCTCCCTCGCCGCAGCCCTGTGAGCTATCGGGATCCGCTCATATAGATCGAGAAGCAGTTTGGCGATGCGATTTGGATCTGGCACATTCTCAAACTCGAATTTCTGGGTGGTGCCCGCAGTTTGTACATAGACAGTGCCGTAATTGAAGAGATTGCCGAAAAGTCCTTTGATCTCTGCGGTCACATCTTCGATTTGCGCCAGATTGATTTCTGTCATGGCATGGAACAGCAGGCTTCTTTGATCCATGTCTACGATCCGGCTATCGGTAATAATCTGAAAACTAAGATAATACAGGATCCAGATGGAAAACAGACCCGCAAGCAAATACATGAGATACAAGCTTTTGACCACGCCAGCGATTTTTATAGCCTGCGGCGTGCGCAGTACCGCGAACTCCTGTACGAGATAGCTATCATAGCCCAGAAAAATCGCCACAAAGATTAACCACACCGCGATTTGTCCGGCGAGTACTATCCAATGCGGACGGGTGATTTCACAAATTTTTTCATTCGGCTGTTGGCCAGGGAATAATGGTTTCATGGGGAGAAAGAAAATTCCGGAAATACAATTCTAATGAAATTGCCAACTGCAGCGGCATACAAGGTGATGACGAGAACAAGGTACAAACCCGACATGACAAGACCGAGGACCTTTGATCGGCCATAGCGCAAGAGAATATATACCATCATCATGCTGTAGAGAGTAAAAATGCCGACGAGTCCATAAAAAATGATTTGGGCAATGAGTTTAATCATATTCTTTTAACTCTCCATTTGTGAGAGGAGAGAGGCAGAATTTATAATAAAGTATTGATTTCTTGCTTTTTTATTGTTATGCCCAAATGTTCGTAGGCGAGCGCAGTAGCGACTCGGCCCTTGGGAGTGCGCTCCAAAAACCCGAGGCGCATGAGATACGGCTCGTAAATATCGGCTATGGTTTGCTCTTCTTCGCTCGTGGCGGCAGCCAGGGAACCGATGCCGACAGGGCCGCCTTGAAATTTCTCGATGAGAGCCAGGAGAATCATCCGGTCATTGCGGTCCAGGCCGAGCGAATCCACCTCCAGCATATCAAGGGCTTCGTTCGCGAGCGCCTCGGTAATCTGGCCATCGCTTTTGACCTCCGCAAAATCGCGAACGCGCCGTAGCAGCCGGTTGGCAATGCGCGGGGTTTTGCGAGCGCGTTTGGCAATCTCCCGCGAGGCCTGCTCATTCATGGTTAAACCTAAAATCTTTGCTGACCGATTGACGATCTTTTCAATCTCATCGTCTTGGTAATAATCAAGGCGGGTGATACTGCCGAACCGGTCACGCAGCGGGCCGGAGAGAAGCCCGATGCGGGTGGTGGCGCCGATGATTGTGAATTTTGGGAGCTCAAGCCGCACTGACCGCGCTCCCGGCCCTTTGCCCAGCACGATGTCAAAAGCAAAATCCTCCATTGCCGGATACAAGACCTCTTCTACGATTTTCGGGAGACGGTGAATCTCATCAATGAACAGAATGTCATGGCTTTGTAAATTGGTGAGCAGGGAGGCGAGGTCCCCGGCTCGCTCCAGCGCTGGTCCGGAGGTCATTTTGATTTGCACCCCCATTTCATTGGCCAGCACGTAAGCGAGCGTGGTTTTGCCAAGTCCCGGGGGACCGTAAAAGAGCACGTGTTCGATGGGCTGTTTTCGTTTTTTGGCGGCAGCCAAAAAAATTTTCAGGTGCTCTTTGTTTTTCTCTTGACCGATGTAGTCTTTGAGGGTTTTCGGGCGCAGGGTCAGATCAAAACTCTCTTCTACCGAGGTTTGCGTTTTGGCTTCGATTAGCCGTTCTTTTTTTTCAGAGGTTTTCTCGATCATGTCTACTACGAAATACGAATTACTACGAATATACGAAACAATCGTGATGTCATTCCGGCATTCGAGCCGGAATCCAGTTCTTCTTTGTTAATTCTACCACCCCCGCATTTCATTGACAATTTCCAAAAATCAGATGTGGCCGTATAAGTCGTGAGTCCCAATGGATACGAAAATAATATCGCCGTTAGGTTTTCTCTTGAAAATGATGCGATAGTTCAAAGTCAGGGAAATAGAAAACAGCCCTTTGAGGTGCCCTTTCAGGCCGTGGAGCCGGAGAGAGGGATGCAAAGGGTTGTTTTTGAAGATTTGCTCTTTTTTGATGGCGAGTTGTTGGATCGGGTCGGAGAGTTTTCGAAACTGCTTGACGAAATCAGAACTGTAGAAAATTTGTTTGACGATCACAGCAGTTCAGCAAGGGAGTTGAGTTTTTTAAGCTTGCCGGTTCGGTATTCGCGATCCGCCCGTTTGGACATAGCCAGCAGGTCCTGGGGAGAGATTAGGTCAGTATCAAGATTGAGTAAAAACCGCACGTATTCACTGACGGTTTCGAATCCGTGTTTTTTGGCCCGCTCTCTGACTGCCAAGGCTATATTTGGGGGCATGGAGATGTTGAGTATTTGTCTCATGTATATATTGTATTACAAGTGTGTTACAGCTGTCAAGACAGATCATTGACAATTTCGCCAAAACATGCAATACTTGGGTGTCTTTTCGCGATCTGGCGAGAGACGACACCTGGGCCACAGGTCGTGGCAAATTACATTCAGGCACATCGCCTGAAGGAGGATTTAGATGAAGAGCAGACACGTAACCTTTAACGAGGCGGACTTTGCCATTGAATTTGTTGGTGGTAAAGCATGTATTCAGGCGCTTATGGCCATTAAAGGGCATGAGCAGGTAAAGTACGGCGACGACGACATTGGGCGCTACGAAGCATTGCGCAATCGGCTGGGAGACCCGCTGACGGAAAAGTTGCTTGCCGATCAGGTTCGCATTGTGCTCGCGGATGGACAAACCGCAGTTGTTGAGAAAAGAATTCTATCGGTCTTTGATCGCACCGGTCGTCGTATTTGGACTCCGCTCCCAGAGTCGCAAATCACGGTCGCCGAGGCGAGCCGCAGTTTCTATCTCGAATCGCCGACTATCCTGTATGCTGAATGTCACAATCGACTCGCTGAATTTTTTCCGAAAGGCGCGAAGTTTGCGTCAGTCTCGGAATTTGGCGAAAAAATCGAAGCCCTCGGCGCACAAATTCGGGGTGATGAACTGGTC
>JAHFJD010000055.1 GCA_023246055.1 Candidatus Doudnabacteria bacterium
CTAATTACTGGATTCCTGAAGATTTTGCAGTGTGCACCCCGGCTCCGAGTCCTCCGGTCGCGCCGCCGAGACAAAACGCTATCGTGTAGTCTGATCCGCTGCTAACCTGGCTATAGGTATAGGAATTTCCCGCGGCGTTGCATGATCCATCAACTGGAGTGGGAGCTGCGGATGTTCGTTCCATGTAGGTTGTTCCCGCCAGGGTGGCGCTCCACCCATTGGTCGAGCTCAAACCTTCCGCATCCAAAACAACAGATGAACCTGCGGGATAACCGTTTTGGTCGTTGTAATAAAGCTCCAGGGCAGTCATCATTTGCCTCGCGTCCGCCAGTCTCTTGGCGTCTCGAGATTTGGCGCGGGCGGAGTTAAGTGAGACCAATACGACTGCGGCCAAGATGCCGATAATCGCAATCACCACCAGGAGTTCAATCAAGGTAAAACCCTTACTGCTGCGCAAATTGTGGATTGTTTTCACTTTTTGTTTCACCCCCTCTCATTCAATTTTAGGATGTAAATAGAGTATAACGCAAAAAAGCTATTTTGTCTATTTGCTTTCAAAATCTCGGCTTCGCTCATTGAACGCTAGCTAAATTATAGATGGGCAGAATAATCCCTGCAACCATAACAGCAACGGCCAATCCCAAAAGAATCATGATGACCGGCTCGAGCAAGGATGTCAGGGCGCCGACTGTATTGGATACTTCTTTATCGTAAAAATCCGCCAATTTGCCAAGAATCTCGTGCAAATCGCCACTCTGCTCTCCGACCCTGATCATCTGCGTGACTATCACGGGGATTTCCGGTCGGTCGGCAAACACATCGGAAATGGTTTTGCCAATTTCCACATCATCGGCCGCTTCGTTAATGATCTGTTGATAAACTGTGCTGCCGACAATATCCGCCACCGTGCGCAAAGCCTGAACAATGGGAATATCGGATGAAACCAAGCTGGAGAGGTTTCTCGAAAATCTGACCATATAAATATTGCGCAAGAGCCTTGAGAGAATGGGGATGCGCAGTTTGATTCGGTCCCATATAAGCCGCCCACCCACACTGCGAATATATAATTGACTGCCGACGATTGCCCCCAATGATAATGTGATGAGTACAGGCCAATATTTCAGAATAAAACTTGTGAGAAAGATCAATATCCGCGTGGTCAGTGGCAACTCTACCCCGCTTTCCACCAAAACATCAATCATTTGCGGCAGAACAAACACAAACATCAACCCCCCGACTGCCACTATCGCAAAAACTATAAACGCAGGATAAATCATGGCGCCTCTGATTTTTCCGATGAGCTCAAAATCCTTTTCCTGCTGATCGGCGATATAGAGCAGGGAACTGTCCAAGCTTCCCGACAACTCCCCAGCCTTCACCAGGCTGATAAACAAATTGGAAAAAATTTTAGGAAAACCGGCCAGGGCCTCGGAAAGACTTTTCCCGGCCCTGACATCCGCCATAATTTTTTCCAAAGCTTTCTTCAAAGGCTGATTGGTAGCCTGCTCAATCAGAATTTCAAAAATCTGGGTAATCGGAATTTTGGCATTTAGAAGAGTTGCGAGCTGTCGCGAGAAAATCACCAATTCTTTCTTGGGAACATGATTAACTAGCTGGAGAAATTTGCTGGGGTTGAAAATCGAAGCGCTATCTGATTCCAATTCTAAAACAATCAAACCGGTCCGGTGAAGCGCTTCTGCCGCTTTGGCAGGTGAAATCGCCTCAATAGTCCCTGTCTTCAGAGTTCCAGTTATGTTCTTGGCCCGATAATTGAATGTTGACATACTACGAAATACGAATATTTACGAACATACAAAAACTATAGGTTTCTTATAAACCTCACATAGAATATCGACAATTTTATAGCTCAACAGGGGGTGAATCAAGCTCTTTTTGTTCTTTTTATAAACAGCGGTTTGTACTTTCGTACTATTCCGTATTTCGCAGTAGCTTAAAACCTTCGCACTAAGGATTTAAACAGATCTTCATTACCGGCAAAGCCTTGCGCGTCTTCAAGCTTAACGAGTCCCCCGCGGACGAGATCAGCGAGGGCCTTATCCATTCCGATCATTCCGTCGCTCCCTCCCGTGTGGATGATATTGGGAATCTCAAACGTCCGCCCTTCGCGGATGACGTTGCGCAATGCATTTGTGGACATCATGATTTCCACCGCGGGCACGCGGCCACCGCCAATCCGGGGCAACAATCTTTGCGACACTACCGCGGACAGAATGTTAGCGAGTTGGGAGCGTATCTGATTCTGCTGGTGTGAAGGGAATACATCGATGATCCGATCTACCGTTTGCGCCGCATCATTGGTATGCAGAGTTGCAAAGACAAGGTGGCCGGTCTCCGCGATGGTGATCGCAGTCGCAATTGAGTCCAAATCACGCATTTCTCCGATCAAAATCACATTCACATCCTCGCGCAGAGTCGCTCGCAGGGCTACCGGAAAAGACTCACAGTCGGAAAGCACCTCGCGTTGACTCACGAGCGCTTTGTCCTGGGTAAAAATGTATTCAATCGGATCTTCAATGGTCACAATATGATCGGCGCGAGAGTGGTTGATGATATCAATAAGCGCCGCGAGAGTCGTGGATTTACCGTGACCCGTGGGACCAACAAACAACACCAAGCCTTCCTTGTATGTAGTCAAATCTTCGAGCTGGGGCGGCAAATTTAGCTCCGAGAGCGTACTAACGCGATTCGGCACATGGCGCAAAGCGGCCGCTAAGGTTCCTTTTTGATAGTAAACGTTAACGCGAAACCGCGACTGACCCTTAAAATCGTGTGAAAAGTCCACTTGCTTTTGCGCCGTGAGTCGCTCCTTTTGAGTGCCAGACATCATAGCAGCGACAAGCTGCTCAATCTTTTCAGAATCCAGCGCCGGCAGGTCAGCCACAGCCGTAAGCACACTGTCCACCCTAACCATTGGCGGTTTGCCCGCCACTAAATGCAGGTCGGAAGCGCCAGTCTCCAGCACATGCGCCAAGAGTTTATCTAGCTCCAATTGTTGATTTTTGTAGGTTCCCATATGATTATGAAGCGTTATCCGCGGTGTGCGCTTCAGGTGTTAAATTTAATAATAATTTTTTTACGTCATTGACATGATTCTGTCCTTTAACAAAATAGCCGTTGACCCCGATGGTCAGAGCCGCTTCAATGTCCGGCAAGGTGCTTATTTGGGAAAAGATAATGATCGGCAAAGTTGAATTGTTTGGATCACGACGGAGTTTCTCGAGGAATTCAAAACTCGGTCCGTCCGACAACATAAGTTCGCTCACCAGCATATCTGGAGCGGTCGAATTGAACAGGTTTTCAGCTGAAGAGCGGTCGCGCGCGGTAATAACGTCAAACTCTCTCCCTAGTAGCTCTAATAACTGGCTTTGGTAATATTCATCTGGTTCTAGCAATAATACTTTCATGTTAGTAATTTGATATTCGGAGGCGCGCTATTCGGATACTATTCTTTGGTCACCCTCATTACTTCTTCAATTGTCGTCATTCCCTTTAAAACTTTGATTAACCCGTCTTGTTTCATCCCTATCATCCCTTCAGCGCGAGCCTGCGCTGTCAGATCGACTGTTGAAGCATGATTCAAAATCAACTTTTTTATCTTATCAGAAAGAGGCATTACTTCAAATATACCGACCCGCCCGAGGTATCCGCTTGAGGCGCAGATGCGGCAACCTTCGCCAGCAAAAATTTTTGACGTCTTTAGATCGAAATCTATTTTCTCCTCGCTTGGCAGGTCCGCGAGTTCGGCCTGCAGCATCTCCCGCACCTCATAGGGAGCAGGGATTTCTTGTTTGCAGGATTCGCAAATTTTCCTCACCAAACGCTGTGCCATAACCAGGTTCACCGAGGCCGTGAGTAGAAATGTTTCTACCCCCATGTCCACCAAGCGCGGGATCGCACCGACTGCATCGTTGGTATGCAGGGTAGAAAATACCAAATGGCCGGTGAGAGAAGAATGAACGGCTAGCTCCGCGGTCTCGCGATCGCGAATCTCTCCGACCATAATGATGTTAGGGTCCTGACGGAGAATGGATCGCAGTCCTGAAGCAAAGGTCAATCCAATTTCCGGATTGATTTGCGACTGATTGACCCCGGGGATGAAATACTCTACCGGATCTTCCAGGGTTACAATATTCACGCCGACTTTATTGAGAATATCGAGAACACCATAGAGAGTTGTGGATTTACCTGATCCGGTCGGGCCTGTGACAAGCAGCATGCCGTGTGACTTGCGAAGATTCTCCTTGAACCTCTCAAGCTTAAAGCCTGTTAAACCCAATTCCTCCAGAGTGGGCACCCCTTCGGATTTATCGAGGATGCGCATCACTACTTTTTCCCCGTTAACATTGGGAAGGGTGGAAACTCGGAAATCCACGGATTTTTTATCAATGTCCATATGAAAGCGACCATCCTGGGGCAGACGCTGTTCATCTATCTTCAGGTTCGAAAGGATCTTGATCCGCGAAACAATGGCGGGATGAGCGGTCTTGGGCACGACGAGTGAGCTTTGCAACACTCCGTCGATTCTGAAGCGGATGCGCAGCTCTTTCTCTTGCGGTTCAATATGAATATCAGAAGCTCGCGACTCGATGGCGTGCCTCACAACTACGTCGACGATCTTCGAGATCGGGGCTTCCTCCCCCATATCAGTTTCAAGTTTTTTAACGACTGCAGGTTTTGCCTGTAAGGCCTTTTTTTCTTTTTCTGTTTGCTGCATCACTTCCAGGGCCTCACTCACTTCCGACGTAATGTTCCTGGTTTTCCGCAGTGCATCTTCAAAACTCCTTCGAGAAGTCAAATATAGTTCGAGTCGAAGCTGATTTTGTTGGGCAAAAAACTCCAATGCCTCCAAGGCCTGCAAATCATGAGGATTAGTGATTGCCACCCGTAAAGACTCACCCTCTTTCGCGAATGGGATGAGTTTATAATTCTCCAAGGTTTCCACTGGCATGACTTGTAACGCTTCTTTGGAAAAAGTCACATTACGCAAATCCACGTAAGGCAAACGGAAATAAGCTGATTGGGCATGTATCAGCCGCTCCTCATCCATCAGTTTGAGTCGCAAAATAGCCGCTTCCAGACCCTCGCCAGTCTTTTCTTCTTCTAAAATAACACTTGATAAGTGTTTTGCCGTGAGGTATTTCTCGTCAACGAGAAATTTCTGGAAAGTCTTTTTCCGTTCATCTGTTTGAATCTTGGTCGTTCCCATCAATCACCTTTCAAAAAGGATTAGGTTGGCCTAGTTCGTTGGGTAACACCCGCGCAGGAGTAAAAGGACGTAATCTCCGGAACAAATCCTGATCAAGGATTTTGAGCTTTAGAGTAGAGCCGTGAGGAAGAGTTGGAGACGTACGTACAGACTCTTCGTCTGATGGAATGACCGGGGTGTCTGATGCAGGAGAGTTTATCGCATTAGTGATTTCTGTTGAAACTGTCACAGCACGCCCATAAAAAAAATTGGAATAAATTATTCCGCCGAATCCAATGATAATAATGGCGGTTAGTAAGATGTTCTTTTTTTTATCGGCAAGAAATAATTTCATTTTGTCAACAGCCTGACTGCTTAATCAACTAATTATTTTTCTGAAAATAAGTTTTCAGACTCAAATCAAATGATCGGGTATTTGCTCCGGTGTCTGGTTCGCTAAATTGGATATTTTTTATGTCGAATATTCGTTGATTTTGTTCGAGGTTGAGGAGAAGCGCAAAGAGTTGCGAATATTGGCCGGACAAGGAGATATCGACTCCGATGATGCTAATCTCGTTTTTTGTCGCTTCAACCCCTGGGTCTGCTTCGGTCTTGGGCATCTCAATTTGGATATCACTCAATGTCAATCCGGATTGTATTGCCAGGTATTCGAGATTGGCAAGCAAACCGGGAATATCTGGCGAATCCGGTAAGGCGTTATTCAGGCTTGAAAGCTGGGACTGGTTGTTCTCCACGTCAGAGAGTAATTTTTTGATGGACAACAGGGAACTCTCTCGATCATTCTTTTCATCTTGCTTGGAGCGTAGCAGGTCCCGGTCACCTTGCAACTTCTTGAACTGCGGCCGAACCGCAAAAAACCCGAGAGCGAGCCCGGCCACAATCATCAGTGGGATAAACACCCCTGATGACAAACTGCTCACATTAAATTGCTTTTTGACCATATTATTGTTTTTTAAACAATGCGGAGTCCGGAGTAATTTCCAAGATAAAACTGTAACCTGTTGTCGCACCGCTAGACGCGCCTTCCGAGCGAAACAGAACTTCTTTAAATTTGCTTGATTGCTTCAACCCCAAAATCAATTTCGCGATTTTGGCATACGAGCTTGCAGTCCCTGCCACAGTGATGCTGTGATCATCCGCATCGCCGACGAAAGTACTGTAACGCAACTCTTTGAGTGTATATTTCCCGAGTTCCTCAAAAACCGGCGACCAGTACATATGACCTTCCAGCAAGCCATCAAGACTATCAAGTCGCGCTTGGTAACCAACCGCAATTTTCAGTTCCGGTTGGTTTTTGTTGATTTCGAGATCGGCTTCGGCTATCGATCGGTTCATAGATTCTATTTCCCGGCTGACACTCCGGGTGGAAAAAAACAGCCAGCCCCAAAACAAGATCTCTCCTAGCAATAACGCGGCGATAACATAGAGAAAGAGTGGAAATTTATTGCCGAAGCCGAACCATTTGTTGTTACTTGCCTGGTCTGGTTTTAATAAATTGATTTCGTCTTTCACCTGGTTGGAAATTTCTTGTTGATTAATACTTGCCGTTAATATTCCTTGTTATTTTTCCTAATCCCTCATCGCGAGACCAAAAGCAACCGACAAACCCATTGCCACTTTCATGAG
>JAHFJD010000056.1 GCA_023246055.1 Candidatus Doudnabacteria bacterium
CGCCTCGGTTCGGGAATACCCAAGGGCCATGAGCACATCAATTACATCAGAATGAACGGCACCTGCTGCTCCGTAAGGAATTTCCTCTGCGACTTTTTCCTTGAGCTCCAAGATCAGCCGCTCTGCGGTTTTGCGACCCACCCCGGGCACTTGAGTAAACACTGCTGTGTCTTGGTTCACAATGCCTTTTTTGATTACCTCCAGATCCCCGACAGACATGATCGAGAGCGCCATTTTTGGACCAATCCCGGACACCCCGAGCAACACTTCAAAAAAATCGAGTTCATTCAGAGTCGAAAAGCCGAACAACGCCAGCTGATCCTCGCGTACATAGGTATAGGTAAAAATCGAGATCCGTTGCGCTGTCTGCACCTTGAGCAATATTTGCGGGGTAACAAAAACTTTATAGCCCACATAATCTGTCATGATTATGAGGTAATTTTTCCGCACCGCTTTGATTGTCCCTTCAAGAAAACTAATCATATGATGATTTTACCATAAAAAAGAGGGCAGATATACTCTTGCTCGCAGTCCTTGCTGATAATCTCCATGAAGTATTCAAAGGCTTCTGGAACACCATTGAGTCAGGGCCAAAGCAACCCTCCAAAACCGCGATTGTATAAACCTATTGAATCCTACTCTGTCAATCTGATAAGATGAAAGTTGGCGCATTAACTTCCCCTCTTAAGATAAGAGGGGATTGAGGGGAGTTATGAGCCATAATCGATATCATAACCCCTCCTACCTCCCCTTATCTTAGAGCCTGTTGAAAAACTTGCTTTTGAGATAAAATGTTCAGAATTTTGAGCGAAAACTTTGAAAAAAGCGGAAGCGATGCCAGAGCATCGATGAGCCTTTTGAAAAGTTTGCAGCCTTAATTCTGACATTTTAGCCAAATCTGAAGTTATTAAACAGGCTCTTAAAGGGGGAGGAATAAGACAATGGATAACTTCAAACTCGTATCAAAATTCAAGCCCACCGGAGACCAGCCGCAGGCCATCGAAAAACTCGTTGCTGGGGTGAAAAAACATGACGATTTCCAAACTCTCCTGGGAGTCACGGGTTCGGGAAAGACTTTTACTATGGCCAATGTGATTGAGAGGATTCAAAAACCCACCTTGGTCATTTCCCATAACAAGACCCTCACAGCGCAGCTCGCGAGCGAGTTCCAGGAATTTTTTCCGGAAAACGCGGTCCATTATTTTGTGTCTTACTATGACTATTACCAGCCCGAGGCCTACATTCCCCGCACTGACACCTACATAGAAAAAGAAACCGACATCAATGAAGAAATTGACCGGCTGCGCAACGCGGCCACCATGTCCCTGCTTTCGCGCCGTGACGTGGTGATCGTGGCTTCAGTCTCGTGTATCTACGGCCTTGGCAACCCCAGCAATTACCTGGAACTAAGCCTGGAATTTGAAGTAGGAAAAGATTACAAACGCGATAAATTGCTGCGGCGCTTGGTGGATTTGCAATATCAGCGAAATGATCTCGATCTACGGCGCGGCGCGTTTCGGATTCGCGGGGATGTGGTGGAAATCATCCCCGCCCATGAGGACCGGATCTTGCGCCTTGATTTTTTCGGCGATACTCTGGAGAGCATCGCGGAGTTCGATGCGTTGACTGGAAAGGATGAAACTAGATATGATAAATTCCGACTGTTCCCAGCCAAACATTTTATCACTCCCAAAGACAAACTGCAGTCAGCGATCGAGAACATCCGCACAGAGCTGGCCGCCAGATTGAAATATTTCAAGAACAAGGATTTGCTCCTCGAAGCGCAGCGGATCGAGCAACGGACCAATTTTGACATGGAAATGCTCGAGGAAACCGGATATGTGAATGGCATTGAGAATTATTCCCGGCAGCTGGATTTCCGCACCCCAGGCGAGCCGCCCTCCACGCTACTCGATTATTTTCCCGATGATTTTTTGCTGTTCATAGACGAATCCCATATCACAGTCCCGCAGATCAGAGCCATGTATGAAGGAGATAAATCCCGGAAACAAACCCTGGTTGATTACGGTTTTAGACTCCCGTCCGCTATGGATAACCGCCCTCTCAAATTTCAGGAGTTCTTGAACAAATTGAGCCATACGATTTTTGTTTCCGCGACCCCAACAGATTACGAATTGGGGCTTTCGGGACATTCGGGTGGAGATTCGGGTCCTTCGGGTCGCGTAGCCGAACAGCTCATCCGTCCGACTGGTCTCTTGGATCCAGAGATCGAAGTGCGCCCCACCAAATATCAGATCGACGACCTTATGGAAGAGGTGAGAAAGCGGACGAGCCGAGGCGCCCGGGTCCTGGTCACCACGCTCACCAAACGCATGGCTGAGGAGCTTTCCGAGTATCTGATAGAAAATGGGGTCAAATCCCATTATCTGCACAGTGAGATAGATACGTTTGAACGTCTCGAGATTCTGCGCGACCTGCGGCTCGGGGTTTACGACGTAATCGTAGGCATCAATTTACTGCGTGAAGGCCTTGATCTGCCAGAGGTTTCGCTTGTGGCGATTCTGGATGCAGACAAGGAAGGGTATTTGCGCTCTAAAACTGCGCTCTTGCAGGTCATGGGCCGCGCCGCGCGCCATGCCGAGGGGCAAGTAATCATGTATGCGGATCGAGTCACGGGCTCGATGCAGGCCGCGATCGCAGAGGTTGAGCGGCGCAGAAAAATCCAAACCGCATACAACAAAAAACACGGCATTACGCCGCGCACCATTGAGAAGGCTATCCGAGAGTCGCGCCTGGCCGGAGCCAAACAAGCCGTGGAGGCGGCAAAGCCGGAATTTGATATCGTTAAACTCGACAAAAAAGAGGTCCGCTATTTTTTGGAAGAGCTCAAAGACCGCATGGATTTGGCTTCAAAGAATTTGGAATTCGAAAAAGCTGCGCTCTTGCGTGACCAGATCGTTGAGATCAACAAATCCCTCAAACGCAAAAAACATAAAATATGACCAGCTTTTATTTCTATATTAGCATGTTAACATGCTAATATAGGTTGATTTTTAACTAAGACTATAGTATCATCTACCTCTTAAGGAGGCAGTATGAGACGTTCTGAATTGGATAGGATCGACCTTCATCAAAAGCAGGAGAGCGCAATCCTCGCGTCGCGCAGGCAATACGAACAACTACTGCGATGTTGCTTGGAGGAAAGGATTCAATTTGCTCTCGCAAATGGTAACCTCACCGAACGTGTGATCTTCGATTTTCTCATCGAGGTCGTCGAGGATTATGACGGAGTGCGGATTCTGCAACGCGCTGATCACCCCTGGGGACTTTACCGCCCTTCGTCGCGTTGGCAGTCCCTTCCCTCAATCTTCATGAGACCGTTCACATCATGGATCGCTTTGTGGAAAAGCCAGTACTCCTCTGTAGATGAATGGGACACGTACGGATGGCAACGTAGATAAAACCTAACGGTGAATTTTTACTCGGCTCGATGCCAAAGGAGCAATTCATGCTCCTGGAGTGGAGGACTAAAAAATCTGAACCGGTCACGGGTCATGATCGATATGTCTAGGTGTACGCTCAGATAAGCGAAGCGGATACCAAAAAAGTCTGCCTTGCAGTTTACCCTCGTGTAGACGTGGGCGGGAATCCAGCCAACTAAGCCATTAACTCATTCCGACTTCCCCCAATTTGGCGGACAGGTTATGATGGAATGACAGAAAAAACAATTTGAGGCAGCTGCTAAAAACGACCCTTTCGAGGGTCGTTTTATTTACCATTTTACTGCCTATTGCTGAATTTTCCCGATCGCTTTCGCGAGTCTGGATTTCAGGCGCGCCGCCTTGTTTTTTTTGATCACGTGTTTTTTGAGAGCCTTATCAAGCTGTTTGTAAGCATTCTGCAAGGCTTTTACGGCCTCGTCTTTTTTTCCGCCAGAGGCGGATCCGCTTTGGGCGGACTTTCCTGCAATTGCTTTGCGTACGGCCTTGATCGCATCTTTGTATTTGCTAATTGTGACAAGGTTAATCTTGCGCTTCCTAGCGCTTCCCCTCATCGCCTTGATTGCTGATTTGGTTGTAGGCATAGTGGTTAATAATTTAGCAAATTATGACTTCTCGGTCAAGGTCATTCTTTTCTAACTATTCTGAATTTCCAAATAAATGAATTCGCATCATCTCCTCCCAGTTTTCTCCAGCTTTGGCTTCGACGACGAGTGGGACTTTGAGCTTGTAAATACTTTGCATGATTTTCGCAATCTGGGGGGTATAGTGTTCAATTTTGTTTGCTTTAATTTCAAACACCAGTTCATCATGCACCTGCAGCAGCAAACGGCAGTCATCGCGAGAAATTAAATCTTCTGCTGCCAATTTGTTCATGGCCATTTTAATGATATCCGCGGACAGTGATTGAAACGGCATATTGATCGCGGCGCGCTCCGCGCTCGCGCGAACCTGAAACTGCGAGGAATTAATTTCCGGTAAAAATCGCAGCCGACCGAGCTCGTTGCGCACATAACCCGTGCGCCTCGTGTCAGATGCGATCTCGTCGAGATATTCCTTGAGCCGCGCGTAAGTTTCAAAATAGCGGTCAATAAAATCTTGGGCGCTGCCTTGGGAGACTCCTGGAATTCTCGAGGTCAAACCATAGGCTGAAAGTCCGTACAACACTCCAAAATTTATGGTTTTGGCGCTACGACGCATATCTGCTGTAACCTCTGTGACTCCAAAAATTTCCTTGGCCGTGGCCTCATGAATGTCTCCACCTTCCTGAAATACTTTGATCATCTTCGGATCAGCGGATAAATGCGCGGCCAAACGCAGTTCGATTTGCGAATAATCCACGGTTACCAACCGGTAACCAGTGTCTGCGATAAAAGCTTGGCGGATTTTGCGACCAAACTCGGTGCGTATGGGAATATTCTGCAAATTGGGATCAGATGAGGAGAGCCTCCCGGTGGCGGCAATGGTTTGATTGAAGCTCGTGTGGACCCGACCGGTTTTTTGGAACACCAAGGCCGGCAAGGCGTCGAGATAGGTATTCTTGAGTTTGGTCAGCTCCCGCCAATCGAAAATGAGATCAATAATGGGGTGAAGACCGCGTAGCTTTTCCAGTTCCGCGGCCGCTGTGGAGAGACCGGTTTTACCTTTCTTCAGCTCATCACTCGGGATGCCAAGTTTTTCGAAAAGGATTTTTTTAAGCTGGAGCGGCGAGCCGATGTTAAACTCTTCTCCGGCGAGGCGGTAAATTTTTTCCTGAATCTTCCCGGCTTCCCTGCTTGCTTCCTGGGATAATTTTTTCAAGAGCTTCATGTTAATTTTTATACCCTGGTTTTCCATTGCCGCCAGGACCGGAATGAGCGGCATGTCGATCTCATAAAAAATTTTTTCCAGTTTTTTTTCTTGTAACTCTACCGCCAGTTTCTGTTTCAAACGCCAAGTGCAAAACACATCTTCCGCACAATATTCAGCGACCTTTTCTACCGGAACTTGCGCCATGTCAATCTGTCTCTTGCCAGTGCCGATGAGGTCAGTGATCGGAATCTTACGCCAGCCCAATTCGTTAAACGCTAGTGAATCAAGATCAAAAGCCCTCGCCCCGGGATTGAGTAGGTAAGCCGCGATCATCGTGTCAAAGGCGAGCCCTGCGAGATTAATACCAGCTTGCTCGAGCACCAGATAGTCATATTTGATATTGTGACCGATTTTTTTTATTTTTGGATTTTCCAGAATCTTTATTAATCCCTCTCTTGAGATAAGAGAGGGTATAGGTGAGCTATGAAATGGAATGTAATACGCCCGATCCTCCTGCCAGCCAATCCCCACACCGAGCAATTCTGCCTCGACCGGATGAATCGAGGTCGTCTCTGTATCAATAGCAATCTCTGTTTGCTTTTCCAATTCTCGAAGGAAGGTCTCATATTTGGTTTTAGAATCCACGAGCTCATACTTTACGGAAATGTTCCTGTCCCTTTCTTCCACCTGTCCCTCCCCCTGGTGGGGAGGGTTAAGGGAGGGTGGCAATTTATCTATCAAACTGCGAAACTCCAGGTCCTGAAACAATTTCACCACCCTTTGTTCATCGTAATCTGCAAGCTCTGCGGTTTTCAAATCCCATTTGATCGGCAGATCCCGGACAATTTGCGCCAGCTGTTGGGAAACCTCAGCCTCCTGCCTGTGGACGGTCAGGGCTTCCAAAATCTTTGGTTTTATTCCTGATTTTTCTGGTTTCTCAATAACTGCCTTATAGACCCCCTCCAAACTTCCAAATTTCTGCAACAGCTCCGTAGCAGTTTTCTCGCCAATCCCTTTCACCCCCGGGATATTATCTGAAGGATCACCGCGCAAAGCTTTGTAGTCCACAATTTGTTCTGGTTCTAAACCATATCTGTCTGTTACAGCTCGCCGGTCATAAATCATGGTTTCACTTAGTCCCTTTTTTGGGGCAAATACTTTTACGCGGTCATCGACGAGTTGCAAAGTATCAAGATCCCCAGTCAAAATCACCACTTCGATATTCTTTTCGTGTTTGCCAAGCTCTGCCAGAGAACCGATGAGGTCGTCAGCCTCATAACCCTCGAGTTCAAAAATCGGCATATTGAACGCTCGCACGACCTCTTTGACACGGGGAATTTGCGCATAAAGCTCGGTAGGGGCGGCCACCCGGTGCGCTTTATATGGTTCGTATAACTCGTCTCGAAAAGTTTTGCCGGGCAGATCAAAAGCCACTGCCACATACCGCGGCCGCAGTTCTTTGAGAGCGCGTAAAAACAAGATCACAAATCCATAAACTCCATTTGTCGGCTCCCCTGATTTGGTGG
>JAHFJD010000025.1 GCA_023246055.1 Candidatus Doudnabacteria bacterium
CGGCCATTGTACAATTCGCGCGAATTGTACAATGCATAATATAAAACGGGACGTTGTCAAGATGTCAATTTGTATCGCGGCCGCGATACGTTTTAGCACATGACTGCCAAAAAAAGAAGGCGCTCACCGAGATTAGAGTGAACGCCGATAGGGCTTGACTGACAATCATCCATCGCTACGCGATGACATCCAGCAGCAGCTTGACAAACAGAGCGAGGCCAAATGCGCCCAAGCAAAAGTACAAGTACGCTTGGTAGTCATTGCCGTTGCCACTGCGCCGAAAGATGTTGGCAGTCTTCCAGTACTCGTCTTCCGCGTTTTTGATGAGCAGATACTCGGCGACCAGGCGGTCATAGGTGGGTGCCGGAATGGACAACTGAAGACACGCGTATGCAGTGCGGCGTCCTGACTCTGGGTCGCGGATTTCGGTTTGAGAATCGGGCGAGATAACGTAGCTCGCCCGGATTCCTCGAATCGAGAGAATCCCTGTGGTTTCTAGTTCCAACCACGAGTTTTTCGGCAGCACGTATTGCAAAAGCTGCCGGGCTCGTTCTTTGGAGGGCTCATAATCGTCTGTGCGCGACTCGAAGGCGAAAGCATGCGAGTCGTCCAATGCCGATCTCTGTTGAGGTTGTGCTACCATACGCTATCCTCCTTGCACGCGAGGGATGAGGAGGATTTCCGCGTTCGGATCAAACTCGCGGATCAGCACGTCCCGTTTTTCCGTGATATCGGCCGCGAACCAGCCGTCGGCGATCTTCTCGCGGAATTCTGTTTCAATCTCCTTGAGACGGTCAGGACTGACAGTTTCCGTGTCCCATTCAGCGAGCGTCTTGTCTCCGCCCGCGCAAATCATGCGAAGCTTTTTTAAAGCCATAAATTCTCTCCTTTTCATTGTCATTCTGAACTTGTTTCAGAATCCAGTAGTATAGCGCCACCTGGATTCCAGATCAAGTCTGGAATACAAGACCTAAAGTCCCATGTTGCGCAGTCTCTTGATGCGTTCTTCAATCGGCGGGTGAGTGTTGAAGAGCGAAGCAAACCACCCGATCGAGCCGCGATTATTTTTGAGTGGATTGGCAATATAGAGATGAGCTGTGGCTTTGTTGGCTGCCTCGAGTGGTTCGGTATCCTGGCTGATTTTTTCTAAAGCCAAAGCCAGGCCTTCGGGATAGCGGGTGAGGAGCGCGCCTGAAGCGTCAGCGAGGAATTCTCTTTTTCGCGAGATTGCGAGCTGGATGAGTGTGGCAATAACTGGCGAGAGAATGGCAAGTATGATACCAATGAATAGGGCCAGAGCTTGTAGCTGATTGCTGTCGCGCGATCTGGATCTGCCTCCAAAAAAACTCATGCGCAGCATGAAATCAGCAAGCAGAGTGAGCACCCCCACAAGCACTACCACAAGAGTCATGAGTCGGATATCGTAATTGCCGATGTGGGAGAGTTCGTGCGATACAACGCCTTCGAGCTCGACTTTGCTAAGTTTTTCCAAGATGCCAGTGGTAAAAACGATCACAGCATTCTCGGAGTTGCGGCCAGTGGCAAAGGCATTGAGCGCGCTGTCTTCTATAATATAGATTTTCGGGGTAGGCAGGCCAGCGGCGATCGCCAGATTTTCCACCAGGTTATATAGCGTCTGGTTGGTCGCCCGATCAACTGGCCTCGCCCTGGAGATAGCGAGGGTGATTTGACTTGAGAAATAATAGCTAATGAGGCTGTAGCCAACGCTAAAAATCACAGCGATATAGAGAATTTCCGGCGACCCGTAAGCCTGGGAAAAGGTGAAGCCCAGGGCGATGATCAGGATCAAAAATGCGCTAATGAGCAGCGCAGTTTTGGTCTTGTTTTCACTAATATGCTCGTAAACTATGGCCATTGAAATTTCAAATAACAAATTACAAATGTCAAAAAAATCCCAAATTCAAAATTTCAAATCCTAGACGACGTGATTTATTTGAAATTTGATATTTGGAATTTTCAAAGTTCAGAATTGAACTTTGACGGGCTGTCCCTCCACCCCTTTTTCATCAATATCAAAAAATTCGTGCGAGCTAAAGCCGAGCATGTTCGCTATGATGTTGGTCGGAAAGACTTGAAGCTTGGTGTTGAAATCGCGGACATTGCCATTGTAGAAGCGGCGGGAGGCTTGAATCTTGTTTTCTGTGTCAGTGAGGTCGCTTTGCAAGCTCAAAAAGTTTTGATTGGCTTTGAGGTCAGGATAATTTTCCGCCACCGCAAACAGAGATTTGAGAGCGCCGGAGAGCATATTTTCTGCGGCCAGTTTGTCATGCGGATTTTGCGCGCCCATGGCCCGGGTTCGCGCTTCGGTGACTTTTTCGAAAACTCCGCTCTCATGCGCGGCGTAGCCTTTGACTGCGGACACTAGATTGGGGATCAGGTCATAGCGGCGTTTCAGCTGAACCTCAATGTCGCTCCAGGCTTCATCCACACGGTTGCGAGAGCGAACCAGACCGTTGTAGGTGGCAACGAGCCAAAGAACAACTGCCGCAATAATGATTAGAAATATTGTGAATGGTGTCATTTTTTTGAGTTAATAATTTTAAAAATGTTAGAATTTTCAATTATCAATTCACAATTTTCAATCAAATCTCAATTTTCAAACATTGAATCATTAAAAATTCATTGGAAATTGGTGATTGCAAATTGGAAATTAATTATTCTCTTAGTTTGCCTTTTGTGTTAATTCTATACTATTATGATAGCGTGTCAATTAAGCGGAAAAATGCATGATTACAAAAGATGAAGTGGCGCGGATTGCTAGGCTGGCGCGGATTAAGCTCCCGGATGGTGAGCTGGAAAAATACCGCACTGATTTGAACAAAGTTTTGGGTTATATTGAAGTCCTAAAAACCGTGAACACTGACGGTGTTGAACCGCTCGCTCAAGTTACCGGGTTTGAGAATATTTTTCGTGACGATGAGGTGGTCGAGACGGAAATTGCTGACGAAATTTTGAAGATAGTCCCGGAAACTTCAGGACGGTTTATCAGGGTGAAGAAAGTATTATAAGTCGTAAGCAGTAAGTGCTAAGCTGTAAGCCATAATAAAGCGAAAATTATGTACTGCTTACCAGCTTATAACCTAAAACTATGGATTACGCTTTTGCCACAATCACCGAATTAAGGCAAGCTCTCGATACCAAGCAAATTTCCGCTGTGGAGCTTGCGAAGTTTTTTTTGGCGCGTATCAGACGATTTAACGCCGAGCTCAACGCGTTTATCACGATCTGCGAGAACGAAGCGCTGGCGGAGGCTGCCGAAGCAGACAAGCGGATTGCATCCGGAAAAGTTGAGCCGCTGACTGGCATCCCTTATGCGTCTAAGGATTTGTTTGTGACTCGGGCAGTCAAGACTACGGCTGCTTCCAAGATTTTGGAAAACTATATACCGCCTTTCGACGCAACTGTGATAGCCAGGCTCCGTCAGGCTGGATCAATCTTGCTTGGCAAAACTAACCTCGACCAGTTTGCGCATGGGTCTTCAACAGAAACGTCTTTTTATGGCCCCACTCACAATCCCTGGGATTTAGAACGTATCCCCGGCGGCTCGTCAGGCGGGAGCACGGCTGCAGTGGCCGCAGGCCTCGTGCCATTTGCCACCGCTACGGAAACTGGAGGATCGATTCGTCAGCCTGCTAGCCTTTGCGGGATTTCTGGGTGGAAACCGACCTATGGTCGGGTGTCTCGCTTTGGAGTGATTGCCATGTCTTCCTCAATGGATAGCATGGGGACTGTGGCCAGGTCAGTGGAGGATCTCGCAATAACAGCGGAAGCGATCTCGGGTTTTGATCCCAAAGACGGCACTTCTGGTTCGGTAAAAATTGCAGAATGGTCCAAAAATTTACCACGTGATCTTCGCGGTCTGCGCATGGGAGTGCCGCAAGAATATTTTGTGCCAGGTATCGAAGATGATGTCAAAGACCGGGTGAACGAAGCCATTGATAAAATCCGAAAGCTTGGTGCGGAAATCATCGATGTATCTTTACCGCTCACAGCTTACGGCTCTATGGTTTACGCTATAGTCACTTCTTCCGAAGTCAGCTCCAATCTGGCGCGCTATGACGGGATTCGCTACGGATTGTCTAGCGCCGCTGCTAAAGACGTTTTTGAAATTTATTCTTTGTCTCGAGCCGAAGGCTTTGGCCCGGAGGCCAAGCGCCGTGTCATGACTGGTACTTACGCGTTATCTGTTGGCTACAGAGGTGCGTATTATTTGAATGCGCAGAAGGTTAGAAGGTTAATTGTCAATGAGTTTGCCGAAGTCTTCAAAAAATGTGATATGTTGCTTTGCCCGTCCACGCCGAACTTTGCGCCAAAAATCGGCGGGGCTGCGGACAACCCGCTGTTTGGATACATTTCCGACCAATTGAATATCCCCGCGTCCCTGGCGGGGCTACCGGGTTTGTGCGTGCCGTGCGGTTTCGGCAAGCCTGCCGAGCAGCGAGACAATGGCGACATGCCGGTAGGTTTGCAAATAATCGGGCCACAGTGGGGCGAACAGCAAGTGTTTCAGGTCGGATATGCCTATCAACAGGTCACCGAGTGGCATCAGGCAAAACCGAAAGGGTTTTAAGAAATGTCAAATTTCAAAGCTCACATATCAAATCAATCTCAAATGACTGAATATCAAGGCTTTGGACATTTGGATTTTATTTGTCATTTTGATTTTGTTATTAGAAATTATTTATTATGACCTACGAATCTATCATTGGCCTTGAGATCCATGTTCAGCTCAAAACCAAGAGCAAGATGTTTTGCGGCTCAAAGAACGATCCGGACGAGCGGGAACCAAACATCAATATTTGCGAGGTTTGTTCTGGTCAGCCTGGGGTGTTGCCGGTTATCAATCGAGAAGCGGTTCACAAGGCCCTCCTCGTGGGACTCGCGCTTGATTGCCAAATTGCCGAATACTCGAAATTTGACCGGAAAAATTATTTTTACCCTGATTTGCCGAAAGGCTATCAGATTTCACAATACGACCAACCGATTTGCGGCAAAGGTTGGGTGGAAATAGATTCCCCTCCTCGGGCAGGAGCGAGGCGAGGGGGAGAAAAAACCAGGCGGACGATTCGCATTAACCGCGCTCATCTCGAGGAAGATGCTGGCAAGCTCATCCACGAGGGCAACACAACCCTAGTTGATTTGAACCGTGCTGGTGTGCCGCTTTTGGAGATAGTGACTGAACCGGATTTTCGCGATCCTGCCGAAGCCAAGACGTTTTTGCACAACCTGCGAAATACGGTCCGATACTTAGGAGTGTCGGATGCGGACATGGAAAAGGGCCACCTGCGCTGCGATGCGAACATTAGCTTGCGAAATCCTGGGGAAACAGAGTTGCCGGGTTATAAAGTGGAAATAAAGAATTTAAATTCGTTCAAGGCCGTGGAGGCGGGATTGAATTATGAAATCGCACGGCAGACCGAGTTGCTGGCGGTCGGGGAAAAATTGATCAATGAAACCCGCGGTTGGGATGATGTGCAGAGCATGACCGTGGCGCAAAGATCGAAAGAGGAGGCACATGATTACCGTTATTTCCCGGAACCAGATCTGCCGATCATGCATTTTGTGCGCGAAGAAATTGAAAAATTGCGGGCTGAACTCCCGGAACTGCCGGCCCAGAAACTCGAGCGGTTTCAGACAGAATATGGCCTGCCCGAAAAAGATGCGGAAGTCCTGGTGAATGAGAGATCGCTCGCGGAATATTTCGAGGAGGTAATGTCAGAGCTCGAGGAATGGTTGTCTTCGTCTCCCTCCCCAGGCGTGGGGAGGGTTGGGGAGAGGTCGGACGAGAGTATACACAAACTCGCCAAACAGGCGGTCAATTGGATTACCGGAGATTTTCAAGCTTTGCTCAAGGTGGCCGGGACAGACGCCCGAGATGCAAAGATTACTCCCGAGAACCTCGCAGAGCTCATCAAGATGATTCACAAGGGCGAGGTGAGTGGGGCCGCAGGTAAGAAGATCTTGACCATCATGTTCGAGCGCGGCGGAGATCCGTCAAATATCGCGCGTGATGAGGGACTGGGGCAGGTGTCTGACGAAGAGGCGATTGTGGTTGCCGTAGACAAGGTGATTGCTGAAAATCCCAAAGTCGTGGCTGATTTTCTATCCGGCAAAAAGCCGGCTCTCGGTTTTCTGGTGGGCAAAGTCATGGCCGAGATGAAAGGCCAGGCCAATCCCCAGATGGTGAACAGTGTTTTGTCAAAGAAACTCGGGTAAAAAAAGAACTCAAATTCGAGGACTTTAGGTTATTCTTCAAATGTGGCAAATTCACGCGGCCGCGTGAATTTGCCACAAACGGATTGTTCAACGGATTTTTGATTAAAAAAAGAGACCCATTGTTTATCCTCGCGTGTGGGTCTCGGGTGCGAGTTGTGGGTCATCAGGCGTATCGGCTGACGATCTCCAGGATCTGTTCTCCGGCTTGGCCTGGTGGCACAATAGCCAGCTTTGCATTTACGAGCGCAGGATCTTCGGGCCTCATCAGCGTGCCATCCCATTTGTAGATCTGATAACCGAGCGACGTGATTGCTGGATGGGGGATGAAATCAACGAGACTGTAGTCCCCGTCAATGATCATGGCCCGCTGGCCGCCGGTGAGGCAAGCCTCGAGTACATCTACCGCGCCAGAGTCAGTGCTCAGCGGATGGCCGTTGGCCTTGGCGATTTCGTCCTCGATCTGGTTTACCCGGCCGCGTTGGGAAAAATCGGTGTGTTTCCAGAAGGTCACAACGATGTTGCCCAAATCATTTTGCCGAGAAGATTGAGCTACTTTCATAGGTAACCGGTAGCCCGTTTTGTCCATTCTCATAACAAATGTTCCCTCGCCCTGCAGGTAAATCATCAGCGGGCGGTGTATGAGCTCTGGAAAGAAGCAGGCGCTCATAATTTGTGCTTCCTTCTCTGGAGTACCGTGGTAGACGCCAACCAGTATTCCCCATTTGAAGCGGCTGAATTTCATGGCTCTTGTGCCATCGATCGGGTCTATACGGATGCCGACTAGCGCTTTTTCGTTGCCGAGATAGCAGTTCGCTTCTTCGCCGAAGATCCGGATGTCTTTCGTGTGGAACGAGCAGAGAAAGACATCCTTGATAATTCGCTCGCTAGTAGTGTCGGCAATGGTGAAAAAATCTGCGCCGGATTTGAACTCGATCTTGCCAAGCGATTCATCTCGAACCCCTTCTAATATCTGATAGATTCTTTCCCAGGCCGTTTGGAGGCTGCGGATCATGGCCCGTAAAAGTTCAGATGTCGGGATTCCTGCGAAATCGGTTTTCCATCCGGTCGTTGGAATAACCATATAGTCCATTACCCTATCAAAGAACTTGATCGGTTTTGCAAACATAGCCCCTCCTAAGGACAAATTTAAAAGACCTAATTTCTTATCGGTTAACAAAGCACTGTAGACTATTTCAGCAGTTCTGTAAAGCCCTCGCGGCCGAGAGCTGTGAATTTTTTCAAGAATAGGTAAAAGTCATCTACTGCCTCGGTGCGCTGCTCGTCAATCCCATATACCTGGTTCCAGTGGTTGAACTCGACAATTATTGTTGCATAGCGAGCCCTGGTTAGATCATAAAGCAGGGCGATCTCGTTTTCAGAAAGCTTATTGTATTTTAGATATGCGTCAAGGAATATTTTTGCTTGCTGCGGTCGCCAGTTGTAGCAAAATATTAATTGCGCAAACGAAGTCGCGATATTTTGGATATACGGACTGAAAGCCATATCACTGAAATCCAAAATACCAGACAGTTTGCCGTCCTTTGCGATAATGTTGTGGAGCCCAACGTCATTATGAATTAAACCTTGCGGCACGGTGTCAAGCTGTGGCTTGATTCTCTTAAAATCCGAAAAAATTTCCGTAATAATTTCCCTGTAAATCCGTTTGGGCAGTAATGGAATAAATTGCTCTAATTGTAAAAAGTTTTTCAAATCCCATTCATAATTTTGTCTGGTTTTAGACCTATCATTAAAAATTTTCAAAGCCGAATCCATTTTTCCAGTTTCCTGACCTATCTCATAAACGAGTTCGTTATCGATTGTGGAATGGTCGAGATTTTGTCCGGGTACAAGATCCATAAGAATTACAAATTTTTCACCTAGCATCGTATGAAGCTCGTTGTTTTTTGTGATAATAATATGAGGAGTCTTTATGCCAGATTTATAGGAATGATCCATGACTTCCAATTCAAACAAAATATTTTGCCGTGCCATGCCCATACCTTCAAAGATCTTGATAACAAAACCTCCCTTATTTGTTTCTATACCATAGTTGGAGTTTTCAAAGCCCGAGGTGAAAAATTTGAAATCCTTAATCGTTCCCAAATCAGAGTAGTTATTTAGAATCGTTTGCAGTGTTTCTGTAGAATAATTTTGTCTCATTTTTTTAGAAAAGTGTTAATTTGCTTTATGGCTTGCTGCTGATTTTTGATCCAGTGGATGGGTAGACGGCGAAACCAGGTTAGCTGGCGGCGGGTGAACTGGTAGGTATGGAGAGTGATTAGTTTTTTGGCTTCGGCCAGGGTTAGCTGGCCGTCAAGATACTGAATTATTTCTGCATAGCCAATGGTATCTACGAAAAGTTTTCGTCGTCCGTATTTCCGAATTAATTTTTTTGTTTCGCGCACGAGGCCCGCGCGGAGCATCTGTTCTGTTCGATGATTGATGCTGCGGCGGAGAGCGGAGTCGGATTTTTTAATACCCAAGATTAAGAGCGACCTCTCCCGCCCTTGCCACCCCAAAACCGAGTACGATTTTGGGGAACCCCGGTCTTCGGGCACCCTCCCCAGGCTTGGGGAGGGGACATTTCCCAGAACCTCGATGATTTCCAACGCTCTGATGAGGCGGCGTTTGTTGTGCGAGTCAATGGACTTGGCGCGAGCCGGGTCTTTTGACTTTAACATTTTGAAAAGCGCGGTTACAGGCAATTTCTCGAGTTTTCTACGCAATTTCAGATTTGGTTTGACTTCTGGGATTTGCAGGTTATTCACCAGGGCGCTGATATAGAAGGGCGTGCCGCCCACGAGAAAGGGGATATGGCCGCGGTTTTGAATTTGTTTGATGACTTTGAGCGCATCGCGCCGGAAGTGGGCGAGAGTGTAGGACCCGTTTGGATTGCGAATATCAATCAGGTGGTGCGGTACTGACTTTAGTTCATTTTTTGAACTCTTGGAAGTGCCAATGTTCATACCCCAGTACACCTGCCGCGAATCAGCAGAAATAATCTCTCCGCCGAATCGGCGGGCAAGTTTTATAGCCAGCGCAGTTTTTCCAGAAGCAGTTGGGCCCGTTAGGATGACTATCTTCGAATGTCTGGACAATTTCATAATTATTAGTTATTATAGAACATTACGAAGGAGGACGCATGAGCGAACCAAAAGTTGTAATTTACGATTTATTGAGAAGAGCTCATTCCCAAAGTCTCAAAACTGGAAACGAGGTTGCTTTTAATGTTTACTGTTCTCAAGTGACGTTTGTAGTCGGCTCCCTTCGCATAGGAGCTAAGAATCGAGTGAGCTCTGGGATCAAAGAGTTACTCAGCGAAATGGAATGGGCAGCACGGGTTTGTGGTGACATGCATTTAGCCCGTTTAACTCTCAATTTCCACAGTCATACAATTACTACCAGAGCAGGCTATTATCCATCGTTTCCCGATTTTCTTTATGACTTGGCGCTATCGGGAGCCATGGACAGAGTCGGGGGGCCGAGACCAATATTTTTCATTGCTGATGCGAGCGGAAACCTATTTGCTTATCGGTTTGTAGCGCCACGTTCAGAGATCGAAGATTTGGCAGAGTTCTTAGCTTTGACAAGACGCGATATCGAAGAGGAGTTTGATTTGAAAGCTCCAGCGAACCAAGATCAGCTCAACTTACTGATGGAAAAGTTTTTCAGATCCATAAGAACTAAAGCATTTCGCAAATTCACAGAATCTAGGCTGTGGAGAAGATCAAAGTGGAATGTTGGGGCGCTAGGAGAACTTCTGAAACCTTTTGGTTGCGATTCGATAATATTCAGCGAGGATTGGGGAGAGTAGCATCATTGACCTTGATGCTTGCCCCTTCTTTTTTTAAGCTCGATTTTCGAGATATGTAAAGTTGGTCTGTTACTCGTCCTTTTCAGATTTCGGCCGTGCACTCTCATGCGTGGCCGTTTTTTTTTGTCGCGGCGTTCGGCGCTGCTGTCTTTTAATTTTTCCAAATCCACGGTATGATTCATGTAAATATGAAATTATTTATAACTATTCTAATTATACTATTTTTCCCATTCTTTGCCTTGGGTCACGGACTCGAGCCAGAGTTGCAGGCGGATCCAGGCAAATTGCCAGGCGAGATTTGGTATGTATTTGAGCGGCCCGCGGAATGGATTGAGGTCAATATTTTGACCATTTCCACCAAGAAAAAAGCAGAAAAAAAGCTGCAATTCTCAAGCGAGCGCGTGGCAGAGATGGGCGCCCTGCTCTATATCCCCAATGTCAGGCAGAAGTATCTAAAATTGGCCTTGAAGCGATATCAGTATTTTCTGGCAAGCGCTGAAGACATGGCCGAGAAGATTATTTTTCTTGATGGAAAGGAAATCGGAGTGGCGGAAGAACTAGAACAGGAAACGCGTCTTCAAGAGAAATTTTTGCGAGAGTTAAAAGAAGGTGCGTCTATAGAAAAGATGCCGGTGGAGGTTAGCCAGGCCCTCACCGAGGCTCGAACCCAGAATGAAAAGATGTTTAGATTCATGGTTGAGAAATACCAGGCCAATGATCAGGACATTCGCAGAGACCGGATCATCATATCGAAACACATGGCGCTAGTGAGAGAAGCTATACTGACTGTTTCTGACCAGGAGAAAATCAAAACAGCAGTAGGCCTGCTCGACGAAGCAGAAAAATACCGAATCGCCGGCCTCAATCTCGAGGCGTATGATTTGATAAAAAAAGCAAAAGATCTAATTTATTAGAATAATCAAAAACCCCGCCTTTCGGCGAGGTTTTATCTCAGAAGAGTCCGATTTTTGAGATCTCATTTGTCAGTTATTATTAGTTTAACAAATTCCTTGATTTTGTCAAGACCCTGGACCCGCGGGGATTTGCACCCCGGAGATTCTCACTGACAAATGAGATCTCGGACTTTCCCGGGCCCAGGGCAAAGCTATTATAGCAAATGACAGATTTTTGACGTATAATGCCATCAGTTCTTAACAGAATCCATGGAGAAACGGAGGCGGAAATGTTTGAACGGTATACAGAGAGGGCGCGGCGGGTGATTTTTTTTGCACGGGTTGAGGCGAGTCAGTTTGGTAGTAACACTATAGAATCTGAACACATGTTACTGGGTTTGGTGCGGGATGATAAGTCATCGATTATTGCTTTAAGTGGCGTATCAATCGACGATTTGCGTCAGGAGATCGAGAGGCGAGCACTTATTCACGAACAAAAACCTGAATCAATAGATTTGCTGCTTTCCCCGGAATGTAAGAGCATTCTCAAATTTGCGGCCCAAGAATCGGAAAAACTGGGACACAAACACATTGGCACCGAGCATTTGCTCCTGGGTATCTTGCGAGAAGAAAAATGTCTCGCGGCTGTCATTTTGCGAGAGAAAGGGATGAACCTTGTAACGATTCGTTCGGAGCTGGCAAAGGGTGTTGTACGGATGGCTCTTCAGGCCTCGGATATTGAGATTCCAGGAGACAGCCCGGAAGAGGCCATGATGCTGGAACTGAAGCGAATCGAAGGAATTCTTGTTCAGGTTGATGGAAAATTCGACCGGATCATCCAGCGGTTGGACAAGATCGAGGAGCGGCTTGGCTGATTTTCACTCTCGGATCGTTAAACACAGACACCATCATGAGGTGGCTTTCGCGGCCACTTCTTTTTTTATTTTCTCGAGAAATTTTTCGATCGCCATCGCACCGAGGTCTTTTTCCCCTCTTTGCCTCACGGAAATAGTTTTATTTTCAACCTCTTTTTTCCCCACGATCAGCATGTAGGGGATTTTTTGTTTCTCGGCATTGCGGATTTTTTTGCCGATCGATTCACTCCGCGCATCAAGATCAATCCTTAGCGATTCCCCTCCTCGGGATTCCCCTCCTCGGGCAGGAGCGAGGTCAGGGGAGGTTAACCCCCTCCCCGCCCGCCTCGCAAGCGAGAGCGTTACGGGCAGGTCAATCTCCCCCTCACGAGGGGGAGAAAGAGCGGCGGCAATTTCTTCGGCATATTTATTCTGCACATCGGAAATTGGCAAGACAACGACCTGCACGGGAGCAAGCCACAGGGGGAAAGCGCCGGCGTAATGCTCGATGAGTATGGACAGAAACCTTTCAATCGAGCCCATGATGGCGGCGTGGATCATGACAATTCGTTCTTTTTCGCCCTTTTCATTTACGCACGCCAGATCAAATCGTTCAGGCATATTCATATCGAGCTGGATGGTGGCGACCTGCCACTGCCTACCCAGGGAATCTTTAGCCATGAAGTCGATTTTTGGTCCATAAAATGCCGCTTCACCTAAACCAACGTTCTTTTTTGGGTCAAGATCGATACCTCTGCTTGTCATTATTTTTTTCAAGCTACTCTCAGCCCCTATCCATCCATGTGGGTCGCCAAGATATTTTTCCGGATGATTCTGATCACTGAGCGAAAGACGAACCTCGAGTTCAAATCCAAACGGTTTATAGAATTTATCTACAATGTCCCAGATTTTAGAAATCTCATCCTGAACTTGCTTTAATCTGCAGAAGACATGCGCATCGTCTTGGGTAATCGAACGTACGCGCGACAGACCGGACAACTCGCCAGTCTGCTCATCTCGGTAGACCATAGTCGTGTTGGCGTAGCGCTGCGGCATTTCGCGGTAACTATGGGGCCGGCGCGCGAAGATCTGGGTATGGTGCGGACAGTTCATGGGCTTCATAGCAAATTCGTGTTGCTCCCGCGTTTTGATCCGCAGCAGTTCGTCCTGGAATTTATCCCAATGCCCGCTCGCTTCGTACAAATCTTTTTTTGTAATGTGTGGGATTTCCACTTTTTGATAGCCATGGACTCTACGTAATTCCCAAACAAAGTTGTCCAGCAGTTCGCGGACAACTGTACCCTTCGGAGTCCATAGCGGCAAACCAGCACCCACGAGATCAGAGAAAGTGAAAAGATCCAGCTCAATGCCCAATTTTTTATGATCGCGCTTTTTTGCTTCGACCAGCATCTGTTCATACTCTGCTAATTCTTTTTTACTGGCAAAAGCCAGGCCGTAAATGCGCGTGAGCATGGGTTTTTTTTCGTCGCCGCGCCAATAGGCGCCAGCCAAATGCGTGAGTTTGAAGGTGTCAGGGTTTATTTCTTTCATGCTTTGGACGTGTCCGCCTTTGCAAAGATCCCAGTATTCGCCAGATTTATAAAAGGTGATTTTTTTTGTTTCTTTGGAAAATTCGTCAATCAGTTCGTGTTTGAACTGGTTTTTGGGATATTGTTTTTTTGCCTCTGATGCACTCAATTCATGGCGGGTAAATTGATCCCAGGTCGGTAAAATTTGCCGCATCTTTTTTTCTATATTGGGAAGGTCTGCATCCGAGATGGGTTTTGCGAATTGGAAATCAAAATAAAAGCCATTGTCGATCGCAGGGCCAATGGCGCGTTTGGCATCTGGATACAACTCCATGACTGCTGCGGCCAGAAGGTGCGCTAGCGAATGGCGAATCTGTTCGATGGGGGAAGAGATTTTTGACATAGTTTGTATTTTCCCCTCCTCGTGAGGAGGGGTAGGGGGAGGTTAACCCCCTCTTCATCTCCCCCTCACGAGGGGGAGAAAATAAAATGTAAATAAAAAAACCAGCAACAATCATTGGTTGCTGGGACTCCGACGCTAGGTCGGGGCGGTTCCACCCAGTTTCCCTTCCGGCGCCGACTGTCGCAGACTTTACGCGGACAAACGCGGACGAGCACTTTTCAATTTACCAGCAGCTCAGAGGTTGGTGAGGTCTCGTCAACGTCGCTGGTAATTAGATATTAAATGTCTAGTGGCCTGTTTGTCAACAACGTGTTCATACCGCCACTGTTGGTAAATGCGCATGGAGCTTTTCGACCAGTTGATCGAGGCTTACACTTCGAAGGGAGAGTACTTCGTCGATATAGACATTTTTTGTTTTGGTTAGCTTGCCAGCGTCCCAAACTGCGACGATAATCGTGGTGTTCCTTTGTCGTTTAGCCGTTTCAGCTACCCTTTCACCAAATCGATCTCCGTCGATGAACAGGATGTCAGGTTCGGTTGCTGCAAGGGCTTGCGGGACATCGATTTCCATACCGTTTCCAGTTGAGTCGCCGACCCGAAGGTGTGGTCCAAAAATCTTCCTCAAAACAAGCAAAAGGTATTCCCGACAGAACACGTCATCGTGCATGACCTGAATGTTGAACATGTTTCCTCCCTGATTGGTTTGACTATTGTTTTTGAATTATACTCTCTCGCAGCAGCTCGCGCAATTCGGTTTTGAAGCCGTCGTTGCCGCTCACTCGAAAATCAGTCTTGACCTCGCGCTCGGTGCCTTCGCGGTCGGGGATGACCAGAGAAATTCCAACCTCCCCTGGAAATTTGTTAAATACGTTTTTTAGCTTGTTGAACACCTGCGGGTCAGCGGTTTTGGGGATTTTGATTTTTATGACCTTAGCGGTAGTGGTTGAATTATTATTTAATAACTCGCCCCCGCCCTCTCTTAGTTTAAGAGAGGAAGCTTTCGACGGCGGAATTCCCCTTTTAGGGTAAGAGGGGCTAGGGGAGTTATGGGTATTCACCCATTCCTCCAAAGTTTCGTCGCCTATCGCTTTCAGTGCATCCGCGAGGAGTTTCGGTTCCCCGTCTTTGTCGGAAATTTTGCCTCGCAACACTACGATTTGGTCTACAGCAAGCAAGGATTTGAATTCGTTATAGACATTCGGAAAAATCACGAGCTCGATTTTGCCGCTTTCGTCCTCGAGGTCTGCAAAACACATCGGGTCGCCTTTTTTGGTGAGGATATTCTGGATCCGGGTAATGATGCCGCCTACTGTGACATAAGAATTTTCATCAGCTGTTGTGATCCGCCCCACTGGCCTGCAATATTTTTGCAAGGTTTCGCGATGCTGTTTGAGCGGGTGGGCGGAGACGTAGAGGCCGAGGAGCTCCTTTTCCCAGGATAATTTTTCCTGCTCTGTGGCAGGTGGAACATCTTTGAGAACGAGTTCGAGCGAGCTTCCGGCAGCGCCCGCAAGCAATTGGGCCTGGCCGCTTTGCGCCTGTTTTTGTTCCGCTCTTGCAAATTCCAAGACCACTTCTGTTGCGGCCAGCATTTGATTGCGTTCGCCAAACCGGTCGAGTGCTCCGGATTTGACGAGCGCTTCCCAGGATTTTTTATTGAAATTGCGGGTTTTCATGCGCCTCACAAAATCAGGCAGTGTGGGAAATGCCCCGCGCGCTGCGCGTTCGGCAATGATGGTGGCAATGACATCAGAACCCAGATTTTTTATGGCCGCAAGCCCAAAGCGGATTTGCCCTGCCCCGACCGCAACGTCGGGGGCACTGATGACTGTGAAGTTAGCGAGCGATTCGCACACGTCTGGAGCTAGTACTTCGATTCCGAGAGCCGTGCATTCCGCCACTGCCTCGGCGACTTTGTCAGTGTTGTCAGCCTCCGCAGTCATGACCGCAGCCATAAATTCCACGGGAAAATTGGCTTTCATGTACGCAGTCTGGTAGGCTACCATGGCATAGGAAGCCGCATGGGATTTGTTAAATCCGTAAGCGGCAAACGGCTCGATGAGCGCCCAAAGTTTCACAGCCTTGTCTGAAGACAGTCCTCCGGAAAGAGCGCCTTGAATAAATTTTTCTTTTTGCGCCGCCATCTCGGCAGGGATTTTTTTGCCCATGGCTTTGCGAAGCTTGTCTGCCTCTTCCCAACTGTAACCCGCAAGATTGATAGCAATGAGCAGCACATCGTCCTGATAAGTGATTACCCCGTAAGAGAGGTCCAGGATGTCTTTCATGCGTGGGTCAAGATAGGTGATGCGGGACGGATCATGCTTTCGCGCGATAAATTCAGGAATCGATTCCATAGGTCCGGGGCGATAAAGTGAGATCATGGCCATGATGTCGAAAATATTAGTGGGCCGCAGATCCACAAGGTATTTGGTCATGCCCGATCCGCCCAGCTGAAATACGCCAACGGTTCGCCCCGACGAGAGGAGGGCAAAAGTTTTGGGATCATCAAGCGGAATCTTCCCGAGGTCAATGGCTGTGCCTTTGCTGTCCCGGACTATCTCCACGGCATTGCCCAAAATCGAGAGGTTGCGAATGCCCAGGAAATCCATCTTCACGAGTCCAGCTTCCTCGACCGAATGCATGTCATATTGAGTGATGACATTTTTGTTGTCCGTATCAAGCTGCAAGGGGGTGAAATTTGTGAGATCGGTAGGCGCGATCACCACGCCGGCTGCGTGTACAGAGGCGTGCCTGGCCGAGCCTTCAACTTTTTTGGCAAGTTCGATGAGGTTTCGGGTTTCCGGATCCCGCTCATAAGCATCCTTGAGCTCGGGTGACGCGGCGAGCGCTTTGTCTATGGTCATGTGGAAACCCTGCCGCCCAAACGGAATCATTTTGGCCACGCGGTCACATTTGCTGTAGGCAATGCCGAGCGCTCGGCCCACGTCGCGAACCGCGGCTCTGGCCATCATCGTGCCAAAGGTGACGATTTGTGCCACGCGGTTTTTCCCGTATTTTTCGCTGACATAGGTAAGCACTTCGTCGCGGCGATTGTCCGCAAAATCCATATCAATATCCGGCGGGGTCGGCCGGTAGGGGTTGAGAAACCGTTCAAACGGCAATTTGTATTCCACTGGATCGAGGGTGGTGATACCCAGGGCGTAGGCGACCAGGGAACCCGCGGCCGAGCCGCGAGTGGTGCTGGCGATGCCTCGGGCCCGCGACCAATTCACAAAATCCGCGACCACCAGGAAATAAGCGGCAAAGCCCTTGTTTTTGATAATATCGAGCTCATATTTGAGACGTTGTTCGACTGACTCGGGTATGCCCGCGGCGCCACTTCGTTTTTGCAAGCCGGTGAGGCTCAATTCATCAAGGTATGATTCGACTGTATAGCCATGTGGCACTGTAAACTCGGGGAAATGTCTTTTTTCGGAAGAAAGCTCCAGGTCAGTCATATCCGCAATTTTTTGCGTATTTGAAAGCGCCTCGGGGAGGTCCGAAAACAGCGCAGCCATTTCATCCGGAGTGGCAAGGTGGAGCTTCATGGCGCGCATATCCAAACGCCCGGTTTGCTCAACGGTTGTGCCAGTGCCGATGCAGACCAAGATGTCCTGCGCTTCGCTATCTTTCGGATCGAGGTAGTGCGCGTCACCCGTCGCCACCACAGGAATGCCGGTATCTTTCGAGATTTTTATGAGGTGTGAGTTGACCGTGTCTTGCTGTGTGTCAGTCATATTTCTCTGGAGTTCCAGATAAAAACAGTCTTTTTCGAAAATCTCTGCTAGTTCCAGGACTGATTTTTTGGCTGCTTCAAGGTTGCCATTTGCCGCTGCTCGGGCGATTTCTCCGCGCAGACAGCCAGACAGGCCGATGAGGCCCCCAGCGTGCTGGCGCAGGACCTGTTTATCAAGCCGGGGTTTGTAATAATAGCCTTCAAGATGGGAAATGGTCACGAGTTTTAGGAGGTTATGATAACCTTCCAGGTTTCGGGCCAGAAGAATGAGGTGAAAATAGTCAGCATCTGCTCGGCTGTTTTTTTCAGACAGGCTTCCAGGCGCCATATACGCCTCGATCCCAATGATGGGTTTGAGACCAGCCCGGCGCGCTGTCTTGTAAAATTCCAGGGCGCCGTAAAGCGCCCCGTGATCAGTGAGGGCGAGCGCGTTCATGCCCTTTTTTTGCGCGTCTGCCACGAGATCTGGAATCTTTGGCAGGCCGTCTAAAAGGGAATAGTGAGAATGAACGTGGAGATGAGTGAACATAAATCCCAAATTACAAACAAATCCCAATTTCCCAACCCCCACTCTTTTTCCCCCTTGATAAGGGGGAGACGAAGAGGGGGTAGGGGTTTAGAATAATTAGCGCAATTGAAATTAGATCAATTCCTCATTCTATATTATAATCTATTCAGGGACTGTTGCCGAATGTGCTTTTCAGACGAAATTTTAGAATTTCGAGCAGTTTGGCGCAAATAAATTTTGATGTTTATCCGTAGGATAAGCGGAAAAATTTTTTGAGGCAAAATGCCGAAATTCTGAAATTGTAGTCAAAATGACACTCGGCAACAGTCCCATTCAAGGAGCATTGTGTAAATGATTAACATCCCGAAAATTCCCAAACTGCCTTCCCGCCAAGAGCTGGAGTTTAAGGAAAAAACCTTGCTTATCGAGATACTCGATCAGTTCCGCACCACCCACAAACTCTGGTACTTGCTGCTCGTGGGGGCGGTGATTGCCGCATATCCGGTTTCTAGTTACTTGACCGCTCGTTTGAGGGCAGTGTTTATTGCAAGGCAGCCGTTGCTTTCGGTCGTGGAAAATCCGCAGCGTCCGACAGATCTCGTGGTCGCTAGCGCTGATTTTTTGAGAGTCAGCCCGGGAGTGTTTTCCGCTTATGCGAATATTGCCAATCCCAATTCTGACTGGTCGGTTTGGAGCTTTGATTATAAATTTGTATTTCGTAGCGCATCCGGAGGGCCTTTGCACACGATTCGTGGGCAGAGTTTTCTCCTGCCGGGTTCAAGCCGGTTTGTGATCGAACCTGCGGTGCCGCTTTCCGAAACTCCGGCGAGTGTGGAAATCCAGGTGACCAGTCCCCGGTGGACAAATCGGGCCAACGAGTTTTTGCCAGAATTCGCAGTGTTGCAAAAACGCTGGGGTGATACGGCCGATAAATTTTTTGTCGAGGGGGTGGTGAAAAATCCTTATTCGTTTCTCGTCAAAAAGGTCGCGGTCGAGGTGATTATCTTTGACGAGACCAACAAGCAGGTCCTAGCCGTGAGCCGGACCGTAGTTGACGATTTAAAATCTTTTGAAGAGCGATATTTCCGGATGCT
>JAHFJD010000026.1:0-3283 GCA_023246055.1 Candidatus Doudnabacteria bacterium
TTAAGAAAGCTGGTCAAAGAGCAAAGAGAATTAACCCAAAGAAAGGAGCAGGCTAAAGTTACATTTTCAATGACTCAACGAATCCCTGCTAAAGTTACATTTCTAAATGACTAGACACGGACCTGCGACAATAAAGGCATAAAGAGCCTAAATAAGCTAAAAATATGATTGATTTAACTCTAATTAAACAAGCATTGGAGCCGGTTCTGTCTAGGTTTCCGGTGGCTTTTGTTTATCTCTATGGCTCTCAGATGCGCGGCCAAACACATGCTGAAAGCGATGTAGATATTGCCTTGGGGTTTGCCGCTAATTTAAAAAAAGACCATGATGATCTCATTCTTGATATTTATCCGGAACTAACGCGGGCACTCAAAATTCCCGTGGAGAAAAAGGTTATCTGCGGAGACTTGAAGAGTTTCGCGATATCGATGAGGAAAGATATGCAGATGATCATCATCAGTACGGTTTGGCCGAGCATTATCTCCAGCATGCGGTGGAAACAACATTGGATATTTGCCGCCTCTTGGTGATAAATTTAGAGATTAAAATTCCCAACGATTCTCATGAGCTTCTTTCTTTGCTTGCCAATGAAAAAGTTTTGACAAAAGAGTTCGCCCGACGCAATTTGAAAATGCCAGGTTTTCGCAATCGCCTGGTTCATCAGTATGATGATGTTGATCATGTTAAAACTTATAAATATTTGCAGGAACATTTTTCCGATCTGCAGGAATTTATAAACCAGGTTAGCAGATTTCTGTTGAAGCAAGAATAAAAATGGATGTATCATTTTCTGCAAGAGAAAAAGGGGTTTTCCAACATCCTGGGTATATTATCCAGGATCAAATAACATGGCTCCAGCAATGGAACATCCCGAGAATTTCGCTTTGTCTATAGAGCAAGGCCTCAAAAAAATAAAAAGAGAGCGAAACCATCGTGGTTCAACTCTCTTTTTTAGTTTACATTACCGTTCCCTCCTTGGGATTGTTTATCGCAAATACCACCCCAACAGGCCGAGAAGCCACACCAGGGTGAGCGGGTTCCAGACGGTTCGGCGCAGCCAGGGTTTGAGCTCGAACTGTTTGCGCGGCCGGATCCGATAGACCATGGCGCAAAAAACGAGCACCCCCAGGGTGGGCCAAATCTTCGGCGCCCAAGAGGTGTTACCAAACCAATTGGCAAGAATAAACACCGCCACTACCACAACAATGGTAACCAGGTTGGCCCACCAAGCGGCGGGTTGAGAAGTCCCACCAGCCGCAGCACTAGCAGTTCTGGCCGCGGCTTTGACAGCAGCTTTTGTCTGCTTCTTGCCAAGCTTCCACGCTTGTTTGGCGGAGTACTTCTGCGCCTTGAATTGCTTCTTGGCCAAGTAAGCCGCCGCCTTGGCCTGAAAGAGCGGAGCTTTGGCTAGCTGGCGGTTATGCCACCACAGGCCGACAGCTCTGAACGGGGTGCCTAAACCCCTCAAAGCTGAACTTGCCGCATGACTGACACCCGCACCAAATTGAGTGGCGCCAGCGCTCCACGGCTTGTCAATGATCACTGTTTCGCGGTGTACCTCGGTTGCTGTCATCGGATCTTGAATAACGATCTCGATAGTGCGCCGGCCGACGCTTACCGGAACAGTGATATCAGCGATCCCAAGCGTGAAATTCCCGAACTGGTCTGCAACCACTGGGGTGCCATTGCGCGCGCCAGCTCCCAGATCAATGATAAAAGGGGCGATGCGAGCACTGACGTAACCCTGATTGCCCAAGCGCAGTTGGCCGGCGATTGCTTGGCGGTATTCGCCGGGGTTGATCATGCTGGTCGGAGAAGAAACAAAACGGATCGAGACAGGAAGGGGAGTCGCTGTGGTTGCAACTGTTGTTTGAGGTAGGAGCGCGGCGTATCTGGCTTGCAGTGTGGCAGGCAGAAGTCTTACGAGTTCGGTCTGAAACTCCTTTACGCTGGGGAAGCGCAAAGTGTGGTCATCGTCGAGAGCGCGGCGACATTTCGGCTGCCAGCTCGGGGGAAGTTGATCGATCGCTGCCGGTCGGGCAGGATAGGGTTCCGGCAAAGTATAGCCCAGTACCAGGTGAAACATGGTCGCGGCGATTGAGTATTGATCGCTCGCAACTACCGGATTCTGCAGGAGCTGTTCCTTGGCCATATACACAGTCGTCCCGAGGCTGCCGGTCATGCGGTTTTGCGTGGCCGCTGATTGAGTCTCGGGTCTGGCGATGCCCAGATCCAGGATCACGATTTCGCCGTTGGCTTTGAGGATCAGGTTGTTCGGTTTAATGTCGCGATGGATGATTCGATCTGGGATGCCGGTTGGAGCGGTGTGATTATGGAGCTCGAGAGCTCCTTCGCAAATCTGGATGCCGATTTCCAGACTTTGCTGTTCCGAAAATTTGCCTCTCGAAGTCAGGAGCTGGTCCACGTTATCGCCAGGAACAAGCTCCATGGCCATAAAATGGATGCCTGCTTCGGTAAAGTAGCCATAACCTGCTGGAAAGCGCGGATGCGAGATGCTTTTCTGGATTCGCGCTTCCCGCTCGAAGCGCATCAGGTTTTCGGCGTGGATGGCTGGATCCGAGTCTTCAAATAGCTGCTTGACTACGACCTCATCTCCGGCCTGATTGAGTGCGACATAGGCAACGCCCATGCCGCCTTCGCCGAGGACGCGGTCAATGGTGTATTCGTCAGAGCCGGAATCGAGGACCGATCCCGCCCCGACCAGGGCTGGTAGACCGCAGTTACCGCAGAGTTTTTTACCGCCTGCTATCGGAAGGTTGCAATCGTAACAGAACAAATTAACCGCCATTCGTTCCTCCTGTGGAAAATGGAATTTTTTACTCCGCTATTTCAAAGAACAAGTATTGCTTGCGGAGACTATTGCAGGATTAATTTTTTTAATCGCACAATACTCTCTACAAGCTTGTCCGCCTTTGGCGGAAAAATAGCCGGGGGAGAAGGTGAAAACGTTTGACGTTTTCGAGCCTTCTCCCCGCGGGGTGATGAATAGCTAGAGTTTTGCGTGCCTAGGTGATCACGCCGACCACACCGCCGAACATGATCATTTCGCCGGGTTCGGCTTCGAGGGTTTGGCCAGGATTCACAGCTTTGACCACGCTGTAATCCTTGGCTTCCGTGCCACCGTATTTGACTTGGAGCTTACCTCCGACAACGGTCAATTCGAGCGGCGTTCCGGACACAGTATCGCTGTCGAGCTTGATGTCCGGATTTTGGTCCGAGTCCGTTCGCGCCACTCGGACCGCAACTCCTTCGTAAAGCGGCC
>JAHFJD010000026.1:3293-18831 GCA_023246055.1 Candidatus Doudnabacteria bacterium
CTACAAGCTTGTCCGCCTTTGGCGGAAAAATAGCCGGGGGAGAAGGTGAAAACGTTTGACGTTTTCGAGCCTTCTCCCCGCGGGGTGTTTAATACCGCACCATTTGCGAAAGCAAATAGTGCGGGATGAATAGCTAGAGTTCTTCGCGAACTAGGTGATCACGCCGACGGGTCCGCCGAACATAATCATCTCACCCGGTTCGGCTTCCATGGTCTGGCCCGGTTTCAGGGCTTTGACGACCGAATAGTCCTTCTCGTCGGTACCCTCGTAGTGCACCTGGAGCTTGCCGTTCACCACAGTGAGAATCAGCGGGGTAGCGGACACTTTGTCGCTGTCGAGCTTGATGTCCGGACTCTGGTCCGAGTCCGTTCGCGCCACTCGGACCGCAACTCCTTCGTAAAGCGGCCAGCTCTGGTCGCCAATGGTGAGGGTCCGATCAGCGACCTTACCTGGTTGCAGCGGAGGGGCGGGGACAAGGACGGTAGCAGAGGTAAGAGTGGCCGCTTTGAGTTCCGTTCCGCAACCGAGGCAAAAATCCTCGGTGTCGGCGTTCTGTTGCTGGCAACTGGTACACATTTTCATGATTTTTCTCCTTGGAAAGAATTCGGTCGGTTAGTTTTTCACACCGCCAAGCAAGCGGGCTTTTTCTGCGGCGCTGAAGCTTCGAGTCGCCCGTCCTGCTGCCTTTTTTGCAGCTTCGGGGTTGGCGCCAGCAGCAGCTGTGATAGTGGCGATTTGCGTTTCGAGTAACCGTGCCACATCGGCTCGGCTGTGGGGTTTGGTCTTGCGGGATTCAGCGGCGGCTCGGTCGAGAGCGGCGCGGTCGCCGGTTTTCGCGAACGTGGCCATTTCGCGCGCTGTGGCCGCGATGCCCATGATCTCCCGAACTTCGGGGTCTGCCTGGGCATTCGGATTGAGCTCGGTCACGAACGGGACCACGATGTTTCCCTTGCGGAGTTCGCCGCTCGTGCCACCTGGCGTCAGATCCTCTCCAATGAGCTGGATCTTGCCGAACGAACGGCGGCCAGGACCGATATCCGCGGGCAGAATGAGAGAGAGGTTGAGGTAAAATGCGAACGCTTCCTGGGTGCCCATATCCCCGATTTTGACTTCGGTTTTGTTCGGTTCGTCGGCTGCGACGTAGTTGGGCTGGCCGGCGCGGGTGACCAGTTCGAAATTGCCGACCTTGGCATATTCAACCGGTGTGATGGCGAGTCGGGCGTTCCGGATCACAGTGGACGCTGCTGCTGCCTGAACGTCAGCGAAGAATCCGAGGATGTCCTGGCTCGTCGAAAGAGAGCGGAAGTTAGTCTCGGCCGAATTAGCCAAGGCCATTTCTTTGAGCTTGTCTTCCACCGACGAATGCACGCCAAGACCAGCAATATACAGGGTGATACCTTGCTCCTTCATGGTCACGCAGAGCGGGGTGGGATCAACCGATTCTATGTTTTCGCCGTCCGTGAGGAAGAGAACGATACGGTTCCGTCCAGGTGTTTTTTGGGAGAGCATAGACAGAGCTTGAGCGAGACCAGTGGAGAAAGCCGTACCGCCGCCAGTGTTGATGTCGTAGATGGCGTTCTCCGCACGATGCTTGCCGGTCGCATCGCATGCTGTGAGAACGAGAAGAGTCATTGCCGAAGAAGAAAACGCGATTACCGCTGTGCGATCGTTCGGTCCGAGGCGGGTGAGCGCCAAAGCTGCGGCCTCCTTGACCTTATCGATTTTCGCATCGGAAGTTCCCGGAATGGAGTTACCCTGGCTTCCGGAGTTATCGATGACGTAGACGAGATCAGTCGACAAGCCGACGTTTCCTTCCGGCTTGCCGATGTCAGCGGTGATCATCAGGTGAAAGGTTGATCGGTTGCCGGCTTTGGCTAGCATGGCCGGCGAGAAGGTCTTCACGTTGAGGTTGATGGGAAGTCCCATTTTATTCAGCTCCTTTCAGACTTGCAGACAGTTTCAGTATTGCCAGTGTGTTGTTGTCGTCCCCGGTTTGTACCTTGGGGTCAAACTGGCGGCCGTATGGTTCTTGAACTTCGAGAGATGCCTTCAGAGCCGCGTTCGCAATCCTGCGCGCATCTCGTTTTGTAAATTGCGGATAAGAGTCGGGGCCGAGCATATTCCAGAAGCCGTCACTGCAGAGCAGCAACGTCAGAGAATTGATGCTCTCTTGCCCCATCCAGATTTCCTGACTGAATCCTTTTCCAGTCAGGTGGTCGTGTGCTCCTAGGAACGAGCTCGGTTTGCCGCCAATGGTTTGATCTTCGGATAGTTGCGTTACCGCATCGTCCAAAATCATATAGCATCGGGGGTCGCCAGAAACGAATCCATAGATTTGCACATGACCGAGATCGAGATCGCAGACTGCGACAGCGAGCACCACAGTTGCGCCGTAGTTGCCGCTTTTCAGTTTTTTGGCCTTGCCGTAGTTACGCACGGTTGTGTTCGCTGTGGCCACTTGATTGCACAAGAATCTCGAGAACTGACCAGTGGCGAACCGCCAAAAGTCGAGCCGCTCAAAATCCAGATGCTGTTCAAAGCTCGGCATCAGAAACCACAAGCCGCGAGCAATGTCATGCACGGCCATGTTGCCCAGTATTTCACCAGCCTTCTCGCCCCCCATGCCATCCGCGACAATTGCAAAACGAATATCAATATTGTGTTTTGGGAAAAATGCCCCATCCACAACAAATGCGTCTTCGTTGTTTTTGCCGGACAGGCCGGGATGCGTGAGGCCGTGCGAAGTTAGACTCACTGGGTAAGGGACCGCAGTGAGAAATCGCATTTCTTCAATCGCGAGCGGATCGGCCGGGGTGCTTGATTTTTCAGGCACTGTTTCGGCCGGGGTAGGAGTTGTTTGCGCTTCTTCCGTGAGGGGGGCTCCGCATTTGAGGCAGAACTCCTCACCCTCGGGATTTTCAACGCCGCAACCTGCCATCGGACAGCTGATTACTTTCGGTGGGCTTTCTGAGACCAGATGGATCTCTTCTGAACTCATCGGTTGCTCCTTTCATCAGAATCATTCGGATTCATAAATCCTCGCAGTATATAAAACCTGCCCTCGGGGCGTCTTGAAAATTAACCCCCTCTTAATCTCCCCCTCACGAGGGGGAGAGAAGAGGAGCTGCCGCGGGCGCAGGTTTTAGTACTGCTTCTAGCTATTCAGTTTTCAAAGTACAATGCACTCATAAAAGTGCTTAAAACCTCCTAACAAATAGTTTCGGCAGATCTGCTTTGAAATCAGCTTCTCTTGCCGGAAAAAACAGGCATATTTTTGCCGATATTTTCCCGCAAGATAAGACAGCCAATCCTACCAAATTTTGACTGGTTTGTCAAGAAGGTATACAATTGACTCGAAATGGTTATTTCTTTCAGCCGACACGCCCGGTTTCAACTCAAGGACATATGAAGTTTCACTACGATCAAAAAATAGATGCTCTGTATATTCGCTTCAACAATCAGCGATATGTTGAAAGTGACGAGGTCAGTGAAGGGGTGATTTTTGATTATGACAAAGATGGAAAAATTATCGGCATCGAAGTGCTCGACGCCTCTCAACGATTTCCGAAAGAATTTAAATCCAATCTGGTAAAGAGCAACATATCTGTTTCGGTCGCATGACAATGAAACAAGGTTGAGCCGATTTATTTCTGATATGATTTGATTTATGTTGCATTTTGATTTAATCGCGCTTATCAAAACTGTCGGGTATCTCGGCCTGTTCGGCATTATCTTTGCCGAGTCAGGGTTGTTCTTTGGCTTTTTCCTGCCTGGGGACAGCCTCCTGTTTACAGCCGGGTTTTTGGCTTCGCAAGATTATCTGAATATCGCGATTTTATTGCCACTATTGATGGTGGCAGCGGTTTTAGGCGACAATGTTGGCTATGCTTTTGGCCGCAAAATCGGGCCAGCAATTTTTTCCAAGGAAGATAGCTTGATTTTCAACAAAGGCAATGTGGTGCGGGCTCAAAAATTTTTTGAAAAGCACGGGCGCAAAACCATTATCCTCGCCCGATTTATTCCGGCCGTAAGGACTTTTGTACCGATACTTGCCGGGGTCGGACAAATGCAGTACCACGTATTCTTTGGATTCAATGTCCTAGGGGGGCTCCTGTGGGCTGGAGGCATCACCAGCCTTGGCTATTTTTTGGGGGCCACTGTCCCAAACGTGGATCGCTACCTTTTGCCAATCATCGCGGCAATCGTCATCCTGTCATTGCTTCCCACTGTCATTCACGTCCTGCGTGACAAAGAACTGCGCAACAGATGGCAAAGACGAAAGGTTGAAAAAAATGATGATTAAGATTAACATTCAAACATGATTAACCTCACCCACCGGAGTACCGGTTCCCCCTCTCCCGAGCACCGTAGAGGGTTCCAAGGAAATGACTAAGCCAATTATCTACTCCACGATTACTTGTCCGTTCTGCAAAATGGCTAAAGTTTATTTCCAGAGCCGCAACATTAAGTATGAGGACAAGGACGTCACTCATGACGAAAATCTGCAGCAAGAAATGATCAAAAAATCCGATCAGTTTGCCGTGCCGGTCATAGATATCGGCGGCACCATCATTGTGGGGTTTCAGAAAGAAAAAATTGAAGCGGCCCTAGCGAAAGCCAGCAAATAATATGCAAACCTCTCTCCCTCTCGCGCAAATGGCCTCATCCATTTTTCCCTCCCCAGGCCTGGGGAGGGTGGCCGACAGGCCGGGAGAGGTCGCTTCGAGGCACTCTCTCCTCGTCAGGAGAGAGTTATAATGAATATGATTAAACCCAAGATCAAGGCCGTGATTTTTGACCTCGGCGGCGTGGTGGTGCACGGGGGTTTTTTGAATTTTATTCACCATTACTGCAAAGCCTGCCTGACCCATCTCGGCCGCAAGCGACTCGCGCGCCTCGAGCGGCAGGTCAATCTCGGGGAGATCACGGAACATGAATTTTACCGCGAACTGCAAAAAATCTTTGGGGTCAAACTGCCGCCCAGGCGGATCCATGAGCTCATCGTCAGCCGCATGAAGGTTGATGTGGGCCTTAAACATCTCATCCCGAGCCTGCAAAAAACAAAAATCGCCATGTTTACCAATTCCATCGGCCACATGTCGCGCGAAGTCTTGAGAAAAAGGCGGCTGGATCATGGAAAATTTTTCACCCGGATTTTTGATTCGAGTGATTTGCATATCGCCAAACCTGATACCACTGCGTACCGGTTTGTCCTCCACAAGCTCCGGGTCAAGCCGCGCGAGGCTCTGATGGTGGATGACCGCCCCTGGAACATCAAAGGCGCGCGCGAAGCTGGCATGCACGGCATTGTCTACAAAAATTCCCGACAATTCAAGCAAGCCCTGGCTCGGTATGATCTCGTCTAATCACTCGAAACTAATCATCATCGGCTCTGGCCCAGCTGGACTCACGGCTGGGATTTACGCGGCTCGCGCCGAACTGCAGCCCCGGCTGTTTGCTGGCGCGGCGTTTGGCGGCCAGCTCATGCTGACGAGCGAGGTGGGTAATTATCCGGGCTTTGAGAAAGATATTTTAGGCCCGGACCTCATAGCGCAAATGATAGCCCAGGCCAAGCGGTTTGGCACGGAAATAATTTATCAAAATGTTGACCGCGTGGATTTTGGGACGCGGCCCTTCAAGCTCTGGGCGGACAACCACGAATATTTAGCTGATAGTGTGATCATTGCCACGGGAGCAAATGCCATGTGGCTGGGGCTGGCCTCCGAGCGAAAACTCATCGGCCGCGGAGTTAGCTCGTGCGCGCCGTGTGATGGATTTTTCTTTAAAAATAAACGAGTCGCAGTGGTGGGCGGCGGAGATACTGCCATGGAAGAAGCACTGTTTTTGACGAAATTTGCCACAGAGGTTACGGTGATTCATCGCCGCGACAGCCTGCGCGCCAGCAAGATCATGCAAAAGCGCGCCAGGGACAACCCCAAGATCAAATGGATTTGGGATACGGCGGTGGATGAGGTGATGGGCGATGATCAGGTTACCGGTTTAAGATTAAAGAATTTAAAGTCTAATCAGTCAAGCGAGTTCCAAACCGACGGCTTGTTCGTGGCTATCGGCCACATTCCTAACACACAATTTTTGCAAGGCTCCGGCGTGGAAATGGATGAGAAGGAATATGTGAAACTTTACGAAGACAGTAAAACCAACCTCGCAGGTGTGTTTGTCGCTGGAGACGTACACGATCACGTCTACCGCCAAGCCATCACTGCCGCTGCTGCCGGCTGCCGCGCAGCCATAGATGCCGAACGCTGGCTAGCGGATAAAGTAGCCTAAACAAATGGGATTAGAAGCTGAAGGATATACACCACCAGAAGAATCGGTTAATCGCAAAGATTACAAACCAGCTGATTTTGAGCGTTTCAAAAATAACTACCCGAGAGTAGACAAAGCTTTCGATAGTTGGCGTCGGATAAACTGTTCTCCTAAAAGTGTGAATGATCTTACTAGAATTTCTGATGAGGTAATTCACATAAATACCAATTCAGCGGCCCTAACAAGAATTGATTCCGAGGTTTATACTGACGCCCAATACGGATGCGTTAGCGCGTATGGACATAATGGTAAAGAAAAAATCTTTGCCCATATCACCCCAAATGATTATTTGGGCTATAAATATAGAAATTTTCCGGTGACTGACCAGCAAAAATATGTGGATGTCACAGTGGATAGGATTTTACGGCCTTCGTTGGAAAAAGGTGATACTAAAGGATTCAATATGGTTTTGCTGGTAAATTTGGCCTCTGAGGACGGTAGTAATTACTCCAGAGAGCGGCAAGAGCAAGATCTCATGCGCTTAAAGCAATCCTTTGAAAGACATAATATACAGGTAGGTATCGTGGAACTGCCACTTGCAAATTCTGCGGTGTTTTCTGCAAAAGAAAATCCAGACCAGCTGATAGTGGTCGGACAAAATGCCAAAATAAATGATCGTGGAGGGATTGATTATAGTGATAAGGCTGAGGACAAAAGGATTGCGGAAATCGATATAAAAACTGCTAGCGCAAAAACAAGCTTTCTGCAGAAGACACGCTCTGACTCGAGACCTTCCGAACTGGCAGCTTGATATCCCTGGAATTTGAACACCTTTTTTTTGTTCCACGGTTTTAACGACCTGCCCGCCAATGGCTGCGCCATCAGGGGCTGCCGGCGGGTCGTGCATTTTGTGGAATATTTATTATTCATGAAATTTGATAAAGGACAGGCTCGACAATCTGCCCTTTTTTAGTTTGTGATGTTCAGGGCTCTTCACCCCTCCCTCAATCCCTCCCCGTCAAAGGGAGGAAAATACTTTTATGCTCGCTTTTCATATTCGCCGGTGTCAGTGTAGTCCCGAAGGTGGTCCCCTAGACAAAACTCGAAAAAAAGAGTATAATAATATTAGAAAAATCGGAGATTCTCCCGAAACCAAAATCAAAACAAAATCAAATAAATGAAGCGGATTGTCCATTTTTCAGTGATTGTTGGCTTGCTTTTAGCAGGAGGTTTTTTAATGCTCTCTCTGGCCGATCGCAAAGCTACCGATCTAGCGGTTTCACAAAGCCAACAAAATCAAGTTAGTGGCCTAAGCAAAGGACAAGAACAGGGGTCGCGACCGACTTCCACACCAGCCACCTTACCCAAGTCTACTCCATTGCCAAAACCCGACACCCCTGGGGCAAGTCCTGCTCCAAGTCCAGCTTTAGAAAAATCTCAAAAACCTGAAACCGCGCCTGGTCAGACCAAGGAAAAAAAACAGCCCTCTACACCCTCCACACCAGTTACTCCCCCAGGAGAGATATCGCCTTCTCCAACTCCGCCTGTCCATCTTCCGGTAAATCTCAATAGTTTGATACCTGGAAATTTTGGAGCACTGACTCAAACCGCAGTAAAAAATTTACAGAAAAATTTTGGTTTGCCGGAAAGCGGGATAGCAGACGAAGCAACCGGCCTGAAAATAACGGAACTCAACCGGGCATTGGCCAGAAAAAAACCGCCGAAGATTTCCAGTGTCGCTCCCGCAGAAATTGCCGCAGGAACAATCGTCACTCTCACCGGCAGCGGCTTTACTTTGGAAAACAACTCACTCTTTGTCCGTGGCCAGACAGTGCTCACCAAACTCACCTCTCATGATGGCACGGCCATGGTATTTTCCGTTCCGGAAAATACTCCTTGTATTGTCGGGCAGAGCTGTCCAATAAAGATCGTCAATGCCAATGGCATTTCCAATGCCCGGCCGTTTAAACTCCGGGATATAGTTGCACCGCCGAATCCAGAACCAGAACCACTACCTCAGCCGCCTCCGCCTTCACCAACTCCAACCCCTGCGCCGTCTGTAAAAGATATCGTTCCTCCAGTGCGTTCAAACGGCGGGCCTACGGGCGTGATCCACACTACCTACGACACTCTTTTCGTGAATACCGATGAGAATGCCACCTGTAAATATTCTACGATTGCCGGTACGAGCTACGCGGCAATGCCAAATACATTCTACAATGATACATGGATCACGTATAATAACGGTCTCAATACCTTTCATTATTCCGGTGTTTCTGAGGAAACCGGTCAATATATTATTTCAGGATTAACATATGGATCATCCTATACCTATTATGTTCGATGTAAAGATAGTGCCGGAAATGTCAATACGGATGATTATGTGATTGCGTTTTCTGTGCAGTCCGCAACGCCCGCGCTTACAGCAATATCACCATCGATTGTTACTACTGGAATGGCAGTAACTCTTTATGGAAGCGGTTTCACGCCGACAGAAAATACCGTTACTTTTACCGGTTCGTTCACAGAGCCAAATCAGATTATCACTGGTGTGAGCTCTCCCGACGGTGTAACGCTTGATGTGACAATTCCAGCAACAATGCCATGCCGTCCGGCTGTGGTATCACAGTGCGGTATGTTCGTGTCCAACAAAAACGGAAAGTCCGGCTCTCTTATATTCTGGCTCGGCCAGCATATTGATCCGGTTACCGTTCTTTCGCCAAATGGCGGAGAGCGGGTGGTTCCCGGAGTTGGAGTGACGATTAGCGCAAGCGGTGGAAAGAGTGAAGCGTTCGGCGGCGCAGTTTCTATTGGTTATTATCTTGTGCAATCCTCGGCTACCACGCAAAGCGACCCGACAGATCTTATCATTGGAAGAATCCCTGGCGGCACCGGTTATGTCTGGGATGCCCGCAAGGTATGCGAAGGGTTGGTTTGCTGGGATGTTGCACCCGGAGATTATAAAATTCTTGCGGTGGGGACAGATACGCTTAATCTCAACACGATTTGGGATTCTACCGCTAATATTGCCGGCAATATTGACGTGAGCGATGCTCCATTTACCATACTTCCGTCACCATCAATCAGTGTTGTCTCGCCAAACGGCGGTGAAGCCTACAAATATGGAAACACTGTCACGATTGCTTGGGAAGCCAACACTATCATGAGCAAATTGGTAAACATCCGCTTGCTCAAGGCTGGCAGTCCAGTGCTCACTATTGCCACCAATGTGGCGCAGAGCACTGACAGCGGAATTTTCATTCAGAGCTGGATCGTACCAAGCACCCTGGCAGTGGGATCTGACTATGCTATTGAAATTTCTGACACTGCCAATTCTGCTGTGAAAGATACAAGCGATGGACAGTTTCGGATTGCTTCTCTGGCGGCCCTGCAGATTTACGGCCCCAATGGCGGGGAGACCGCGATGCGCGGATTTAGCGCACTTCTCTTCTGGAATTACAGCGGCTATACGCCAGCCAGCATCAATGTCAATCTCTATAAAGGCGGCGTATTTTACCGAACCTTGGCCACTTATGTGAAACCCGTCGGCTTCAGTGGTTACTCTTTCCTCAAAGAGCCATACCCGTATAATTCTCGCTATGCGGAAATTCCGCTGGGGCTGGATCTTCCGGAAGGCAATGATTATACTTTGGAAATTGTGGATGGGGCCGACGGTTCCATTAATGATCGAAGCGATGCGCCCTTTCGCATTGTTACGATTCCCGGCCTGACCACCTTCCAGGGCCGGATGGTTGACGCGCTCACCGGTGAACCAATTCCCAATGCGACCTTCGCAGGATATACCTCGCAGTATCCGTACGCTCTGCCCCGGTTTACTAGCAATGTAAATGGGGAGTTCTCATATGCGACGAACACCACTGATTTAGTGTCCCTGCGGCAGAACAAGGGGTTATTTTATGGAGGGAATGGGGCTTGTAATAACATCACTGGCGGCGGTATCATCCGCTATGCGGATTTGCCGCGGACCTGGCTTAACGGCGGTTGGTTCCCGTGGCTTGCTCCCTATAGCTTGAACAATTATCCGCTCATCACCCCGAATGTTGAGTTTGGCAATATCCCGCTTTGGCCCACAGCCCAACGGATTTATACTTTCACTGATCTGCCAGCCCAGCTCGGCATCTACTACCAGAAGGCCGATGGGACGATCAGCGGCGGAGGAGGGAATAGCAACTACAAACTGGGGCACGTCTTGTCCTATCCATTTCCGCTGGGGTTCAATACCAGAATCCAGTTCACAGATAAAGCTGGCACTAAATACGTTTCACCGTTTGCTCTGTTTAGCACTAATATCCGGTGCCCGATTGCCACCCTGTCCTTCATGGACGGCACGTTCCAGTGGGAGCCATACCCGATAGGCATAACCTATAGCTATAACGGCGGTTATGTGGGGCAGTCATTTATGGCTACACTGAAGGCCGCTCCGTACGCACCCTACAGTGGAACAGGGCCGTTTACATGGAAGCTGCTTTCCACATCGCTGCCACCTGGACTGACATTTGATGCGGCGGCCGGTATAATTTCTGGCGTGCCTACTACGGCCGGTACATATACAGTGAGCGTGCGAGTGACTGATGTAAATGGGGTGCGTGCGTCGCAGGACTTGACCTTTATCGTAAAGTAAACATGGATTGGAAGTTCCACGGTTTTAACGACCTGCCCGCGGGTGGCTGCGCCATCAGGGGCTGCCGGCGGGTCGTGCATATTGTCGAATATAGAATTTCTTAAAAAGAGCTTTCGGAAATAAAAAAGGGACGGGCTTTGTGGGCCTGTCCCTGTTTGATTAGTCAACCTTTGACTCACGCGTTATCAAAGGTGCGGAGAATAAATTCCTCAACTTTGGCGTATTCCGCCGGAAGCTCATGCACCCGGTTCTCCTGAGCGGATTTGAAGCTTGTAAACTTGAGTCCGTGAGCTGTGGAGATCACGATGACGCGGGAACTTCTCTTGACCTCCCTTTTGGCTACGAGCTTTTTCAAGGCAGCGAGGGCCACTCCAGTCTGCGGGCAGTTGTAAAGTCCAGTGCGGTCTGCTTCACCTGCAGTTTCCCAAATCTCCTCTTCGGAGGCTTGCTCCACGATTCCATCCATTTTCTGAAGCACGCGAATCGCCTTTTTGTAGCTGACTGGGTTGCCGATCTGAATCGCGCTCGCCCAAGTATTGCGGGCTTGTTTGGGTTCGAAAGTCTCAAACCCACTCAAATAACTTTGGTACAGGGGATTAGCACTTTGAGCTTGAGCGCAACAGATCCGCGGCAACCGATCAATGAGCCCGACATCTCGCATCATGAGAAACCCGGCCCCGATGGCGCTGACATTGCCGAGATTGCCGCCAGGAACAATGATCCAATCCGGTACTTCCCAGCCGAATTGCTGGCAAATCTCGAAGCTGATCGTTTTTTGCCCCTCGATCCGCAGTGAGTTCATGGAATTGGCGAGGTAAATGTTCTGCCGCGAGGTAATTTCTTTGACGATTTCCATACAACCATCAAAGTCACTATCAACGGCAATGGTGATTGCGTTATTCGCGAGGGGTTGGACGAGCTGCGCTTGGGAAATTTTGCCTTTCGGCAGAAATACGATACAGGGAATCCCAGCCACAGCAGAGTAAGCTGCCAAGGCTGCGGAAGTGTCACCAGTGGAAGCACAAGCCACAGCCGGAATATTTTTCCCATCGGCGCGCATCTGCTTGACCATGGAGACAAGCACAGTCATGCCGAGGTCTTTGAATGACCCGGTGTGGCCAATGCCGCACTGTTTGATCCACAGGTCCTCAAGACCCCAACGCTCGCCCAGGCGCTCCGCGTAAAAAAGGTTAGTGCCGCCCTCGCATGTTGAGACAATATTTTTGTCTTCTACGTTGGGGCACACAAATTCTTTCTTGCCCCAGACCCCAGAGCCGAAGGGCCAGATATTTCGCATGTAGCGTTCCTCGAAGAGCGATTTCCATCTTATAGGGCTGACTGCTGTCCGCAGCGCTGCAAGATCGTGCACGACCTCGAGCAGGTCCCCGCATCCGGGACATTGGTAAATCACTTCATCGAGCGGGTACGATCCCGAACACAGGTTAATGCACCGAAAAACCGCGTTATATTGCCTCTTCATCAGAATCCTCCTTCTTTGGTTCAAGATGCTTTTATACGGTTCGGATTTTTATTTCAAGAAATAGATTATATAACAATCAGACAAAATAAAAAAGCCCCTCGGGGCCATTTTCCTTTGTTCCACGGTTTTAACGACCGGCCCGCCAATGGCTGCGCCATCAGGGGCTGCCGGCGGGTCGTGCATTTTGTGGAATATTTATTATTCGTAAATCAAAAACAGACCTGCACAGTCTGTCTTTTTTTGTTTCCTGGATCCACGCCTACACGAGGATGACTCTGATCGAGATCAGAATCAATTTGCTCTTTCCACGTATTCTCCAGTATCTGTATTGATGCGTACCTTGTCGTCTTCACTCACGACAGAGGATCAATTTTCATATGTCCTAACTCGTATGCTTCCTTGGCTCGCCAAGACAAGCTGGTGTTTGGGTGATATTTGGCGCAACAGGTCATTGTGATCCAGAGCTTGGATTATTTTTAGAGTCGCGGGTAGATTTTGGAAGGGGCTTCGCAGCACTATGATGCTTGTTTTCCCCAATAGCTCGTAGAAGAATTTTCCAAATTCAATATCTCCCGTGATAATCACCCAGCCGTGCCGCGCGGCAAATTCGATGATCACTTCATCCGGCTCTCCAACCAGTCCAAGCTCACGCACGGCTTTGGCGCTGTAACCGTTTTAGCGCAAATAAAAAGCAATGACTGGAGAGAGATTCTCATCGATGAGAAATTTTGCCACTGCTTTTTAAGAAAATACTAGCTGGCGGTGTTCTTCAAAGCTGGTGATTTGTGAGGCATATTTTACTGCCGCGAGAATATCGTTCCGTGTGATATCAGGATATTCTTTGATTATTTTTTTTGGATCATACCCTTCGGCCAATAAATTCAATATCACATATACTGGAATGCGAGTTCCTTTGATAACTGGTTTGCCGCGCAATATTCGCGGATTTGTGACTATGCGAACGTTCTTCATTTTATGATTATATCATATTGTGTAAATTTGTGCTAATTTGCCCTTTCTACATACTGACCAGTGTCAGTGTTGATGCGGACTCGGTCGCCTTCATTGATAAAAAGCGGAACGTTCACAGTGAGGCCGGTTTCCAGGATGGCAGGCTTGGTGCCGCCAGTGGCAGTATCGCCGCGGATGCCGGGCGGGGTGGATTTCACTTCCAGGTCAACCTTGATCGGCAGCTCAATGCTGATGGGCTTCTCTTCAAAATATACGAGATTCACCTCTGTCCCTTCTTTGAGATAACCGACTTTGTCGCGAGACAACTCGCTCGGAATGTCCACTGTCTCAAAATTTTCTTGATTCATGAAATGCGCGCCTTCTTGGTCTGCATAGAGAAACTGCACTTTTTGCTTGGTGATGTCTGCTCGCTCAAAACTCTCGCCAGATTTGGCGGAATATTCCACGACTTTACCGGTGAGCAAATTTCTCATTTTCATCTGCATCACCGGCTTGCGCTGCTGCATGCGCACAAATTGCGCGTGCATGATTTCGTGCGGCTGCCTGCCCCACACCAAAAGCGCGCCTTTTTTCAGTTCAGAAAAATCTAAATTCATGGGCTCTTAAGTCCCCGCCACAAACGGCAACAGAGCCATGTGGCGAGCGCGTTTGAGGGCGCGGGTCACTAGTTTTTGGTGTTTCTGACAAGACCCGGTGCGCTTACGGCCCAGGATCTTGGCATGCGGCGACATAAACCGGCGCAAAAACTGGGTGTCTTTGTAGTCCACGAAATTTATTTTGCTCTCACATAGCAAACAATTTTTTGAGATGTTTGGAATCGGCATTGGTTATGAGTTCTGAAATATCAGCTATAGGAACTAAAACGGGATATCCTCCACACTGATCTCTTCAGTGTTCGCTGGTGCAGGAGCAGGACGAGGCTCGATAGCTGGCGCCCCCTCGGCGGGAGTGGCAGGCTCGTAGCGCACTTCGCTAGTTGAAGCGGCCGGCGTGCTGCCAGTGGCCGCCCCTCGGCCATCCAGCAGAATGACATTATCAGCTACAATTTCAGTTTTGTATCTTTTTGATCCATCTTGAGCCTGCCAAGACCGCGTTTGCATCCGGCCTTCGATATAAACTTGGCGGCCCTTTTTCAAATATTGCGCGACTATTTCCCCGAGTCGTCCCCATGCCACTATGTTATGGAATTCAACAGCTTCTTTTTTTTCCTTGGTAGTAGCGTCAACCCAAGTACTGTTGGTAGCAATACTAAATGAGGTGACGGATTTACCGGTTGTAGTGGTTCTTACTTCTGGGTCCTGGGTCATCCTCCCCAAAATTGTTGCTCGATTTAGATCCATATACGAATGATTATGATACCAATATACGAATGGTACTAATGATACAAATAAATACTAATCATTTGTATTATTCGTTTCATTCGCATGCATTAGTAGATTGGTATCTCATTAATGATTATTTCAAATCCTTGCTATCTAAGGCTTTTTCAATTTCCGCATCCAGGTCAATGGAAATTTTCCCTACACCCTCGTTCTTTGGACTCCGGCGGACTTCCGGCTTCGCCTCTGCGACTGGTGGCCGACGCGGCTTCATTTTAGCCCGCACAGCTTTGTCCTTTTCCATTCGCGCGAGAGCCTCGTCCATGTTCGCTACGAGATGACGGATGATGTTTTGCGAGGTCCGGATCCGGTGCTCGATTTCTCCCACTTTATCCGCTGCCACAGTAAAATTGTCGAGCACATAAAAAGCGTTGCGCGCTTTTTTGATCGGGTAAGCCAGCTTCTTTTTGCCAAGCTCTTCGTGCTTCTCGATGGCCCCGCCCGAACTCTCGATATATGATTTGACCTCTTCAATAACCTTCGGAACCTCATCATCAGACACATTATTGCTGATGATGTACATTAGTTCGTATTTTGGCACGTCGTAATTGCAATCTTAACTATTAAAATACCAAATTTTGGAATTGTGTTTTCGACAATCTCCTCTCACAGAGGAGAATATGGTATCAAGTTTAGCCTAAACAGTATAGCAAAGCCGTGGGGCATGGTCAAGAGCTTGTACAGTTAACACCATACGGTGACATTTGGGATAGTATACGGTTACACCTGTTAACTATTAAATCCAAATGTCATGAGAAGGCCAAAGTATCCCAGAGAAGAGCGAAACAAGTGGTATAT
>JAHFJD010000001.1 GCA_023246055.1 Candidatus Doudnabacteria bacterium
GAGGCATAGGAAGATGAGGGTTTTAAGGGTTAAAGGCTATTTTACCTCATCTCCATGGGTTACATTTCTATTTGTCCTAACGATACCCCCTTGGGTTACATTTTATATGACTAAATTCGCTACCATTGACACTTTTGCCAAAATGAGATAAGATTAGCTGTTTCAATCATTGTGATTGGAGCAAAATTTCATCTCTACAGGAGGATCTATGAAAATTGAAATATTCACACTTAGAAGCGAGAAGCTCGAGGAAGGAAAACAGGGAATAAATGAGTTTCTGAAAGGGAAAAAGGTGAAGATTATGACTCAAACAATGTACACCACACCGTATGATGGGCGAAGAGATTACTTGAATGTTTACTATGTGATCACCATTTTGTACGAATGAGTAGGAGTTAGGGTCTGGTCGATCTCAACAGACTCATCCAGGAGACAATCGTGAACGCAAACAATTTTGTTAACGCGGTAGAAAAGTTCAAAACCCACTACCAAGAAACGGTCATCTGTGGTTTGAAATCTTTTCCGCCCGAAGTCATTCAAAAAGCCGCCTGTTTCCTGCAAAGTGTCCTAAAACATCAAGGCACCTTGTACATTTTCGGAAACGGGGGCAGTTATGCTCTTGCCCGCCATTTTGAAGCCAACCTGAAAGAGGGACTCAAGAATTCTTCCACCAGGTTGCGCTCCAATTGTGGCATTGATCCATGCGCTCAAGTCCGTAGTAAAAATGGTTTTGCTAACGTCTTTGTAAACGTTCTAAAAACGGAGAAAGTGAACGTAAAAGACGCGGTTCTGCTGATCAGCGGCAGTGGTGATTCCGACAATTTAATTAGAGCGGCTCGTTATGCACACAAACGCGGGGTAGCAACCATTTCTGTTTCCGGATTCGGCGGTGGTAAAATTTCCAGGAATGAAACCGACCTTGCGATCACTGTTCCTATTGACGACCAGCAGATTGTTGAGGATGCTATTCAGCCTTTACTGCGGTTAATTGCGGAAGCGGCAGCAACCCTAGCACAAAGAAAGCCACTGAACATTAACAGAAGCCTGAAAACATGCGTCAGACAAATATCCAAATGCCTGTGTATTGTTGGTGGATCGTTTGTTTTATCGCTCGCCCGAGCGGTCTGTGAAACTTTTTCAGGTTATCGCGGTGTTTATATTCTGGCTCCTGAAGGGGGTCGCCTGTCTCTTTCCGCAGAACATACGGCCCACAATTTCAATTGGGACGCTGTTTACCAAATCAAGTGTCCTCCCCAGCGGCGTATATATACCACCGCAACCTCCTGTGATTTCAGCGGCATCAGCAATGATCGTCTGGTGCCTGGGATCGTTCCTGTACAACAGTTGGATAAAGCTCGGGCGGGGGATTTGTTACTGTTGTTTGCTCACAATCCGCAAACACCCTCCGTTATGAATGTTCTGCATAAAGCGAAGCGGCAAAAAATGGAGATATTCCTGGTTTCGGGAAAGACCTGTTCAAAAATCCCTGGCGTCAAAGGAATTTCTCTGGGATCTCCGTCTGCTACTGCTACCCCGGATCTCATACAGATGCTCGGGCACGTTACTGCTAGGGTTGTGAGGCTGTGTCTTAAGCAGAAGTTAGGGGAAGAAATCAAAGGACATATTGCGACTGTTCTAATCGAGCAAGATATGGCCCAGCGGAGGCTACTTGGCAAATAGGGCGGGGAAACACATTCTTCGCCCTCCTTTTTTGAGGTCTTGATAAACTCGAGGACTCAAAAGAGGAAAACACCTACCAGGATATTGAAAGCAGGAGGAAAATGAAATGAGCCAAATGAAAGAGGGGATTGTTCAGATTGTAGGCGTGGCCTATACCTACCAGATTAGTCTCGCTTTCCGCAAGAGAAAAACATCTGCACTCACCACGCACCACAGTTCGCAGCATCAGGATTTTTCCTTCTTCTTGAAAGGATATCCGGAAACCGTTGTTTGCGAAGGTGAAAATCTAGTTTTGCGACGAGACCCGGAAACCGGGACAACCGCTAACCATTGGCCCGAGCCAGAATTAGCAGTTCTGCTCGGACACAATCACCGGATCGCAGCTTATTGTTTGGCCAACGACTTTACTGCCCACTCTGTTGAGCTTCGGGGAAGAACTTCGGAATTCGACGGCACTTTTTTCGGCAAGTGTTGGCCAGGAAGCTGTGCCATTGGTCCACGGTGGTTTACGCCTGAAGAAATTGGCGATGATTCCAAACTGGACATTGGGTTAAAAATCATTCGGGCTGGTCAAATCGTATATAATCATAGATACAATACCAGTCGGCGCAGATACCCCTTCAGTGATATTCCGGCGATGGTGGTGAAATACGCATCTGAATTTGCCCATAACCCACCGCCGTCAAAGATAATCCAAATCGGGAGTGACGACCTACTTCCTACAGGCACAGTGATTCTGCTCGGCACTGGAATAATTGTGAAGGAACAGTATTACAGCCGGCCTGGCGATATACTGACCGTCTACTCATCAAAAGGTGGTGAGCTCACAAATCAGGTGGTGAGTTTTTAGCGTCAGCTGGTGTAGCAAGCAAATGCTGTTGAATAGCCATTAACCTCGTGAAATCTACCCGTCGCAGGAGAAGGTTTGATTACCTGATACCTACGGCGGCTTTTTTATAATATACAGCTATATAACGATCGTGATGTAATTGTATCAAAATCGATAAATAATTTTTCTTATTACTTCTTCCCCCATATTCGCGTTGACTTTAGAAATGATCTTCGGTTCACGTAAGCGCAGTTCGGAGGCGAGGATGGAATTTGAAATATGAATAGTTAGAGTTTTATTTTTGAGGCTCACAATATTGATGTCTTCGTCTGGGAAAATTTTTTTTATTTCTTGGCGGCATAAATCCAACACCTTGGCAATCTCGATTTGGCGGGAGAGGTCGTCTTTCTTGCTAAATTTGGCAGACAGGATATGGGAAAGTTTATTGAACATCTCCCACCCCCTCTCCATCTCCCCCTCGGGCAGGGGGAGAAATTGCACCCGCGTCTATATTGAATATTTGAGAATTGTGCGGCAAAAAATCCTTGATCTCTTCCAAGTGTGCAGTGGTGAAAAACACTTGCTCAAAGGATTTGAGAAACTCGAGGAGTTGCTGCTGGTGAATGCTATCAAATTCGGAAAACACGTCATCGAGGAGCATAATAGGGGTGTGACCGGATTTCACTAAATACTCCTTTTCCAAAATTTTTAAACCTAAAGTAATCGCTCGCAGCTGCCCACGTGAAAAATATCCGACGATTGGCTGATCGCCTGCCATCAAAACCTCAAAATCGTCGCGATGCGGACCAATTGAGGTTGTTAATCTCTCCATGTCATGAGGTCGGGTAATCTCAAGTCTCCGCACAAATTCGGACTTTTCAGTATTCCCACCTGCGTGATAAACGATTTGGACATTAAGTATCTGGGGAGATAGTGTTGTTAAAATTTCTCTCAAGTGTATATTCCCAAAATCTACAAATTCTTGTCGATACTTGGTAATGACGCTCCCGAAATCGGCCAGTTGTTCATCCCAAATCTCCACTGCCGTGTTTTGTGCCAAGGCCAAGTTGCGCTGTTTCAAGGCTTGGTTATATTGCTGCATTGCATGCCGATATTCTGCTGAAACAGCAGATAAAGTTTCATCGAGGAAGCGGCGCCGGCCTGCTGGTGAATGGGTCAGCAGATTTAAATCCTCTGGCAAAAAACTGATCATCGCTTGTTGTCTTGCAAACTGATCTCGGGACACAGCTTGGCCATTTATTTTCAACTGCTGTTTTGATCTGCCTTCGGTCCTTTCCAAAAAAACCTCCACAACCCTACCATCACTCATTGTCAGCCTTAGACGAAAAAAAATCTGCTTGTTATTAATCAGTTGGTCAAGTGCGCTCGTCGGAAATCGGCGCAAGGCTAAACCGAAATATAAGGCTTCTAAAAAATTAGTTTTCCCCGACCCGTTTGGTCCGCTCAAAATCACAAAACCAGGATTGAACGTCAACTCCAGATTTGATAGGTTGCGGAAGTTTTGAAAAGCCACTTGCTTTATATACATAAACTATGACCCCCTCTCAATCTCCCCCTCACGAGGGGGAGAAGAAAGAGGAGGCCTTACTAATCCATATACAAAATTCAATATTCGATATTCTAAATCTTGATTGGCATCACGATATAGAGATAATTATCCCGCCCTACCGGCATAATCGCCGCGGGCGAAGACGATCCGATGATTTTCAACACCACACTCTCATCACCAAGATTAGACAGACATTCCAGAATATACCGGTAATTAAAAATAATGGAATTTTTCTCGCCACTAATCTTTGCGTCCAGTCTTATTTCACTGTTCCCCACCTGCGCAGATTGCGCTTTGATGATGATTTGTTTTTGCTGTGGATTAATCTCGAGTTCAATGTTGTTATTTTCAGTAGAAAACAGGCTGACAGCCTTTAGGGACTGTGTAAATTGGTTTTTTTTTACTTCTGCTTCGGTTGTGAAATTTTTGGGGATAATTTGTTTATAATCTGGGTATTGTCCTTCAATGAGCCTGGAAATAAGCTCTGTCTCAGCGGAACGAAAACAAATTTGCCCATCGCCAAGAAATATCTCTATAGGCCCCAAACTAATGATTCTCGCCACCTCGTTAACCGCTCGTGTTGGTATAATGATTTGTTTAGGGGTGGTTATTGGGGTGAGAAGAGGAACTTTTCCTTCAGTTAATCGATAGCGATCAGTGGCGGCTAATGTTAGGTTACTTCCTTCAAATGTAAACAAAATTCCAGAAATTTCTGGCTGCGTCTCAGAAAACGATGCCGCAAAAGTCACCTCTCCAATACAATCAATCAAATCCTTTCCCTCTATTTTTGTAAAAACCCCTTCTTTTATTTTTGGGATAATAGGAAATTCCTCGGACGGCAAACCGTTGATATTGGTTTGGGTTTTCTCGGCTTCTAAGGATAAAATTTGGTTTTTGCTATTTATTGTTATTTTCTCTGCTGTAATATTGTTCACATAATCATTCATTAATCTTGCTGGGACTGTTATCTCTCCTTCCTCTTCGATTTTTCCCCCAACCCAAGTATTCACCGCCATTTCTAGATTAGTTCCAGAAAGTCTTAATCCACCTTCTTCTGTTTTTAATAAAATATTATTCAGAATTGGGAGGGTGTTCCCAGAACCAATAATCCGTGAAGTAATAGCGAGACCAGAGTTTAGATTTTTTTTTGTGCACACCATTCTCATAATATTAAATTAATCTTTTAATAATAGTAGTATTCATAATATATCCTGTGTAAATGTTTATATTGAAATTTAACACCATATTTATTTGGGCAAACATATAATTGATATCAAAGGAGAGTGTTGTTTACATGGGGAGAGGGTGTTGGAAACTTCTCTCTTAAAAAAATCCCAGAAAACTTATCCCTAATTTTTCCCCACCTCATTCCCAACTAATCCATATATATTTTATTGGTGATGAGGCTTAACTCTTGTCGCAAACTATCTTTTTGTTTTAACAAATTTTGTACCTTATCTATAGCGTGAATTACAGTCGTGTGGTCACGGCCGCCAAAAAACTCACCAATCATCGGCAGGCTGGTCTCCAATTCTTTCCTGATAATGTACATAGAAATTTGCCGTGGCGTTACATATTCCTTCTTCCTCGATTCTTTGATGAGGTCATCCACAGATACGTTGTAAAAATCAGCAACCACTGACATGATGGTTTTTGGGGAAACCAAACGTTTTTTTGGAGGGAAAATAATGCTAGCGAGAAGATTTTTAACTTTTTCTAGTGTCGGGTTTGTGTTGTTGAGCTGGCAGTAAACTATCAACCGGTTTAAAGAACCTTCTAACTCACGAATATTCGTTTCTATGGTTTGGGCGATGTATTCTAGGACCTCGGCATCGACTTTATAACCCCGTTCCCCCACTTTCGCCTTGAGAATGGCGAGTCTGGTTTCAAAATCGGGCGGTTGGACATCAGCAATCATCCCCCATTCAAACCGCGATACCAAACGCTCTTCAATGGCGGGAATCTCTTTGGGTAGGCGGTCTGAAGACAGAACAATTTGTTTATTATTTTGATGAAGAGCATTGAAGGTATGGAAAAATTCCTCTTGGGTTTGTTCTTTGCCCGCCAAGAATTGCACGTCATCAATCAGCAATACATCGATTGAACGGTAGAGATTTTTGAATTTTTCAGTTCTATTCTCCCGAACAGCCTGAATAAATTCATTGGTGAATTTTTCCGAGGTCACATATAAGACGCGTCTAGTATCCATGTTTCGTAAATACGCATTGCCAATCGCTTGTATGAGGTGGGTTTTACCAAGGCCAACCCCGCCATATATAAATAATGGGTTGTAAGCTTTGCCAGGAGTTTTTGTTACCGCTTGGGCCGCCGCCGCCGCCAGTTCATTGTTCCCCCCAACAATGAAGGACTCAAATGAATATTTAGGATTGAGTCCGGAATTCAAAACAGAAGGGCGAAAGCTATTTGTTTCAAGATTTGGGGGGGCAACATTTTTTTTGACTTCTATTTTCTCCGCGATTGGAGCTGGATTGTTGTGGCCACTCGCGATCCGATATTCTACAATCTTTACAGACGGATCAATAAGTTTAAAAGCCTTCAAAATATCTTGGTGGTATTTATTGACCAGCCATTCTTTGGTAAAAGTATTGGGAACACCAATAGTAATTTTTTCGTCATGCTGTTCCAAGATCGAAGTGTTCTTGAACCAAGTGGTGAAGCTGGCTTTTGATAATGTCAATTCCAGGTTTCCTAGCACCGCCTGCCAAATTTGCTGTAAAGAGTTCACAAGTAATAAATCCTTTGATAAGTTATATGAGCAGTTTACCAGAATGATTATCAACATGTAAAATCAACAAAAATAGCTTTTAATAAGGCAATTTTTGAAAAATTTGAGGATAACTTGTGCATAACCAGTGCATGATCCCTCACCTTTTACAGAACGCGGAAAATCTGTATAATTAATTCCATAAAGTTATTTTTTTACTATTTTGACTACCTGTCAAAAATTAAAAGGTGAGGGATGAAGCGAACATATCAACCAAAAAAGAAACATAGGAAGCGCAGTCATGGTTTTCGGCGGCGTATGAAGTCACGCGGGGGGCGGCGGGTTTTGGCATCGAGAAGGTTGAAAAAACGAAAAAGTTTGACAATTTAAATGTTGCCCAAACAAGCTCGATTAACTCAAGAGAAAGATTTTTCGCTTGTATATAAGAAGGGCCGCCGCGTTTCATCGCACAATCTGCGACTTTTTTTTCTAAAGACACCCCGAAACTTCAATCGTTTCGGTTTTGTGATATCCAAAAAAGCCATTGCTCATAGCACGGGCCGCAATCGGGTGAAAAGAAAATTGCGAGCAGCCATCTGGCAGGAGCGCCACCAGCTTAAAACCGCCTATGATATTATCATTCAAGGACTGTCGGGCAGCGCAAGCGTCAGTCCACATGCATTGTGCGAAGAACTCCTAAAACTTTTCGAGAAAGTACCATAACCGTCGTGAAATATATAGTAGTTAACTTAATAAATTTATATCAGCGTATACTCTCTCCTGACCACAGCGCGTGGGGGAAGCATCGTTACCCATTTGGTTATTGCCGTTTTTATCCGACCTGCTCTGAATATTCCAAACAAGCGATTCTGACTAATGGTTTTATTTTGGGCGGGGTCAAGGCTGTGGCACGAGTTTTGCGCTGCAACCCTTTTTCAGCGCCGGCCATTGACCCTGTGAGTAAAGTCTCTGACTGATCAAAATGGAAATATTTCACCTGATCCTTATAAAACCCTTACTCAACCTCCTTATACTTGTTTATAATTTCCTGCCGGGCAGTGATATGGGGCTCGCGATCATTGCTGTTACGATCTTCGTGCGAATTATTTTATTCCCATCATTTCAGAAATCTCTGAGAGCGCAAAAGGAACTCACGGAACTCCAGCCAAAACTCGAGGAGATCAAGGAAAAATATAAAGATGACAAGGAAGCGCAAACCAAAGCCACCCTGGAGTTCTATAAAACTAACAAAATAAACCCCTTTTCTTCTTGCCTACCACTCTTGATTCAGTTGCCATTGTTGCTTGCTCTTTACACAGTTTTTCGGTCCGGGCTAGCAGGGCAAATTGCGGGTGAGCTCTACTCTTTCGTTGCAAATCCAGGTGTTATTAACACGAAATTTTTAGGTTTTCTTGAGCTTTCTGCGCCGAGCCTGGTCCTTGCATTGCTCGCTGGTGTGTCGCAATTTTCGCAGTCAAAACTCATGGTCCCCAAGACCAAAACAGCGAAGGACAAAACCGCGAACATGATGAATTTGCAGTTGACTTATTTTATGCCTATCATCACAGTGATCATTGCCCGGAGGTTGCCGGCCGGTCTCTCGCTTTATTGGATTACAACCACGCTCTTTGCCATCGGCCAGCAGTGGTATATAATGAGGAGGCATGGACCCCGTTAGAAATACTTGATGATTTCAGCGGGGCGATTGATTAACTTTTTATTTCCAATAGGGTGGAAGAAAAATACGGGACGATAAAACAGATCATCGCAGAGATTCTGCAACATATGGGGATCGAGGCAGAAATTGAAAACCGGTTTCTAGAAGAAACCGTGATTTTTAATCTCCGAACCCCGGATTCAGGCATGCTCATCGGCCAATATGGGGCAAACCTCGCCGCATTCCAGTATCTCGCCAGGCTCTTGGCGTTTCGGCGTTTGGGCGAGTCTGTGCGCTTTGTGGTAGATGTCGAAGATTATAAAAAAACTCGCGAAGAATTTTTGCGAGAGTTGGCGAGGCAGGCCGCTGATCGCGTGCGAGAGACCAGACAAAGCTTACTCTTGAAGCCGATGTCAGCCTATGAACGCCGAATGGTGCACGCGGAGATCGGCAACATGCCAGATGTGATGAGCGAGTCAGCTGGCATTGATCCGGAACGAAGAGTGTTAATCAAATTGAAAATCTAGAAACGGCAAGACGTAGACGAGCCAGAAGAGGATAGAGAGATCGTTTTTGAAATAGGAGACGTCGACCAGACTGTGGAGCACGATCATTGCCATGCCGGCTCCGGCAGCGAGGGCTAACCCCCTCTTGATCTCCCCCTCACGAGGGGGAGAAATTTGTTTTTGCCCCTCCTCGTGAGGGGGGGAAGGGGAGGTAACAGTTTTGTATATTTTTTTGTAAAATAGAATCAATAGCCCAATGATACTTAGCAATCCTAAAAGCCCGGTCTCCACCCAAAAGGTCAGAAAAAAATTGTGCGGATAGTTTTGAATGACCCGATCCGGGCCGAGGGGGTAGTTTTTGTAGGCTTCACGAAAACCCGTTAGCCCTACCCCAGTTATGGGATGATGCTTCAATATATCCACTGCCGCAGTCCACAGCACATAACGATTTTCTTTGGATGGGTCAGCATGAGTGAGATTTAGAAGTTTGGCGCGGGAGACGGGGATGGCAAAGACAAGAGTGATAATAACCAATAGCGATAACAATAACTTTGGGGTGCGCGACCTCTCCTGGCCTTCGGCCACCCTCCCCTCGCCAGGGGAGGGGATAAGGAATGCGACCCCAACAAGGGTCGCCGCCAAGGCCAGCCAGCCCGCGCGGGAAAATGTTAAATAAAATGCAACCAGTCCAAATCCGAGCGCAGTCCACCTCAATTTGTTTTTGGGCAGCATGATTAGCATGGTGAGAACGGGCCCTAAGAGCAAGGCCAATCCATTGGGGTGGTTTAGTAATGACACGATTCTGCGCTCCGCAAAACTGACGTCCCACCAGGAGGGCGGGAGATTTTGCAAGGTCAGATATTGATAAACTCCAAACGCAGATAAATACAAAACCAGGACGGTCATGCTTTGGAATAATTTTTTCAATTTTTCTTGCGAATCAATAGTAAGGCGCAGCAAGAAATAAAAGAGTATCGGTTCAAAAAAATAAGCTTTGAAAATACCAGCGGCTTTGAGCGTGTCTGGGGCGATGAATACAGAAATGACGGCCGCAAGGAGGAAGAGAATAATAAAAATATATTGGGCCACCCCCCACCTCACCTCCTCGCCTCGCCTTCGCTCGGACGAAGCGCCCCCCACAAGGGGGGAGGAATCCCTGGTTTTTATTCCTTCCCCTTGTGGGAGAGGGTTAGGCCTGCCCGCCATTGGCCTTGAGCCTTCAGGCGATTGGCAGGCGGGGAGGGGCGAAAGGATTGAAAGTATCCGCGGGTTTCGAATTAAAGCAATAACTTCCACTGCCGCCAATAGCAAAATCATCCCTTCGAGAAATGTCGCGGGGACTCCGAATACTTGAAAACGAATTTGATAACTCGGCAGTCCCAGGACAATGAGATAAATCCCCCACTCTCGCCGGTAAAGACTTGCCACCAAAAAACCAATTAGACTGATTATTATCCAAGGGTTCATATTCGTATCATTCGAATGTTATTCGTATATTGGAATCGCTTTATGGAATTTTGACTGTTACTTGATTGCTTTTTTCATTGCCGATTCGCGCAAAAAGGCTATAGCTGCCTGGATTTGGGCGTGCTGTTTCGGGCCAGTTCAGGGTGTAGACAAAGATATCTCCGAAGCGCCGTTTGGAGATATTGCCGTCAATCTCCGTCTCGTTTCCAGCCGCAGAGCGCCGTAGAAATTCCACGGCATCAGTGCTCGCATCGAGAGAGGCTTCGATAGAAAAATTAAGAGGGAAATTTAAAGCAAAATTGTCTTGCGGCTCCAGAACGAGCAGTTTTTGACCGAGCGCAAAATGGAGATTCCGTATTTTTTGGGCCACACGGCCGGAAGCGGTTAGCACTTGCACCGTCAATTGATGCGCCCCGTCCACGTGGCTCGTTTGCCCCGTGTACTCGTACGGTACAGCCGCATCAGCGCCGATCACCCGGCCATCTAAAAAGAACCTTGCTTCTCTGATTTCGTCCGTTGATTTAACCTTGGCGCTGACCTTCCAGGAGTTTTCAGTGACCTTGTCTGGGGCGCTAATTTCGATTTGAATCGTGCTGTCAGTTTTGGGTTCCACTGGTCCATCTCCGCTGGCCGGATAAACATATCCATTTGCCAGGGCCCAGAATCGGACAGGATCTTCCCAGCGCGGATCATCCGGTTTTTCCGAATGCAGCACAGTATAAACTTGAGTGGCGTTGTTTGCTGTCACAGGGGCATGCACATCATCGTATTCTTCAGGCACATTGAAGCTTGCAAATATTTCAGTCTTGGTCTCCGGGCTGTATGTTGTTGGTAATTTGCCGGAGAGGCTGTCCACTGCGATTTCAGTAATCCCCGGCGGCCTCACGAACTCTTCTGCGGGTTTCCCCCCAAGGGCCTTTAGCATGAATCCTTGCCAGATGCTGGCCGCGACGAGTGATCCAGACGCTCCGCCAGTCATTGGCTCGTTGTTGTTATTGCCCATCCATACACCGGTTACCAGGCTCGGCGTATATCCCACGGTCCAGGCATCGCGGTATTCCTGGGTGGTGCCGGTTTTCGCCGCGACCGGGCGGCCGGGAAGCTGCAGGCGATTATTTTGCCCAAAAATATAAACTCGGGACGGGTTGTCTGACAACACATTGGTAATTTGGTAGGCAATTTGCGGGTCAAGTACTTCTTGCCCCCTTGATTCCTTATTTTCTTCCAACACGTTGCCTGATTTATCTTCAATTTTTAGGATGGCAGTAGTATTGTGCCTTACCCCTCCTGTGGCGAAGACTCCATAGGCAGCAGTATGTTCGAGGAGCTTGACCTCGGCTCCGCCGAGTACTAGGGCTGGGCCAAACCGCGACCGATCTTTGAGGGTAGTGATCCCCAGCGATTCCGCAGTTTCAATCGCATCGTCAATACCCGTGAGAATCAGGGTTTTGACAGCCGGGATGTTTAAAGATCCTTGCAAGGCTTTGCGGATAGACACCGGACCATGTTCTTTGCCATCATAGTTCGCCGGGATATACTCTTTACCGCCAAATTCACCAAAATCGGTGGTTACATCCATGATCAAGGTCGCCGGGCTCATGCCTTTTTTGAAGGCCGTGGCATAGACATAAGGCTTGAATGATGAACCAGGCTGCCGCGGACGAAGCGCGACATTCACAGCGCCATCATGGGCTTTATCAAAATAGTCTCGGGAACCGACCATGGCCAGGATTTGGCCGGTGCGCGGGTCCATGGCCACGAGAGACGCATTGGTGGCATTGTATTTTTTTTCTGATGAAGCCACTTGGTCCGTGACTACCTGTTCGGCGATTTTTTGTAAATCTAAATCCAATGACGTAGTGACGCGCAAGCCGTCGCGCCGCAAGCTGATATCACCGTATTTTTTCGCCAGTAAATCCTGGACATATAGCACAAAATGCGGGGCCAGAATTCCCCGACCAATGTTTCGGAATTCTACCTTTATACCCTGGGCTTCGTCGCGCTGTTTTTTTGTGATATATCCTTGATCAGCCATCACTGCGAGCACAGTATCAGCGCGGGCATCGAGGGCTTCACGATTTGGGCCAAAGGGCGAATAATATGACGGAGCTTGGGGCATAGCAGCGAGATAAGCTGCTTCAATCAAGGTCAGATCACGGGCCGATTTTCCAAAAAAAGTCTGGGCCGCGGCCTCGACGCCATACGCGTTACCCCCATAGGGGATTTCATTCAGGTATAGCTGGAGGATTTCATCTTTGGAATAGCGGCGTTCAATCTCCAGAGACAGGGCGATCTCCTTGATCTTGCGGCCCCAGGTTTTTTCGCGCGTCAACACAGCGTTTCTCACAAACTGCTGGGTGATGGTTGACCCCCCCTGACTTTTACTGCCCTTGAGAATGTTTATGATTATTGCTCGGAGAATGCCGGTGATACTGATCCCCCCATGCGTATAGAAATTTTTATCTTCGATAGCAATGGTCGCATCTTTGACATACTTTGGTACTTGGTCCAGCGTGACAAGCGTGCGTTTTTCTTCATCATAGAGCTCGTAAAGAAGTTTCCCGTTGCGATCGAGGATTTTTGTTGATTCGACCGGCTCCCTTTTCGCCAGTTGCCCGGGATCAGGAATAGTAAAAGCATAGTAGGCAAAGGTTAGACCAAACAAGATGAAAAAAACAATGCCAGCAAAGACTCCAGCGACGAGTAATTTTTTAAACACTCCCTTGATCCGCCAAAACCGTCGCAAGAGGCGTCCCACATACACAAAAAACTTGCGAGCCAGAGAGGCTGAAGAGCGCTCTCGTGTCCGCAAGAATGGCTTGTCTCCAAATTTTTTCCAGCCGCGGCTGTAGTTAGACATTTCTCTAATTATACAATAAAATTATGATTATGGACATTCAAACTATTCTCACTCGGGGGGTCGCCGAGGTTATCGAAAAAAAACATCTGGAGCAGGCTCTAAAGTCCGGTAAAAAATTGCGCGTGAAACTGGGCATTGATCCGACGAGCCCAAACATCCATATCGGCCGTGCAGTACTGCTTCTAAAGTTGCGTGCATTCCAGGAAGCTGGGCATACAGCGATATTTATCATAGGCGATTCGACAGGTATTGTTGGCGATACTTCGGACAAGGAATCGGAAAGACCAATGCTCACGGAAAAGCAAATCAAAGCAAACATGAAAACTTATCTAGCCCAGGCATACACAATTTTAGACAAGAAAAAAACAGAAGTTTATTACAATTCCAAATGGCTTAACAAATTGGGTTTCTTGGAGTTAGCCAGAATGGCAAACCTGTTCGGACTCCATGAGATGGAATCGCGGGAGATTATAGCCAGAAGGTTGAGCGCTGGACAAAGAGTATCCATTCACGAAATTCTCTACCCTCTAATGCAGGGGTATGATTCCGTAGCCGTGAAAGCGGATTTAGAATTAGGAGGCACAGATCAGCGGTTTAATCTTTTGGCTGGCCGCAGAATCCAGCCCATGTATGATCAAACTCCGCAAGACATTCTCATGATGGAGCTTTTGGAAGGTACAGATGGTAGGAAAATGTCTTCCTCTTGGGGGAATGTGATCAATGTCACTGATGAGCCCGCCGAAATATTCGGCAGAGTGATGTCCATATCCGATGAGCTCATCATTCGTTATTTTATTCTATGCACCGAGGTGCCAGAGAGCGAGATCGCGAGCATGGCCATGGCACTGAAAAACAAATCTGTTAATCCGCGCAATCTCAAATCCAAACTCGCCTTTGAAATTGTGAAGCTCTATCACGGAGAAAAGCCGGCCAAAACCGCGCACGAGGGATTTGAGAGCAAATTCGGTACAAGGCAAGGGGAGGTGAGCGCGGATTTTGAAATCAAGAAAACCGCCGGTAGCTATTCGATTGTCGATATTCTCGTGGAAGGCAAGCTGGCTTCCTCCAAATCTGAAGCTAGAAGAAAATTGCGCGAAGGAGCAGTAGAAATCGATGGCTCTAAAATAACAGACGAGACAGCTTCAGTGAAACTTACCAAAGGCACACTCATCCGCCTCGGGAAGAGGTTTTTGAGGATAAAATAACAAATAGACCTGGATAACGAAGGAATCTCTACGCGCTGGTTCCAAAACCAAAGCTTTTAAGATTATTTTTATCTGGGGTGGGGCAATTGCGATAGTTATTTTAGTCGCCGCCGCGTTTTTTGGATACATTGAGGAGAATCAATCCGCTGAGCTTCTTTGGGCTGCGCTACTTTGGTTAATCTCGGGGATCTTGATTCGCCTCACTTATGGTAAACAATAGATTAGACTTATTTAAGCACTTCTAATTCCCCGCCGGTTACTGATCGGGGTTTTTATTTTTTCAGGGCGGATTTTAGTTTGGGCAGATTTTTTTTTACAACATTCCAGACACGCTTATAGTTTATCTTGAAGTACTCGTGAATTATCCGATTTCTTAAACCGACTATATCGTGCCACGGAATGTCAGGATATCGATTGCGGAATTTCGCGGACAAGTGATTTGCCGCCTCGCCAATTATCTCTAATTCCCGGACCACACCGGCACGACGAAGTTTGTCTCGTCTAAAATTTTCGCAACTCATCCTCAACACAAACGTTTCAGCTTCCGCGATAGCCTCTAAGATATGTTTTTTATATAAAGTATCTTTATCCATAAAGTATCTTTAAATCTTTGACCGCCTGCGGTTCGACAAGCTCATCCAGGTCCCCTTCCTCAGCCAAATCAACCTTCAAGTTTAGTGCGTCTTGGAGTATATTCTGTAGTCGGATAACATCTAAAAGGCTTTTATCGTTTTGTTTATGAAACCGAACTAGCACATCCAAATCACTATCGGGCCGCGCTTCGCCTCTGGCATAGGAGCCAAAAATACCGGCGAACTCAACGTCATTTTTTTTGAGAATCGGTACAGCTATTTTTTTGATTTGCTCCAAAGTCAAAACTGGCTTCGGATGGCTTGCAAACGGCGCCTCTGAAGCTTGATCAATGAGTTCTGGATTGGTTTTGGCAGCAAACCGCAAAAGTGCGCGAACGAATTCGCTGCGATTGGCAAAACCATAGTTTTTTGTCGTTTGATCAACAAACTTGGCTTGTTCAGCAGTTAAGCTGATATTTACAGTCTTCATAGATCCATTATAGCAAACTTTGGCAAGGTTTGTCAACCCCCTCTTCATCTCCCCCTTGATAAGGGGGAGAAAGAGTGAGGGTGATTGGCTCCGCAGATGGCCAGGGCTAGGGCGTCGGCCGCGTCATCGGGCTTGGGGATGGATTTCAGGTTCAGAAGAGTTTTAACCATGTACTGAACCTGTTTTTTGTCGGCCTTGCCGTAATTGGTTAAAGAGTTTTTAACTTGCAGGGGGGTGAATTCTGTGATGGGGATTTTATTTTGTCTCGCGCACAGCAACACCACACCGCGTGCCTGTGCGACCGCGATTGCAGTTTTTACATTGTTATAAAAAAATACAGATTCCACCGCGACCTTGCCTGGCTTGTGTTTGCGGATTAACGAATTTAAATCCTTGTAAATTTCTTCGAGTCGTTCTGGTAGTGAATTATTTTTCGAAGTTTTCAGGCAGCCATATTCAATCGCGCGCAATTTGCCTTTTGCGGATTCAATGACTGCGTAACCAGTTGTGGCAGTGCCGGGATCAATACCGAGTATTATCATAGATTCGCGCTAGTGTGCACAGCGATTACGTCTTCATCATTTTCCAGCTCTGCGAACAAGGTATCTACTGCTGGTTTTTGTTCATCAGATAGATCCACTCCTTGGCTGCTTTCTTTTATGATTTGCGCTTCCGCAATCTTGACTCCGAGACTCTGGAGTTTTTGTTTGATAGGGTTGAGATCCAAAGGACGGGTGTAGACCTCGAGTCCTTCTTTTGATTCACGGACATCTTCGGCACCAGCATCGATCGCGGCCAGTTCCAGATCTGATAGATCAACCCCAGATCTTTCCACGAGTATTTGTCCCCTTGTAGCAAACTGCCAGGCAACGCTCCCCTGTTCCGCGAGATTGCCCCCATGCTTTGCGAAGATATGTTTGATGTTGTTTACTGTACGATTCTTGTTGTCTGTCGCGGTCTCTATGAGAAACGCGGTGCCGAAAGGCCCGTAACCTTCATAGACTACCTCTTCAAGGGTGTTTCCGTCTTGTGCCCCTGCGGCCCGCGAGATAGCTCGTTCAATATTGTCACCGGGCATGCTCAGCGTTCGGGCATTCTCAATGACCATGCGCAGTTTGAAATTGGTAGCCGGGTCCACGCCTCCGTTTTTTGCGGCAATGGTTATTGCGCGGGCGAGTTTGGAGAAGGCCTGCCCTTTCTTTTTGTCAGCCGCGCCTTTTTGTCTCTTGATTTGTGCCCATTTGCTATGCCCGCTCATATTGTGATCGTTTCTCCATATTTCGGAATCGTGGCTTCAAGCTTGTGCTCTTTTAATTTTGCCCCAAATTCCAGCATGCTTTCCGCATCGCCGTGTACGAGACAAATTTGCCCGATTTCTTTGGCCGTGCTGATCCACGAAAGCAATTTTTTCTGATCCGCATGAGCAGAAAACCCCCCGATGGCTATGACCCGGGCTTTCACTGGCACACTTTTGTTGAGCAGCTCCACCCATTTTTGTCCGTCCAAAATTTTTCGTCCAGGGGTGTGTGCTGCTTGGTAGCCAATGATTAGCAGGGTGTTTCTGGGGTCAGGCAGGTAGCGCTCGAGATGGTACATGATGCGGCCCCCGTTCATCATGCCGCTGCCGGCGATGATAATTTTGGGGCTGGGAATTTTATTGATCACTCTGGATTTTTGGCGGGTGGGGGTGAGGCGCAGCCCGGGGAAATCAAACAAATCATGATCCTTTTTCTGTTGCAGCCAATCGTCGTTATTGAAAAACTCCGGGTATTTTCTGAAAATTTCTGTGACCTTGATAGCAAGCGGTGAATCCAAAAAGATCGGCATCGCCGGAATCATCCCGGCTTTAATCATATTGTGCAGTTCGTACAAGATTTCCTGGGTTCGCTCAACGGCAAACGCGGGGATGAGCAGTGTCCCGCGTTGTTTGATGGTTTGCACTACGGTGTCTTCGAACAGCTGGCTGCGCTGCTGTGGGGTCTCATGCAGGCGGTTGCCATAAGTGGTTTCGCAGACCAGGAGATCAATAGCTTCGCGGAGCGGTTCAGTTTCGCGGATAATCGGCGGATGTTCATTGCCAATATCCCCCGAAAATATGAGCTTTTTCCCGTCGATGACAAGTTCTATGAACGCAGCCCCCAGGATGTGGCCGGAATTGTGAAAGATAGCGTAGTCTGTTTCTGAAAGCGGGATTTTTTGTCCATATTCTACACCTTGGAAAAATTTTTCTACTCGTTTTGTGGCCGCGGCACTATACAAAGGTAGGCGGCCGGTCTCCTGATACTCGATCTCCATAATTTCTATGGCATCTTCCCATAGGGCATTCATGAGCTCCAGGGTCGGGCTCGTGGCAAAGATTTTTCCGGTAAACCCTTCGGCGCATATTTTTGGCAGGCGGCCGGTATGATCCAGATGCGCGTGAGTTATCAAGACATTGTCAATCGCGCCACAGCCAAAAGGCAGCGCTTCATAATTTCTCGCCCGAGCGAACCGCTCACCTTGAAACAGACCGCAGTCTACGAGTACGGTTGTGCGTTCGCCGCGTACTAGGTAGCAAGATCCGGTCACCTCAGTGGTAGCTCCATAAAAAGTGATTGAAGGCATTGTAATTGAAGCATAGCATAATTTTAGAAACCAAAAACCGCTGGTTAAGCGGTTTTTGGTTCGGAATCATCGGAAGCAGGGCTCTGACTTCCTTCTGGATGTTTACTAATATCATGACCGTCCATATTCTCAACATCATCGACGTCAGCGCTGCACATTGGGCAAGTTGGCATTGTGTTGCACCCCCTTTCAAGGTTTTACTGTAAACGTGGTTGTTTGATAAAGAATTGAACCATTTTTTGCAAAACCAAAAACTCGCACTTCGTATTGCCCGGTAGCCACCGGAGCACTGAACGTGAATCGGAAAGGCGAGCGTTCATCCGTAAGCCGTAGAGGTTCAGAAATCAAAATGGCTTGGGCGAGTTCAGTCGGTGCGCTCAGCTCTACGGTGATTTCGCTTCCGGGAACCACAGCTGTTTGTGAGAGGTCGGTGATGTTTAACTCCGGTGAAGGGGAATTGACAATCAGTCCCTTCACCAGTTGGTTGGCTGTTTTTATCTCCGCGGCCTTGATGAGATTCTGGGGATTCACATTTTGGAGGCCACGTTTGAGAATACCAAAATCGGTCTCGAGGGAAAAGGTCAGAGAGTAATCAAGCGCTGGATCGCCTAGCGCCATATAGAGATAATTGTCTTTGGTTTGCGGATCAATGGGGATGCTCAAGAGATTTTTTCCATTCAAGAGTTCATCAAGTGTTTGGGGATACACATGATTGGCCGTGAAAAATGCGGAAAGCGCAGCTTGTATGGTTTCGATATCCTCAAGCCTCCGCTGGTCGTGGATAGTAGCGTCCTGTTCGAGTTCGGCAGAGGAGATAGTTGCGGAGTTGACCGTCCCGTTTTCTCCAGATCCAGAGAACCATGAATAGCTCCAGTATGCTGTGATACCGACTATCGGTATAGCCATTATTACGATGAGAGATGGAATCACCATTTGGCGCATGCGGCCGAGAAACCCTGGTTTACTTTGTGCTTGCGGGGCGAGTTCTTTTTCGAGAATATCCATGCTCTGCGGTTTTGGTCGAATCGTCGCAACACTAAAAGCTTCTTCAACATCCATAGCTCCCCAACCCGCGCCGAGCAAAATCTGCCGGATCTCTAGTTCCGAAAATCCGTCTTTGAGATTTTGTTTGATATAGGAGAGAAGACTTGGTTCTATCATGGTTGTTATATGGGCGTGCCTGGATTCGAACCAGGGACCCTCTGTGTATAAGACAGATGCTCTAACCAGCTGAGCTACACGCCCATACCAGTATTATATCTGTTTCATCTTATGAAATCGAGATGCGTAGTTCAGCATCGAGAGCTTCAGCTATCCGATGAAGAAACTTAATTGAAGGGTTGTAGCCCCCTCTTTCCAGCCGGGAGATAACAGGTTGTTTTGTGCCAAGCTTAGCCGCTAGCTGTTTTTGGGTCAGACCCTCCTTGAGGCGTTTTTTTATGATCATTCTGATCAAATCAAATTCCGGCCCCAGTTCATCGTAGGCTTTTTTGAATTCTTTATTTTTTAGTAACTGCACTCTAAAAGCTTTGTAAGTTCTCATAAAGATAATATAACTTATAAGTTATATTATGTCAAGTGTTTCATCCTGGAAAATGCGATATCAAGCTCCTTTCGAGGAGTTTGTTGAGATTGCTTTATAAATCCGTGTAATAAATAAACTGCATTGTTGTGAAAGCAATAGAAAATTCTAATCTCTTGTTTCCCCCTGACGCGCAGTTCAAAGACGCCTTTATTTATGTGTCTACTATGAGGCATGCTGAGCTGATAGCCAAATTCTTCGATCAAGCTAATAGTTCTATCTACTTTGGCGGCAGCTGGCATTCCGAGAGAACGGATAAATTTTTCTACACTTGCATCGATAAACAGCTGCATATTATTTTCCAGAAGGCAGCAAATCCCAGATAAGCTTAAACCAGGTCCGGTAGGTTTCTGCGAGCTGCGGATGAATCATTACAAAGATTTTTCCGTCTTCGCCAAAATTGCCAATGTCTGTGCTGACAAAGGTTACGACATAATCTCCAAACACATCCGTGTGTCCTTTGGCGGAATATTTTTTTGGTAGGATTTTATATTCCCCGCGAACCTTTTTAAAAGCCTGTGGCAGTTTTTCTTTTACGCGCCAATCATATAGTGTGTAGTATTTTTTCTTTTTGTGATGCATGGCGGATTGAAAGTCCTCTAGGTATTGTTTTTCAATCCCCGGAGAGAACCACAACCCTTTGGCCCCCAAAAAATAGGTATCCTCTGCCACCCGGGCCATGTCGCGCATATAGTTTTTGAATCCCTCCAAGCCTTTGTAAATATAAGCGGCTTCTTCGAGTGGTTTGGCGTCATAGAGTTTTCTCATTTCAGGAAGCACGTTTGCGAGAGCATGTTCTTTTTCTGCCAAGACTTCGGCCAGCTTGTCAGGAGTGACGGCCCGGAACTGGTTCTCGCCTTTTTGAAAAATCCGAAACACCAGGCCTTTTTCTGTTAAGCGGTTCAGTGCGTCATAAACATTCCGCCGATGCACGGCTGCTTTGAGGGAGATTTCCGACACACCAATCTCCCCTGCCGCAAGCAAGGTTTCGTAGATTTTGGCTTCATTCGGAGAAAGCCCTATATTTTCTAATATTTCCGCGTACATATGGTCATTTCTGTCATTCCCGCGGAGGCGGGAATCTATATAAACTAATCCTGGATTCCGGGTCAAGCCCGGAATGACAACCATTGTTAATGGTGCTCTTTATCACCCTATGGTGCTCTTGGCCACTCAATATCTTTATTGTATGCTCTCCTGTCACCATTGTCAACCCCGAACTGATTCGGTCCCAAAGCAGTGGTGCATTAAGGAGGAACAGGATGGAGATAGAAGAAGGTAAAACAGCTTTGATTCAAACGGTCAAGTCGTTAGACAGAGACGACTCACTCATCAGAAAAATTCAAGAAGAGGAGATTCCAGCAACTCCTTTGCCTAAAAATTTGCGGGCTTTGGTCGAGGTGATTGTGATGCATCTTACAAGGCTGGGGACTTTGTGCGGCTCTGTCCCCTCTTGCAATGGCTGGTCACTGGCTGTCCGTGAGGCTCCGGAGACAAGGGATCACTATTCTCAACAATGCTTTTTTGCAGTAAAAGGCCAATCGCGAGTTAGGCTTAGTAGAAGTTATTTGACGGATTTAGTTAAACCTTCGGAAGTGCTTGGGGTAGTACAGGCTTTGTCCACGTTGCCAGCAATTCTGACGGCTTGGCAGAGAGACGTAGAAAAGAAAAAGAAAGACGCGGCGGAGAAATTAAAAAAGACCGAAGGTGAGCTTGTGGAGGCAGAAAAGCAATTAACCGATCTTTGTCGGGAATTGGTTAAAGTATCTACAGAAATTCTGAATCAAAAAAAGGAGAACTGAAATGCGGAAAAAGCTAATGGCGATGTGGAAAACGCTATGGAGAACGTTTCTGTCTTATTTGATCGGTTGTGTGTTTGGGACTTTACTGTCCGCCCAAGACATCTCCCGGGCATCGTTTCTTTTGACGGCGGTCACTGTGACGGCCTTTGTCGTGTCGTTCAAACATCCCTTTGCCTCCCTTGCGAAAAGCGAGTGGTGGCAAAGATATGTTTTGCAATACGCGCCCTCGGCTCTGTTTGGACTCATCGCACCAGCAGTCTGGCAGGAAGCGGGTATTGCCGGGATTGTAATTCTGCTTGTCTCTGGTTCGATCCATGTCTCAAGCTGGAATAACAATTCTGACTCCCGCTGGTACCGTTTGCAGCAGTTTCGGGAAGGGCTGGCGCAGGAGATGCCAGCCACCAACAGAGTGATTTCATTCCTCAATGGTCGCGGGTTGTCTGACGAGGCTGATCTGATCCTCTTGGCGATTTTTCGGGAGAAATCCAAAGACGAATGCGTGTCCCCAATGTTTGACATGAAGGAGATCCAGATGCAGTTTGACCTCGGTCAGCAGTGGCTTTTCCTAGACATTGCCAAGGAATTGACGAAGTACGTTGGGGTGAGAATGGGCCGCGGCATCGAAGTTCCAGAGAATATGGAGGAGAATCAATGAAAAACAGGCATACCAGGAGCAACAGATATCCGATCACGGACGAGGTTCGAGTTTGGATAGTAAACTGCATCCGCAAGATCAATCTAACGCAAGACCTTTTGGCAAGCGAAAGCGGCGTGAAGAGATCGTGGCTTTCTCAAGTCTTGTCAGGGAGAAGGCACCAAGCAGTTGATCCGAACCTGATGCAGAGACTGCAGAGCGGTCTTGCAAAAGCCTTGAAAGAGTCCAAAGCTGAGGGGGTACAACAGCTGATCAGCGAGCTTCGCGTGCACTTTGCCGCGTTCGTGGACAATCTCCAGAGTTTGGACGATACCTCGTCTGCCTCTATGCGGATTGCTGCGGAGCTGCTTGAGAAACTGATTCAGGCTTGTCCCAGCAAGAAACAGCGCCTGCAAGTCATCAAGTTTTTGCAAATCATCGTCGAATCAGATTGAGCTTTGATTTCACGACCAAAAAAGGCGGCGGATAGCGAGCGAGCTACCCTACCGCCTTTATTTTATTTATACAGATTGCTGTGGGTATCGAGGTCAGTGAAAAGAGCGGTATTTTTATCTAACAATTCATAAACAGCCCGATAATCTCCGGTGATATTAATACTTCGGTATCCTTGGTATTTGCCAGTCAGGGCGTGATTACCAAGCATCGGGTGGGAAGGATTGGCCATGAATAAAATAATTCGCTCATGAACTCGACTCTGCAATGTCCGGTATTTTTTATACTGTCTTATAAAGTCCTTGTGGTAGCGAACATTCATTGAGAACGCAGGTAGCGGATGGCTTCTTGTGGATCAGAAAAAGCCGGCGAAATATTTTTTCCAGTTTTTAAATCTTTTTCAACTTTCGCCAAATGCCGCTCCAGCTTGACACTCATTTGGTACGGAGCAGAAAAACGAATTTCTTTTTTTTCAATACTCTCCTTGAGAGAGCCAGCCACAACTGTACTCAAAGGCAAGCCGACCTCTTCGGCGAAGGTTTGCGCCTGTTTTTTGAGTGCTCTATCAATTTTGACGGTTAACACAGTTTTCATAACAATATAACCATTGTATACACAACGGTAATATTTGTCAAGATTTATTTTTTCGGGTTTTTTACACGATCGTTGCGGAAGCGACAGTGTCTTTGTCATCAAGTCTGATGACGCGCACACCCTGGGTGGAACGGCCCAAGGTAGAGATAGTGCCGAGTGCAGTGCGCAGAGTCTGGCCGGCTTTGGAGATCACCACCAGATCAGCTTCGATAGCGCGATCCACAATATGCATGACACAGATGTTGCCGGTTTTTTTGGTGATATTCAGGGTTTTGATGCCCGACCCGCCGCGGCCCTGGATTTTGTATTCGGAAAGATTGGTTTTTTTGCCTAGGCCAAACTCGGACACCACCAAAACTTGTAAATTTTTGGGATCTAAAGCTTTTTCAATGATCTCCACACTCATCACCTCATCGCCTTTGCGGAGCCTCATCCCCCGCACACCGGAAGCGTTTCTCCCCATTGGCCGGACCTGCCCCTCTTTATATCGAATAGCTTGTCCGTGGGCTGTGGTCATCATCACCTCGTCACTTCCAGAGGTCAAATGTACCCATTTTAGTTCATCATCAGGGCGCATTTTCATGGCAATGAGTCCGGATTTTCTAACTTTGGTTAATTCAGAAATTTCCACTTTTTTGACAGTTCCGCGTTTTGTGCCCATGAACATAAATTTGTATTTTCCAGCCTCGGTTTTTCCGTACGTCAGCACTGCGGTGGCACTTTCCCCTGGCCCGAGATTCAAGAAATTCACCAGCGCTTGCCCTTTGGCTGTCCTGGAAGTCTCGGGTAATTCATAGACTTTGGTTTGGAAAGCCCGACCTTTGTTTGTAAAAAATAAAATGTCATCATGTGTCTCGGCAGACAGCATTTTTTCCACTACATCTTCCTCTTTGGTGGTGATGCCGATCACGCCTTTGCCGCCGCGGCCTTGTTTGCGGTAAGTGTCAGGGGGTAAGCGCTTTACGTATCCTCCCTTAGTGACTACGATTATCACCTCTTCGTTGGCGATGAGATCCTCGACCTTGAACTCTCCGATCGGGGATTTTACGAGCTTGGTGCGCCGCGCATCCCCAAACTTGGTTTTGAGATCGAGAATCTCCTGTTTGATGACACCGTCAATTTTTTTCGGACTTTTGAGCAAATCTTCAAGCGTGGAAATCAGGCGGAGTTTCTCTTTGAGTTCATCATCAATTTTTTTGCGCTCGAGGCCCGCGAGAGCAGACAGGCGCATCTCCAGGATGGCTGCGGACTGTTTGTCGGAGAGCTGGAATTTTTTCATGAGCGCAGCGTGCGCTTCCTCACGGGTAAATGATTGCTTTATGGTCTTGATTACCTCGTCAATATGATCGAGGGCTTTTTTGAGCCCCTCCAAAATGTGTGCGCGGTCGCGGGCCCGTTCCAGTTCAAAACGAGTGCGCCTCGTCACCACTTCGCGGCGGTGGGTCACGTAGTATTCCAAAATCATTTTCAGATTTAAGACCCGCGGGTCTATGCCATCCACCAGCGCCAGAGTATTGAGGTGAAAAGTCTCTTGCAATTGGGAGTAGTTAAACAGCTGGTTCAAAACTTTGTTGGGGATAGCATCCCTTTTTAGTTCGATGACAATGCGCACCCCGTCCTTGTCTGATTCGTCCCGCAGATCGCGAATCCCCTCGATTTTTTTATCCCCTACGAGTTTCGCGAATTGCTCCAAGAGTGTAGCTTTGTTTACGCGGTATGGTATTTCAGTGACAATAATATGATAACTGCCGTCTTTCACCTCAATTATCTCGGTTTTGGCGCGCATGACAATGCTTCCCTTGCCAGTGGCATATGCGGCTTTGATGGCACTCCAATCATAAATAATCCCGCCAGTGGGGAAATCCGGACCTTGCACAAATTCCGTCAAATCTTCGCTCGTGAGTTTCGGGTTGTCAATGATTGCCACGGCAGCATCCACCACTTCGCCAAGGTTGTGGGGCGGAATGTCGGTGGCCATGCCCACGGCAATGCCCAGAGTGCCATTGAGGAGCAGATTTGGGAGTTTGGCTGGCAGCACTTTTGGTTCTTTTTTTGTGGCATCATAGTTGTCCATGAAATTTACTGTGTCTTTGTCCAAATCAGTAAGCAGCTCAAGGGACATGGGCGCGAGTCTGCATTCCGAATACCGCATGGCAGCCGGCGCGTCGCCATCGAGGGAGCCAAAATTTCCTTGTCCATCCACCAGCGGATAGCGCATGGAAAAATCTTGGGCCAGACGAACCAGTGAATCATAGACCGCGACATCCCCGTGCGGGTGGTACTTACCAAGTACCTCTCCAACCACAGTAGCCGATTTGCGGTACCTGGCTTGCGGCGTGAGCCCCAGCTCGCTCATAGCGTAGAGCACGCGGCGATGAACCGGTTTGAGGCCGTCACGAACATCCGGTAAAGCTCGGGACACGATCACGCTCATGGCGTAATCAAGATAGCTCTCCTGCATTTCGTCCTCAATATGCCGCGGTTTTATGTAGCCGATTTCTCCGCCAGTCGGCGGATGCGGCTTCTCGAGCTTATCTTGGTGCTTCGGTTTTTTGGAGTTGTGATCGCCCGATTTTTTTGCCATCTTAGAAATTTTCAATTATCAATTTTGCAATTTTCAATCAAATCCCAATTACCAATTGAGAATTGAAGCCTTGAAAATTTATTGATAATTGGTCATTGAAAATTGATAATTATTTAAATTTCGATTTAAGCTCTCTAACGTTATTCCATATCTCTTGCAGTTTCGAAGTATCGCCTTTTTCTGTAGCTCGGAATTTCAAGGTCAGACCCCAAATTGCCAGAATCAGAACCGCGGTCACAACTGAAGCAATCTTGAGAATGCGTAGCCGTTGTGCAAAGGGCTTGGCCTGCAGTTTTTTTAAGTAATTCATGTTGCGGCATTTAGCGCTGCGGCTCCAGCACGATCACTTCAGTCTTGTCTGAAACTGCCAGATCGCTCTTCTTGAGGGTGAATTTTTCTTGCGGAGCGGCTTTGGTGCCCCCGAGCTCTTTGAGGAATTGTTCGACCTTATCAAGCGACGTCTTGAGTCCGGATTGCGCGTAATGCATGGGGATGACAAATCGCGGTTCGAGCTGATTAACGATTTTTACAGCCTCCTCGGCATCGCAGACACTATGCCCCCCGACTGGCACAAACAGAATGTCTATTTCTCCCAGCTCCTCGACTTGCTCATCGGACAGTTCTGTTTCTTTGAGACTACCCAAAAAACCCAATCGAATATCTTCCATGCGGATGGAGTAAATTGTCGCGCCGCGTCCGGCCACCCCCCTGATAAATAGACCTTTGACGTCATATTCACCTGGTGAATCGACCACAAAGGTGTTTTCATCTCCGACTGTGTCGCGGTTGCTATAGAGTTCTGATTCCGCATTCGACAGAATCACAAGATCTGTCTGTCCGCGAGGAGGCATAAGGCCAGTGGTTTTGGAAAAAGGGTCTGTGATTAGGGACAGGGACCCAAAAGAAATTTTGAAACTCGAGAGTCCAAACCAGGAAATTACCATGGGTTAATTATAGCCGATTATCCTTGACTTGTCATGCCTTTTCAGCTATATTTTGGAGTCCTTAAGGAGGATTATAATGCGGTCATTTTGGAATTTTTTGCGGGACTGTTGGTACTGGTTTTACGCGGGTCTCATGTCGAATGCGTCAAATTACCATTTGGATAAGCAGGAGGAGGAACGAAGGCTGATAATCAACCACGCGGCTGACGCGTCTCGAACTGATGAGGAAGTTCATAGAGAATTTCTCGAGTACGTTCGGGATTATGATCGGCCCATGCGCTTGAGGCGGACATGGCAGTTAGTAGAAGAGCTGTTCGAACTCCGTCCGGTTATGATGGCCAAGTATTCGCGAAAGGAGCAAAAATAGGCGGGCGACCTCCCATAAATGGTCGCTTTTTTTTTCTGAAACAGGGAAGCTTATTTAATGATTGCATAAAACAAAAGCCGCCTTTCGGCGACCTTTGGATCTCACTTCAGTGAGAGAATCAGGCTTATCATCCTATAAATGTATTATAGGCAAAAAAAAATATTTGTCAAGCGCCGTTGGAGGTGAGGGGAGTTGAACCCCCGAGATCTGGGATGATAAGCCCTATCTCCCACCCGGCACCCCCACGGCCAAATAATTATACCACGCAGTGGCCGGGCTTGATTTATTTTATTACCTTTGTTAGTATATGAAAACAATTGAATAAGTCTCAAGCAAGACTATTTAACTCTTAATTAACTACTAACTCTTAACCCTTGCCCGCCCTTCCGAAGCTTTAGCGCAGGAGGGCGCAATCAAAGTGGATACGGGTTAAGTATCCTTTTTTCTTACCAAAATGCCCGAACAGACCATGGAGGAGCTCCTCCTCCAGTCAAAAATCAAAATCCTCGCTGCCGGCGATGTGGTCAAAGGCCGCATTTTGAGCGTGGGCAAAAACGAAGTCTACGTGGACGTGGACGGCATCGGCATTGGCGTGGTGCGCGGCCGCGAGCTTTATGATGACGAGACGATTCTTTCTTCCCTAAAAGCCAATGACGAGGTATTTGCCTCGGTGATCGAGGTAGAAAACAAAGAGGGCAACATTGAGCTATCTTTCCGCAAAGCCGGTCTCGAACGAGTTTGGCAAACTTTGCGGGAGAAGATGGAGAGCCGCGAGGTGATCCGAACCAAGATTCTGGAAGCGAACAAGGGCGGTCTCATGGTGCGCATCAACAACGTGGTTGGTTTTTTGCCTGTATCGCAGCTCGCCCCCATGCATTATCCGCGGGTGGAGGATGGCGATAAAAACAAGATTTTGTCAGTCTTGCGGGGTTACGTGGGACAGGATTTTGATGTTCGAGTGATTACCGCCGAGCAGGACGGGGAGAAATTGATTGTTTCGGAACGAGCAGTAATCGAAAGCGAGTTGTTGCAAAAAATCGGCAAACTCTCAATCGGTGACATAGTAGAAGGTGAAATCACAGGAGTCGTGGATTTTGGGGCATTCGTGAAATTTGGGGATGGCCTCGAGGGGCTCGTGCATATCTCCGAGCTCGCTTGGCAACGGATTGAAAATCCCAAGGACATAGTGAAGGTCGGGCAAAAGGCCAAGGCCCAGATTATTGCCATTGATAATGATCGCATTAGTTTGTCCCTGAAGCGGCTCCTTAAGGATCCGTGGGAAGACGCAGTGAAAAAATATAAAATTGGGCAGATGGTCAAAGGCCGAGTTTTGAAACTCGCGACCTTTGGAGCGTTCGTTGAGCTGGATCCGGAAATCCATGGCCTCGCGCATCTTGGGGAGTTGTCTGTGGAAAAAATTGCCGATGTCAGTGCAGTCATCAAAGAAGGCGAAGAGCGAGAGTTTCGCATCATTTCTATTGAGCCAGCAGATCACCGATTAGGGTTATCTTTGAAACCGCCCGCCCGGCAATCGCCTGAAGGCTCAAGCCAGATGGCGGACGGGCCAAAAACAGAGGCACGGACTGAGGCCAAAACGGAAGAAACAAAAACTCCAACATCCCCTGAAAGCGGGGTCGGAGCGTCGACCGAGAGTGGAATCGCAGTTCCGACCGAAAGCGTCGGCGAACAACAAGCTCCCGAAGCAGCGAAAACCCCGGCCTAATCCGGGGTTTTAAATCCACGAAAATAAAGATATAATTACCGAGTCAAATCGGTCTGGTGCCCGAGCAGTTAGGGAGCGGTCTGCCTGCCCGCCACGGCCTGAGGTCTGGTGCCCGAGCAGTTAGGGAGCGGTCTGCAAAACCGCGTAGACGGGTGCAACTCCCGTCCAGACCTTGGGCGATGGCAGGCGGGCAAAACCGCCATTCACGGGTGCAACTCCCGTCGTGGCCTCCAAGGTATTATTCCCCTCTTAGGCTAAGAGGGGTTAGGGGAGTTAAGAATTTGTAGTATATTATAACAATCCCCAAACGAAAACGAACCGCCACGAGCTTCGGCGAAATCAAACTGAAGTCGAGAAGAGGTTATGGCAAGTTCTGCGAAATAAACAGCTTGAAGGATTATTTTTTTTCCGGCAATATAATGTTGGTCAGTACATATTGAATTTTTATTGCCCAAAGCTGAAGCTTGCGATTGAGCTAGACGGCGGACAGCACGCTGAAGAAATAAATAAAACATACGATGATCAGCGATCCGATTTTCTGCGCGAAAGGACAATAAAAGCCTTGAGATTTTGGAATAATGAAGTAATGGAAACAATGGATGGAGTTATTGATAAGATACGAATGAAAATTAAAATAACCCCTCCTAACCTCCCCTTAGTTTAAGGGGAGGAACAAAGCCCATGCCCTCGTGGCGGAACTGGTTTACGCAGCGGACTTAAAATCCGCGGCTCGAAAGAGCTTGTGGGTTCGAATCCCACCGAGGGCATTTAGTTGAGGGTTCCATGTCCGCCGTAGCTGTAGCGAAGGTCGGAGAGCCCCTCCCCAGGCATAGCAAATTAAATATGATCCTTGCCCATTCTATAATCGGCTTGCTACCGGTTGATAACCATCATTTTTCCTGGTATTGGTTCATCGGCTCTATTATTCCAGACATAGACCATCTCTTTGTTCTGTATCAACACAAAATTTTTTCCCGGGACAAAATTGTTGACGTGATGCGGTTTGAAAAGAAATATAATCTTCATTTCAAAACAAAATATTTACATTCCGTTTTCGGAGCAATAGTCATGACAGCCCCGGTCTTGCTAATGAGCAGCACAGGAGCCGTATACTTTTTTACAGCTTATATTCTCGCCTTGCTTCTGGATTGGCCGGATATAGACGAGAAACAATATCTTTTTCCGTTCAAAAAGAAATTCCGAGGGTTTCTGCCGATTTTTTCTGTCCCCGAAAGAGTCATCACCCTGGTGTTATTGGTTCTACTGGTTTACTTTTATTTGTAAGACACTGAAATAAAAAGGAGTCCTAGATACTAAGGCTCCCGACTGTGATTCGTGGTTTGTTATTGTCGGTACTCCTTATCTTTCAGGCAATTTTACCTGACGAAGTTTATCAGTTTTTTTCCGAGTTTAAAGAGTTTATAATAATTTTTGTCCAAAATCAAATCCCAGGTCCCGGTGTAATGTTTCTCGAGCCCGGTCTCCCCCGCCCGCAACGCCTGCGGCGTAGCGCTGGCGGGCAGGCCTACTGTGACATACCGCGATTTGAAACGGGTGATGCCTGACCAGGAGTGGGATTCTGACGCGTCCGGCGGCGCGATGCCCCACATGTCATAATATTTTTTGCCAGCAGCTTTGGCCGCGCGAATGGCTTCCCAGAGGACCAGACTTGGGACATTAGCATTGCGCATCTCTGCCGAAGACGCAGCGTAAAGATAAGTGCCGCTGTCGCCGAATAGCATGATAATCGTCGCGGCCAGAGTTTTACCTTCGTATTCGCCAGTGAGGAGTATGGCGCGGGGAGAGAACTCACCCTTACCCTCTCTTTGTAAAAGAGAGGGAGTCTCCCCCCCTTTAATTAAAGAGGGGGTCGGGGGGAGTTCGGCATACATAAAATGTTCTCTAAACTTTTCAAACCTTTTCCTGGGCCAGACAGTGATACCATCCCGTTTCGAGGTTTCCGCTATCAACTCCAGGAATTTTTCGAACCCTGCACTATCTCCTGTTTTATCCTCGACGCGCACGCCTTTTTTCATGGCCAGTCTGATGTTGTAGCGGGATTTTTCATGCATTTTCGACATTAGCTGGTCTTCGGGTTTTGTCAGATCAACAAGCACTGTGTCTTCCGGCTCCATTTGTTTCTGCAGAATTTCTGGTTTTTGAAATTTGAAATTTGAAATTTGAAATTTATTTTGATAAGGTGGGCTTATCCTGACCAGCACAGCATTTTCAACAGCCGCTATCGTTTTTAATTCCGCAACAAGTGTTTCCCAAACAGCCTTATCAAAATTACCCACCGGCCCCTTTGCCACCTCCAAATAGGTTTTACCGAGATATAGAGAGCGCACGACGATTTGGGCCGCAGCGAGCCATTTGCCATCATCCCCCATCACCACAACACGGTGGATTTTGTTTCCCAGTGCGGCCTGAAACTCACCCCACTGCCAAGATTGCAGAAATGACGAGGGTGAAGAATTTTCTATAACGAATTTATTCCATTGATCTTTGTCTGAGGCGATTATAATTTCCATTCCCTTATTATACTGACAAAAGCAAAACCCCTCCAGAGAGATAGCGGAGGGGTTGCTTGTTTTGAAATTTACCTCGTTAGAGAACTGAGGGGCTTTACAGGCCTCGTGCTTCCAAGGCGTTTGTCACTTGTTCTACAGCCAGAATCCAGTTATGATTTTTCCAGCCCACCCAGCGGTCTCGCATGAGCTGGGGGTTTGTGAGTCCCGAATCCTGGTATTTATCGATCAATTGATTGGCCCGGATCACGGCTTCGTCGTAGTTTGAGTAAGATTCCGGATAGTCACCGCCTATCCCCCAGCAGTTGTGGGGCCGAATGTTTCTTTTACAGAAATTGCTTTCAGCAAAAGAGATCCCGATGATCAGGCGGTAGTGATCTTGTTTGAGCAGGGTTTCCACATGACCTGCAAGTGGAGAGTTTTTAAGCTCTAAATATTTTTGCAACTCTTCCGCGCGAAGATCAGGAACAGTTAATGAATCCTGATTCCCCAAAAAGGCGTTGGCAAAATATTCTTGAGGGAAAGTCGGCAACGGCCAATCTTGCAATCCACTAAAGTCATTAGTTTCAAAAACAAACGAATGATCCCCTGTTGCAACTTGAGCTGCGGCAACATGAGGGGCAAATGTCCAGAGCAGGATTCCAACCAGAGAAGCACCTACAAAAAATCTATCCGAGGCAGACAAATGATTCTTCAGCAAGGAAGTTTCAATGCTGCCCCACTGGGAGAAACGAAGTGTCTTCATATTTGTGATTAAACGAATTCCTTTCTTGACCCTCTCGTTACAGTTATGGGTCTTGATCAATAATTCGTGAAGCTTAGGTGTTGCCTACCCTATCCGGTTAGGGATAGGGCACGCAACCTGCCATCTTAACATAAAATGCTTTTTTGGTCAAGAGTCGCAGGTTGCAAATATTGGTTTTTTCTTTGTTTACAAACTAAAAACCGCTACAATTTGCGGTTTTTCGAAACATTGAACAATCTTATTATAGCAGATTTATACCTATTAGTCAATGCGCACTCTTCCGTGGCTACACTGATAGTGCACAACGAGACTCCTGATCTCTAGCCTGGTGATGTGGCCTTAACCCCCTCTCCCATTTGGGAGAGGGCGGGGGTGAGGTTTGGAAGACCGCTACATAAGCCGAAAGTCCTGTGGTTTTTAATATCTCCGCTACCTCACCCTAACCCTCTCCGTTGTCGGAGAGGGAATTCAGACAGTTTGCCAGCTATCAGAAAATTGTGCATGATCAGTTTGACTATGACCCACTGAGGGATTCGAACCCCCGACTCCCGCCGTGTAAAGGAAGAACTCCCCGCCTGCCAAAGCCTGGTGGCCATTGCTGGGTTCGAACCAGCGACCTTTCGGATGTAAACCGAATGCTCTAACCAGCTGAGCTAAATGGCCAATGGCGGGCAGGTACCACTGAGTTAAGTGCGCGAATGCCCGGGAGAGGATTTGAACCTCCACGGCCTTGCGGCCACTACCACCTCAAGGTAGCGAGTCTGCCAGTTTCTCCACCCGGGCTTTTTTGGCTTATTTAAGAGCTATATTATTATACTGAAAAATCATTGGCTTTTCAAACCCAAATCTTTATAGTTAAAACAAATGACTTCTAAAAAACTTTTTTTTCTTCTGGTTTTTCTGCTTCCCATCAGCACTGGGAAAGTGTTTTTTTCGGAGCAGAGTTTTTTTTATGGTTACCATATTTTTTATCATAGTTTTTGGGTATTCTTGACAGATATTGTATTTTGTGGTTTGATGTTGGCTTGGTTATGGGAAACCTTGACCCCCACTTCATCTCCCCCTCATGAAGGGGAGAAAATAGAAGGAGTCCCACACCAAATCACCTCAGCTTTCCTAAAAGACAGAGTTTATCAGGGATTGTTGTTTTTTTGGCTTATTTTAGCGATTTCAACAATTCTTTCACGTGAAATGTTGCTGTCTTGGTATGGATTGGCTAGGTTTACTGAATATTTTTTCGTCTTCATCTATATCAGGGAAAATTTTCACATTTCACGTGAAATGAAGTCTTTTTTTTGGCTTATTTTAGCGATTTCTCTACTTGAAACTGGTCTTGGTATAGCCCAATACGTAAATCAAAGTTCCCTGGGTTTGAAATATCTTGGAGAATCACTTCTAAAACCAGGCATGCCAGGCGTAGCAGAATTTATTTCTCACGGAATTGGGAGCTGGCAAAACATTTCACATGAAATGTTGGTTATGAGAGCTTACGGAACATTGCCTCACCCAAATATTTTGGGAGTTTTTCTGTTTACTGGACTGCTTGCCAATATTTGGCTTATTTATGGCACTTTGAAAGGGTTTCGATCATGGGAAATCTCTTTATTTCCAGCCCTGATCCTGGTTTCCACAGGAATGGTGTTAACTTTTTCACGCGCAGTTTGGATAGTTATTGCCCTGGTTTTGCTGAGTTTACTTGTTATGCTCCGCATCCGCAAATATCGGGTTTTTGAGACAATGCGCAGCGGGCGAAGAATGGCAGAACAGCAGGGTATTTATCTGCCCAAACATATCGCAGCCCTTATTCTGGCTTTGCTTGTGGCTTTGGGTTTGAATTTTTTTCTGTTTGGCGAGCAAATTAAGGATCGAATAGTGGGGCGAGGTGTGGCAGCTATCGCAGAACAGGAAAGTTTTGTGGATCGCCAGCATTTCAACTCCATTTCACGTGAAATGATCAAAACCCATCCACTGCTCGGCGTTGGGCTGCGAAATTTCGTAGCAAGAATGGATGAGTTTAACAGGCCTGCCCGCCATGCTTCGCAAGGCGATGCGGGCGGGGGAGAGCGCTTATTCCCTCAACAGCACCAGCCAGTGCACAATATTTATTTCCTGGTAGCTGCGGAAACTGGACTTGCTGGTCTCGCGGCATTGTTGTTTCTACTCTATAATATTGTGCGACACGCAATCCAAAAGATCAGAGCCGGGGATAGGGGAGAGCGGACCATCTTGCTTGTATTGTTTTTCGGATTTCTATGTTTAGGGCTCGTTGACCACTATTTTGTTTCGATTCAGCCATCAGCCATGCTGTTTTGGATAGTGGCGGGACTCGTCTCTGCCAAAAGCGTATAATTAGCTTAGCTTACTTTCGAGCCATAAGGGGGGATTATGAAAAAGGTTGGTTTCGTAACGCTTGTTTGCGGAATTACTTTATGTTTGTTAATGGGGACCGCCGCGTATGCGCAAGGTTCTGACGTGGATCGCAATCGTCATGATGCAGCATTCGCGCTCTTTGATGAAATTCTATGGTACATGGACCGGGAGTCGCGTTTCGGCTGCGAGTCAAAGAATAGCCCAAGGTATTTCCCTCAATTTCCTACACTCACAATCAGTGTCTGGCAAAATGGGGTTAAAAGTCCCGCGGAGAACATTTGGAGCGATTTGCCATTATTTATTAGACAAATTGCACCAACAGTGAGGTTAGTGTCGAACGATGGCTTACTTCCTGATACGTATCGCCTCGAGATCATGGATATCACGGGACTGGAAGGAGAACTGGCGTTGATTACGTATCAGCATTCGACATTCAATTTCAAAATGTTTGAAACTGCTAGTGCTGGGTTTGCCCGTGGTGATGCGCTCCGATCTGCCTGCGGCAGACCGGAGCGTTATTTATATAAAAAAGGTTTAGTTTTTGTATCTTTACAGTGCGGCTCGAAATCATTTCATGAGGTCGGCCGAAAACTGTCATTCCCGTGAAGCTTGCCCTCGACCACGATCGGGGGACGGGAATCCAGTTTATTGTAAAAGCCTTGATAATTTGCTCGTCTTTTTTAACTTAATCGTCTTTTTTAAAAATGTTTGGTTGATCAGGGCCCTCAACTATAATCTCGCCGAGCGCTCCTTTGTCGATTGCCCGCGAGAGGCTGTGATCAACAATCAGATATTTCCCAGGCACTTCCAATTTAAATTCTGTCATCATGGCACCGCCTGGGGGCACAATGGTTGTTTGAACATTGCGGTGCGGTGGGGAAACAATATCGCCCTCTGGGTAGAGTTTATCCAGAATTCCGCCAATCACATGAAAATTTGCGGCAATGTGCGGACCGACACCAAAAAAGATTCTGATTGTTTCGCCAACTTTCGCCTTTAGGGCGTGTTCGCCGGTCAATGCCCCAACACGTCCGTTAAATACAAAGTATTCCGGTTTCTCCTGTTGTAACTTTTCGAGACTAAATTCCTGGTGTCCTTTTTCTCCGAATTTGCCCTTTGTATATAGTTCGCCCTGCATCACATAAAATTCGTGATCAACTTTTGACAAGCCGTCTTTTGGTTCAACAAGAATAAGGCCGTACATGCCATTTGCAACATGAGTGGGAATGTGAGGACTTGCGCAATGATACACGTAAATGCCTGGACGAGTTGCTTTGAATTGAAACGACTTCGTTTCGCCGGACGCGGCTTGCGTCAATACTGCGCCGCCGCCAGGGCCAAGAACCGCGTGGAGATCAACAGAATGCTTTCCATGTCCCGCTTTTTCGTGTTCCGCGGAATCCATATCCATGTGCCCATCTTCCTCATCTCCGTGAGCAGATACCGAATGGATGGCGAGAGTGTCTACGGCAAAAGAATGAAGGGGGTTGATTGAGGCCCCTCGTTCGTTATTCCCGTGCATTGAATGCGTCAAGTGAATCTCTACCGTATCTCCTTCTCTGACGCGAATGAAAGGGCCGGGCACAGTTCCGTTATATGTCCAGTATTCATAGGTGACACCAGATGCAAGCTCGGCAACGACCTCCTTGGTCTCAAGTTCCACAAGAACCTTTTGACTTTCTTTTCTAGCAATTTGAGGAGGCACGTCACTCGCGTGGCGGCTTATATCTTGAACGGAAACCTCTTTCACTGGCAGAGTGGATTCCTGGGTAGTTTTATAGAAAACTCCCGCCGCAATAATCAAAATAATAATTCCCGCAAAAATCCATATATTTTTCATATTCATGATTTGTTTTTCCAAAGATCATGAAGGATTCGACACGGCTCCACGATTTTTGGATTGGATATTTTATAATAGGCATTAAGCCCATTGCGCCTCGCAGTGACCAGCCGCGCGTGGCGAAGAAGGGTAAGGTGTTGAGATAGGTTCGCTTTGGGAATTCCAAGCATTTTTATAAGTCTTTCAACTGACTGCTCTCGCACTTTGAGGATATTTAAAATTTCGAGCCGTTTTGGATTGGCGAGAATCTTATATATTTCGGCATTTTTTGCGTATACGCTTTTTGGAAATGGTGATTTCATTGTTTCGAAACTATATGTTATGGTTAAAGTATACCACATTCAAGAAATCATGCAATAAGAAGGGCCTGTAGCCGAGTTGCTTAATCTGTCATTGCGAGCCTCGCCGTTTCGGCCGGGAACCCCTACCGCAGCAATGCGCCCCATTAGTCCATTTGGTGGACCTAGCGAGAATCGAACTCGCGTCCCGGCAATGCGAATGCCGTGTCTTACCACTGGACCATAGGCCCAAATGGAATCGACTAAGGGGTAAAATGCCCCGCTAAAATAATTTTTCCAGATAGTTCAAGATGGCGTATTTTTGGTTGGCAAAATACAGACCAACGAGCAGGGCGAGGAACACAACATTTCCGATAACCACGAGTTTCAGATCTGATTTGATATGCAGGTATTCGGATGCGAATTCAGGATCGATTTTTTGGTCGTTTTCAGTCATATGTCGTATAATTATTTTAGATGTACGTATTATAGAGGAGATTGCCCAAGAAATCCACCCCCCTTTTCCCTGACCCGGGATCGTGATATATTTACTGACTAAGCATAATAATTATTAACATGGCATTTATGGCAAAACGAGATGAATATGAAAACGGCTCTACTCCGGAAACCGTCGTTGGCTCCTCGGTCAAAATCGAAGGAGATTTGGTAAGTGACGGCGATATCCGCGTGGAAGGTGCTGTGTCGGGAAAAATAAAAACCACAAAAAATCTTTACATTGGCGTAGAGTCGCAAATCGAGGCTAACGTGGAAGCTGGCAATGCAGTGATCGCGGGCCAGGTCAAAGGAGAAATCAATATCAAAGATAGTCTTCTCATCCAAGAAACTGGCAAGGTTTCCGGAAATATTTCCTGTGCCCGGTTGTCTATAACCGAAGGCGCGCGGTTTTCCGGATCATGCACCATGGCCATGCCCGAGGGGGAAACCGTTCAAACGGAGTCTAAAGAATAATCTACTACGAAATACGAAACGGTACGAACATACGAAAACGTACCTTTCGTACTTTCGTAAAAATTCGTAATTTCGTAGTATTATGTATTTCTATATTTTTGACGCGGGTAAAGACCGGGAGGTGAAAAATTTTGAGCGGATCCAAGGCCGACTCCTAAATTTACTCGCCGAACACCATATTGAAGGTGAAACCTACCGGGTGACCTCGATCCGGACAGTGGAGCTGCTCGTAGATCAGGCGATTGGCCTTGAGGCCAAAACCGTGATTGTGGTGGGCTCGGATAGCACACTTAATCGCACTATCAATAGCCTTGTTCGGAAAAACGTGGATATAACAGTAGGTTTTATTTCGCTTGATTCGAGTTCGCGCTTGGGCCAGATTTTCGGCATTACCGCCGACATTGACCAATCAGTGCGCTCTCTGGCCGGCCGGCTTGTGGCCGAGCTCGATATCGGGGAAATCAATGAGCATTATTTTTTATCCAAAGTGGAACTAGGGGAGAATCAATTTTCGCAAATTGAACGAGGTTTTTTGGGGCTTACCGCAATGCGAAAATTTTTAAACCTCAAGCCCTTTGTGCTAAATCTGCGCCTTGAGGATTCCTATAATGTTTCGACGGAGGTGTTGGCGGCGCAGATTATCAATTGCCGCAACAATGAGGGCTGCAAGATGAAGCTTGGCAACCCCACTGACCGGCTGCTCGATATTTTGCTTTTAAATAAATTATCAGCAACTCAGATCATTCGATACCGGCGCGATTTGGAGGGTAGGTGTTTTGATAACCTGCCTGGTGCGACTATCATGCATGCTAAAAAGATAGAAGTCCTTGGCCCGCGCAAACTGCCCCTGGCCATTGAAGGACAGGTTTATACGAAAGCGCCGGCTATGGTCAAAATCGCGAAACAAAAAATCAAGATGATTGTCGGCAAACCCCGGCAGTTTTAGAACTTTTTTCCCTCAGGCCTCGCCAAGCGCAGCGGGACGGGCAGGCGTGGGGAGGGTTAGGGAGAGGTCGAATAACTTATAACTCACAGGCTTCACGGCCGTGAAGCCTGTGAGTTATGTTAAATTTAGCAACAAAAAAAACCGGGCGATGAGAATGCTCTCGCCTCGGTTTTTATCAGGGAGTGTATGAAACACCCAAACTCGCTGCCTGCAATTTCTTGCCGTAGTTGTATTCGACGAAAATTGCGGTTTTTTTGATGGGCAACATCATGCCAAGCGGCACGGTTTTGGTGATCCTCGGGGGCGTGAACAGCTTTGTTGTTTTGTCCGGTCCGAAAGGAGCTAGAAATGAATATCCAGAGTAAAACGTGAATGGCTTCTCTGCGATTTTCAGATTCTTGCTCACGATCGTGGAATTGAACCATAGCAGGTTCGAGGAATCTTCGCGTTTGGTCAGGCCGGTCGTGAAAAGGTTGAAGTTCGAAACCGCAACTCCACGATTCCACAGATTCACATTCGCGCCGACCGTGGCATTGATTTGCGACCGGCCAAACGCTGTGATAATACCAGCGCCCGCGTAAAGATCCACTCGACTGCCAACGCCGTACAAAATCTGCGTGTAGCCATAGTGCAGGGTAGTAAAGTCGTTCGCGATCAAGCCATTCGTGGCAACGAAAAAGGCAATTTTATCTTTGCCAATGGTTTCCGCTGTGGTGAGTGTTTGACCGAAGGCAGTGCATTTGCTCGACAGAATCATCGTGAAGCCCATGGCGCTGACAAGCAAAAAGAAGTTTTTCCAAGTCCTTTGCATATTTCCTCCATATTAGTTTTTGTTCAGTTCCTTTCAGACAACATTCACTGTTGAATATTGTCTGGAAAAAATTCCCGTCTATTGTGTCCCGACGGGGAGGGAGATTGTCAGTCCTCCTCATATAGCACTAATTTTGGATGGTCATGAATAAGCCGATTAAGCCTCTCAATTACCGCAGCTTTTTGATCGTCTTCTACATCGTCCACACAAAATACGGCTTCAACTACATCCTCGCCGCCCGCATATCCAAGCTCGCCCAGTAGTAAGAAGAATTCCTTTTCAATTGCGTTCACCTCCGGCGCTTCGCCCATGGTAAAAAAGTCGTTATTCGCTGGTCTAAAACGCAAACAAATTTTCATAATCCTCCAATTTGGTTCGATATTAGCCGGAGACATTTCCAGCGTAACGAGGAAGAATAGCATTATTTTTGTAGAATGTCCATGATTATGACTTTTAAAATTGATAATTTGTGCCTTATTTAAGAGAAAATAGATTGATAGAATAATATTTGTCAGAAAAATTGACAAAATATGGAATTCAGATATTCTGCAAATATGGATATATTAGAAGCTTTAGAAAAGATTGGATTAAAAGATAAACAGGCGGGAGTATATCTTGCTCTTTTAGAGCTGGGGACAGCAAGTGTGGAGTCTATAGCCAAAAAGGCAGGGACCAAACGGCCAACAACATATTTGATTCTCGATGAGTTGCAGAGTCGCGGACTCGTGAGCATTGTGCCGCGTGCGAAAAAGACCCTATATTCTGCCGAATCTCCTCAATTGATTTTGAGTGAGATCGGCCACAGGGAGGAGTTGCTAAAACGTTTTATGCCGAATCTGCTCGCTGTTTACAATACTCGAAAAGAAAAACCCCAAGTATTATTGTTTGAAGGCAAAGAGGGGGTGGGACAAGTGTATGACAAGATTTTTTCTTCTCCAGAGGTGCAGTTTTTTTCCACGATTCGGGACGTGTTTGTGATGTTTCCGGAGATGTCGAAACTTTTGAGCAGTTTGGTAAACGCGAAACAAATAAAAATTAGAGAAATTTTAACTCAAACCCCGGCAGATTTGGAATACATCGGTAGGACGAAGCAAGGAGAACATTATCAAAGTCGACTAGCGCCAAAAAAATTTCCAGAATTTTTATCTGACAGCGCCATTTTTGGTAATAGTGTGGCATTTTTTTCTTTCAAGCCCCAGGTTTTTGCCGTGCAAATAGACAGCAGGGAAATCAGCCAATCACTGAGAGTATTGTTTGATTTGGCGTGGTTGGCTGCAGAGCCTTATGAAAAAGTAATCCACTTGGCAAAGGGCCGAGAATCTGTAAAATAGGGAATTAGAAAGCTTCGCGGAGGAATTGATGAACAGGAATCTAGTTGCCATGCGGCAATGGCCGCAGCGGATTCGCAAAGAGGCGAGTCAGGATTGGCTATGGAAAGCAACAGAAGCCCGATTCAAATTTGTGATCGGGTTGTCGTTGAGTTTGATGGCGTCATTCATTTTGTCAACTCTGCCTCAAAGGTGGGTGACATATACGATAGTTTTTGGCGGCGGCATACTCGTGGGCATTGTCCTAAGGGAAAAGCGGACCTGGTTTGTGCTAGGTGCCATTGTCGGCAGTGTCGATTTGCTTTTGGCAAGCCGATTTGTTCTATCGTTATTGTACGTCGTAGGTTTGGTTTTTGCGACCAATGTTGTGGGTTTTGGCACGAGGTATCTCCGAATATTAATGTGCACTCACGATTTTCATGTCAATAAACGTCTGCCATACCGCAATGCCCTATCCCTAGCACGCACTTTGACGCACTGAAATGACCATAAGGATTCCTAAATGTGATGAAGACGGCAGGTCTTGGGATCAGCCGTCTTTTTATGGGCTGCCAGTTGCAAAAATTGAAAGAAAATGACATAATAGGTTCTAACTTATGGATTTAAGTACTTTATCCCAGCAGCTGAATATGTCAGTGCAGGAACTGCGCGCGAAGATGCGAGTGGCCGGATTTCGTGTGTCGCTGAAAGCACGCAAGGTGGAGAACAGTCTCGCAAGAGATATTTACAAGAAGCTTTCCGGGGTTGTGCCAGAGGCAGAGCCGAAAGCAGTCAAAATCACAAAGATTAGTGTGCCGCCGTTTATTACGGTCAAAGAATTGGCAGAAAAATTGCATGAGCCTGTCACTGCGGTGATCAAAAAACTCATTCAGAATGGAGTGATGGCGACAATCAACGAGGAGATAGATACAGAAACCGCTGCCATCATCGCGGCAGAGTATGGAGTTGAGGTCGAAGCAGAACAAGCCAGTGGAGAGAGCGTGAAACTGGGCCTTGGTTATGTATCTGAACAAATGGGCCGGGAAAACGCGACAGATCTCGAGACTCGCCCGCCGATTGTGGCTGTGATGGGACATGTTGATCATGGCAAGACCACTTTGCTTGATACTATCCGCAAAACCAAAGTGGCAGCCTCGGAAGCCGGTGCTATTACTCAGCACATTGGTGCGTATCAAATTGAGGTTCCGCAGGAACCGAAATCCCGAGGAGGCGGAGCCGAGCTCGGGATCCCCGCCTCCGCTGGGGATGATTTTACTGGACGTAAAATCACCTTTCTTGACACTCCGGGCCACGAAGCTTTTGCAGCAATGCGAGCTCGCGGCGCTAATGTCACAGACATCATTGTTCTAGTCGTGGCGGCAGACGATAGCGTGAAGCCGCAAACTTTGGAGGTTATCAATCGAGCCAAGCTGACCAAAACGCCAATGATAGTGGCGATCAACAAAGTTGACAAACCAGAAGCCAATCCGGAGCGAGTGAAAGCGGATTTGGTAAATCTCGGAGTAACCATCGAGGAGTGGGGTGGCGGAACGCCGGCTGTGAATATTTCTGCAAAAACCGGACTCGGCATTGAAAAACTTTTGGAAACTATTCTGCTGGTCGCAGAGGTTGAAGAACTCAAAGCCAATCCCAAAGGCCAGACCCTGGGGACAGTAATCGAATCGCATCTGTCCAAAGGACAGGGGGCGGTGGCCACAGTCATCGTGCAAAACGGAATTTTGCGAAATGGCGACAACGTGATGGTGGGGAGCACTCACGGCCGGGTAAGGAGCATGGAAGATGCAGCCGGTAAAAGGGTGAAAGAGGCCGGGCCAGCTCTGCCTGTGGTTATTTCTGGACTCTCAGACCTACCCGAAGTCGGCGATATTTTGCGCGTGGCCCTGACACTCGAAGAGGCCAGAGCTGAAGCCATTGCGCTCGCGAAACTCGAGCGCGCCAAGCGGCTCTTGAGCCGCAGCGAGCTCAAACCTGATCCATCGACGCGCGAGCTCAAGCTCATCTTGCGTGCTGACATGGCAGGCAGTCTCGGGGCGATTACTGATGCTCTGGGGAAGCTTGGCACAGAAGAGGTGAAGGTGAATATTGTTGACCAGAAAGTGTCCGAGATTACAGAATCAGACATTCTCCTCGCGGAAAATACTGGGTCGCCGATCATCGGATTTCACACGAGGTTTACTCCGGGAGCCGCGAAACTAGCCAAGCAGAAAAATATCACAGTGGATATCTATGAAGTGATCTATGAACTCATTGAGGACGTGACATCAGCCCTTCTCCGGATGATGCCCATGGTGATTGTGGAAACAGTTTTGGGCAAGGCCAAAATCAAGGCCGTGTTCCGGACCGAAAAAGACGGTGGCATAGTCGGTGGCGAGGTGGCTGATGGCAAGATTGTAGACAAGAAAAAATTCCGCATCATGCGCGAGCAGCAATTGGTTGGCGAGGGGAAAATCGAAGAGCTGCAGCAGAACAAGGTCGAAGTCGGAGAGGTGGCTGTCGGTCGGGAATTTGGCCTGAAGATTCGGTCAACAGTCCCCGTTAAGAGCGGTGATGTGCTGGAAATTTACGATGAGAGTGTGAAAAAGAAAGGCACGTAGCGATCCCAATCTACGAATGACATACTAATGATACGAATGCATTCGAAACATTGGAATGAAGATTAGAGTCATTAGAATCGCCACATGAGCACACGACAAGAGAAGGTCAATTCATTGATCCAGCGGCTGGTCAGTGAGTATCTGGTAGCCGAGCGTTTTGAAGGCATCACCGGACTTTTAACTATCACTGCCGTGGGTGTGTCCGCGGATTTGGAACATGCCAAAATATTTTTTTCCAGCCTCGGGCAAGATCAAACAGAGGTTTTGAAAATTTTGCGTGAGCATATCTACGAGATTCAAGGCATGCTTTATAATCATCTGCAGATGAAAAAAATTCCGCGCATTGTTTTTGTGCCTGACTCCTCTGGAGCACATGCTGGGAGGATTAATCAGATTTTAAATGAATTGGCCGATGACCATACCGGTGCGCAGTGATTTGCAAAAACAGTTTGCAGCCGCCAGGGAGCTTGTGAGGGGTTACCTGCGGTTTATTGTGATTTCTCATGAATATACGGATGGGGATGATTTGGGATCCCTACTCGCTCTGGCTCGGGTTCTAGAAGCTGAGGGCAAAGTGGTGGCCAGAGTGGCTTTTGGCGGGATGCCGGAAAATCTGCTGTTTATGCCGGGGCACAGTGAGTTGCAAAGCGCGTTGCCTCATGATTTTCAAGAGTATGATTGTTTGATTACATTGGGCTGCGGGAAACTCGATCGCGCGGGTTTTCCGGCCTTGCAGAACTGGTCCAAGCCAATTTTGAATATTGATCACCACCATGACACTCAAATGTTTGGCACGGTGAATGTCTGGGATGAAAAACGGGCGGCCAATTGTGAGCTTGTGTACGTGATGCTCAAAGATTGGGGAGTGGCGATAGATAAAGTTGTTGCCCTGAATTTGCTCACCGGAATCTTCACAGACACGGGCGGTTTCAGACATGCCAATGTCACGAGCGATACTCTGGAAATCGCTGCGGAATTGTTGCGTCGCGGGGCGCGGCTGGATCTCATTTCGCGTTTTACAATGTCTCGCAAGGATTTGCCAAAACTGCGGGTTTGGGCCATGGCCCTCGAACACGCGCGTTTCGACGAGAAGCGCAAGGTTGTATATACTGTAGTTACGGCAGAAGATTTGGAAAAAGCCGGAGCCAGAGAAGAGGACCTTGAGGGTGTGGCCGAGCTTCTGAACACCATCCCGGAAGCGAAATTTTCTATGCTCTTAAAGCAGCGGGGGGGTGAGGTAAAAGGGAGCTTGAGATCAGAGCCGCATAAAGGTGTGGATGTCTCCGAGATCGCGAGATCTTTTGGCGGCGGCGGTCACAAACTCGCCGCGGGATTCAAATTTGACGGGACGATCGAAAAGACTGAATCAGGTTGGCGAATCTCCTAGTACTACGAACTACGAATTTTTACGAAAGTACGAAAGGAGACAAGGTTTTTTTGTAATTTCGTATTTATTAGTAATTTCGTAGTATGACGACTGTCAAAGACATCATGACTAAAAATGTAATCTTCTGCACACCGTATGATTCCATCCGAGATGCAGCGCGGTTGATGTTTTTAAATGCGCTGACCGGCCTGCCAGTAGTTGATGAAGAGAGCAAGGTCATGGGTATCATCACCGAGGTTGACATTGTGAAGCTTGAGGAGCCAGTGCATATCCCGAAAATGCTAGCTATCCTCGGTAGTTTCGTGTATTTGGACAATCCGATAAACGGTGATGAGATTGAAAAACAGCTAGAGGTTTTAACAGCCACCAAGGTGAACGAAGTGATGACCACTGACGTGGTTAGTGTTGGGCCGGATGATTCGGTTGAAACTCTAGCGGAAATTTTTTTGCACAAAAAAGTCAATCCCGTTCCGGTGGTGGAGGCTGGCAAACTCGTTGGCATCGTGAGCCGCGCTGACATTGTGAAACTCATTGCCGGTGACAAGGAATTGGCAAGACAAGAATGGAAAGCGCTCGTGAAGAAATAATCGCAACCGCTCTCGCAAACAAAAAATCCCGATCAGTTTGGGATTTTTTGTTTGGGCTTTATTTACTTATATCTTCTGCAATCTTCCACCTCTGTTCAAATAACTCATCCATAAACGTTGCAAACGGCGCGTAATCAAATCTCATACCAATGGCTTCTTCCTTATGTTTCGGATCGTAGGAGGTAAAATAAACTATACGGTGATCATACACAAAAATTCGCGCTTCCATATTGGGATAGTATTTCACCTCAATGCCCGCCTTTTCCCAACTGCGCAATTTTTCCACACTCACTTCTGTTCGATTTTGAACCAACCACCTCACTTTGACACCTCGTTCTACGGCTCGTTGGTTTACCAAAAGAGTTTCAGCAGGTAGCTCCAGTCCAGAGACAATCAAGTTTATGCTTTCTTTGGCAGTCTTGGCATCTTGTTCCGTCATTTTTATAATCTGCTTTCTTTTCTGTACAAAAACCAGTTTTAGTAAATCGCGATGATTTGTAACCTTTCTTTCACTTCCAAAAGTGTCTTGAAAGTTTTGTCGGATGAGGGAAGAAAAAAAATCTACTCCTTCAGAGGCAGACCTGGCTTTAAACTTTATAGGGTAACTACGCACCTCTTCGACTAGTCCAGCTTGCATCAATTGTTTTACTGCTCTGTATGCTGCATTAGGAAAAACCCGCAGGTCTTTACCAATTTCTTTTGCAGACATTGATCGGCCCTTCTCCAGCAGACGATATATGCTGGCCGCTTGCGGTGAGATTAATTTCAACAATAGATTAGTCATAAATTGATTTTAACGTACTTTGGTTAAAATAGCAAGTCTGATATTTTTAACCGTTCCAATTGAAAAGGAGGACAAATGTTAAAACAGCTAGGGGTCAGCATATTCCTGCTCTTTTTTGTTTCCACACCATCTCACGCCCAAGGCGTAAAAATGGGTAAAATCACCTTGACCGGAGAAGTCGAGTTTACGCAAGATCAAAAAGGTCGCCAGACTTATGATCTTTATATGTTCGGCCACACTCGCAATATCGAGTTTCTGGGACGTGCAACAGACGTAGAAAATAGCATCCGTCGCATGGAGCTTTCGCTTGGCAAGAGCTTCGCGCTGTTTCCCAACCAAGACAAGAAGCCGCGGATTGTGATAATCGGATACGCTGGCCTGACCACTGATGGAGCAATCTACACGCCCGTCGTTGTGGTATTTAACTTCCGCTGTCTGAATGGAGCTTATATTGCTGACCCTAAGTTTTACTACTACCACGGGCAGCCGGAGTATCTCCACAGCAATACGCTTTATCAAAAAAGCTATATAGACTTAACAAAGGGTGGCGGATGGCAATTTCGGTGGGAGCGATTGCAAGCTGTAGGAAACCTGACAATCTTTAACCGCTTCGGAATTGAGCGCCGCATCTGGGTTAGAAATGAGACCCTAGGAAAAAATAGCCACTTTCATATCTCCCCATTCGTGGATACGGCAAACAAGCAGGTTGGGTTCTATACCGGCTTCCGATGGCAATAGAACAAAGCGCACGCCCCACCTAACCAGTGGGACACGGCGCTTTCTTTTTTTATCCGAAATTTTGCTCAGGCTTCGGCGCGTAGCCGGCGCGTAGCCTTCGCATTTAATTATTTTTATTTTAATCCAATCTTCGGCAAACCTGCTTCTGGCGTAAGCCAGCCGTAGCCTTGGCGAAGGCTGGAGCGGGTAACGGGAATTGAACCCGTTTCTCTACCTTGGCAAGGTAGCATAATACCGTTATACGATACCCGCATGATGGAATTTAAGAGAAAAACTCTCAATCATGGAGGCCGAGTCGTTGCGTGTCTTTTTCGGTCCACCTGGCTTGCGTTTCTATCATGCTCTTTAGGGTTTTGGGCGGAAATGTGTCAGCCAAGTGGTGAAAAGAAACAGTGACCTGCCTACCATCGGAATGTTTGTATAAGGGTGACTGCCTTTTTGTCTTTTAAGAAGAAACCCGTCCTGTTGTAGGGCGCGGACAAGCTTGCGAGTATTGAGATTACGGAGTCTGACATAATCAATGCCCATTCTACACAGTCACAGCAACTGCTGGCTCGTTTGAAACCATTACACTCTCTGGAATTTTCTGGCCTTCTTCTAACAACTCCTCGATTACCATTTGGGCAACCTCTTGAATATTGCGAATTGCTTCTTCTTTGCTATGACCCCAGGTGGCCGCGCCTTTGTTTTCCAACTCCGGAAGGTAAGCCCGCCAGCCGTCGCCATCAGGCTCAACCACCACCCGAAAGACATAAGATTTAGTTTTTGCTAAATATTTCATAGGCTAAATTATACATCAAAGTGGGAGCGCTGGGAATCCCTGCCCGCAGTGCTACGCATCAGAGACTAATGTGGGTCCGGCGCGAGTCGAACGCGCGACCGTTGGCTTAAAAGGCCACTGCTCTACCAGCTGAGCTACGGACCCATAAATTTACTTGATAATTATACAAAATTTAACAAATCTTTTCCAGGCCTCAAAAGCTGTCTTTTATTTTTCCCCAGAAACTTTTGTTCACGTTCACTGTTTCACCAGACTCCTCGGCCAAAGTTTTGAGGAGTTCTTTTTCTTTTTTCGTGAGTTTCTGCGGGGTGACTATGCGCACAGTGACCAAATGATCGCCTCGCCGTGTTTTGTGGTCTAGGTGTGGCACCCCTTTCCCAGCGAGGCGCAAAATTTTTCCTGATTGAATTCCCGCTGGAATTTTTAACATGACCGGCCCGTCTACAGTAGCGACCTCGGTTTCCCCTCCGAGAGTGGCCCCATAAAAACTGATCGGGATCTCGCTGCGGATATCAAAGCCGTCCCGGATAAATTCCGGATGCGCTTTGACCCGAATCTGAATATACAGATCGCCGGGTTTGGTGCCGCGGTATCCCATTTCTCCTTCTCCGGTGAGGCGAATCCGCTGCCCCGAATCTATGCCGGCTGGAATGTTTATGGTAATGGTTTTTGTTTGACGTTTGATCCCCGCGCCTACGCATTCACGGCAAGGTTTTTCCGGGATTTTCCCTGTCCCATCACAACGGTCACAAGTTTGAGCTGATTGCATATTGCCGAGGATGGTGCGGCGGTGAGTGATAATCTGCCCTTGGCCATGGCATTTGGGGCAGGTGATGACCTCGGTTCCGGGTTCTGCACCTTGGCCTTTGCAATGCTGGCAAGCATCCTTTTTTTCAAGATTAATTTTCTTTTCTAACCCAGTCACGCTTTCCAGAAATTCGATATCAAGGTTCATCTCCAGGTCTATGCCCTGGGGTTTGCGGGTTTTGCGTCCCCCGCCGAAAATATCAGAGAAGATATCAGAAAAATCCGCGCTAAAAGTTGATCCGTTTCCCGCGGAAAACCCGCCAAAGTCGAAGCCCTGAGAAAAATCCCCGGTAAATCCGCCAAAGCCGCTGCCTTGTCCGGCTTGATCAAAGGTCTGCCCGAACCGGTCATACTGCGCGCGCTTCGCGTCATCAGAGAGAGCCTCATAGGCCTCATTGACTTCCTTAAATTTTTGCGCCTCGCCGCCACCCTTGTCAGGGTGATACTCGTGCGCGAGCCGCCGATAGGCGCGTTTAATCTCGTCTTTGGACGCGGTTTTGGGAACCCCTAGAATTTGATAAAAGTCCTTAGCCATACTACGAAATTACGAATTTTTACGAAAGTACGAAAGGTACGTTTTCGTATGTTCGTACCGTTTCGTATTTCGTAGTAGTTATTTTTTTTCTTTAAACTCCGCATCTTCGGGTTTGTCTTTCTTCTCTTCTGTTTTCCCGTCTGCTGACTTCTGATTTCCGTCTCCCGTCTGTCCGCCAGGGGCGGACTGATACATTTGCGCGCCAACCTTTTGGATTTCCGCGCTGATTTCGTCCATTTGTTTTTTGATGGGCTCAATGTCACTGCCGTCTTTGACTTTTTTGAGCTCCGCGACCTTGGCTTCGAGGTTCGTTCTGGTTGCTACATCTATTTTATCGCCTCCATCCTTGAGAGTTTTTTCCACGACTGTGATGAGTCCGTCAGCTTGGTTGCGGATGTCCACTACTTCGCGGCGTTTGCGGTCTTCCTCGGCATGCGCTTCCGCTTCTTTTTTCATGCGCTCTATCTCGTCTTTGGAAAGGTTGGAAGACCCGGAAATCGTGATGTGCTGCTCTTTGCTGGTGGCCTTATCGCGAGCCGTGACCTTGAGGATGCCGTTGGCATCAATATCAAAAGTCACTTCAACCTGGGGCACACCGCGCGGTGCTGGCGGCAAGCCGTCGAGAATAAATCTCCCTAGAGATTTGTTGTCTGCGGCCATGGGCCGCTCTCCTTGCAGAACATGGATTTCGACAGAGGTCTGATTGTCTCCGGCTGTGGAAAATGTCTGGGATTTGGCGGTGGGGATAGTGGTATTGCGTTCGATGAGAGGAGTAGCCACGCTGCCCAGAGTTTCTATTCCCAGAGTCAGGGGAGTAACATCTAAAAGCAAGACGTCTTTGACTTCACCGCCCAGGACCCCGGCCTGGATGGCTGCTCCCTTGGCGACCGCCTCCATCGGATCAATACCGCGTTCCACTTGTTTGCCAATGTAGTCCTCTACATTTTTTTGCACTATTGGCATGCGAGTCGGACCGCCGACCATGATGATTTTATCAATATCTTTCGGCGACAATTTGGCATCAGTTAGCGCCTGTTCCAGAGAAGTTCGGGTGCGTTCCACGATCGGTCGGACGAGCTCCTCGAGCTTCGCGCGGGTGATTTTTAGGCTAAGATGTTTGGGGCCTGCGCTATCCGCGGTGATGAATGGCAGGTTGATTTCCGTTTCCAGAGTGGTGGAGAGCTCGATCTTGGCTTTTTCCGCAGCTTCCTTGAGGCGATTAAATGCCATTTTATCCTGCTTGATGTCGATTCCGGATTCTTTTTTAAATTCGTCAGCGATATATTCCATGATCCGGTTATCCATGTCTGTGCCGCCCAAATGCGTATCGCCCGAGGTGGATACTACTTCAAACACACCTTGACCGAAATCCATGATGGTGACGTCAAGCGTGCCGCCGCCGAAATCGAACACCAGGATTTTTTGTTCCGCACCTCCTTTATCCAGACCGTAAGCCAGAGCCGCGGCGGTTGGCTCGTTGATGATCCGGATGATTTCTAGGCCAGCGATTTCTCCGGCATTTTTTGTGGCTTGCCGCTGGGCATCGTCAAAATACGCCGGCACAGTGACCACGGCTTTGGAGATCGGTTCGCCCAGGTAGGCCTCCGCATCCTTTTTGATTTTCTGCAAGATAAAGGCGGAAATTTGTTCCGGAGTATATTCTTTGTCTTTCATTTTCACTTTATCCTTGGTTCCCATTTTACGTTTCACGGAATAGACTGTGCCTTCCGGATTGGTGACAGCTTGGCGCCTGGCTGGCTCACCCACCAGAAGCTCGCCGTCTTTTGTCATGGCCACGTAGGATGGAAAGGCTTTGCCGCCACCGACCGTGGTGCCTTCTGCAGAGGGAATGATGACCGGCTTGCCGCCTTCGAGCACCGCCGCCGCGCTGTTAGATGTCCCGAGATCGATTCCTATAATTTTTGGCATATAGATTTTCCTTACTTTAATTATTCTTATAGATCCCCGCCTCCGCAGGGATGAAAGTCGCTAGTTTTACTTCACGACTTTCACCTTAGCAGGTCTGATGACTTTATTGTTAAGTTTATAGCCTGGTTGCACCTCTTCGATTATCGTTCCCGATTCTCCGTCTCCAGCTGTCATCTCTACGGCTTCATGAAGCTGAAAATCGAATCTCTCTCCCACGGTCTTGATTTTTTCTATTCCCATTTCGAGAAGCGTTTTCTCCAGTTGCTGCACGATTTTTATGACTCCTTGCGACCAAGTTTCAAATTGTTGGTCCTGGGGAGAATTTTTCAGCGCCCGCTCCAGACTCTCCAGTGTCGGCAGCATTTTTACTACCGTAACCTCTTGCGCAAACTGGATGAGTTCCTGATTTTCTTTGTCGCGCCGCTTTTTGTAATTCTCAAAATCCGCGGCAGTCCGTTTCCAATTGTTGAGGTATTCTTCGGCTTTTTGCTTGAATTCTTCTAATTCACTATTTGTTTCTTCCATATCATTCTTCTGTCATTCCCGCGGAAGCGGGAATCCAGTTTCTGGATCCCAAATCAAGTTTGGGATGACAATACACTGAAATTAATTATTATTGCGGCTCCCAACCCAGATGCTAACATTTTCTTCACATACTCCAGCAGGGAAATATTCCTCGCGTATTTCATACGTTTCGGTCCAATGATGCCGATCACGCCTTTTTCGCCACGTGGCAAATTGACCCGGGTGACGACAAGGCTAAAATCTTTGGCCAGTGGCACTGGCGCTTCGCGGCCGATAAATGCTTTGACCTCTTGCAAATCTTTTTTTGCGAGCATGCTTCCATATTCAGAGACGTCATCAAGGAATCTCGCGATTTCTTTGACTTCGGCTGTTGACACATTCTCATCAATCACATTCGAGAGGCCAGTGGTGCTGGCATTTCCTGGCAACAGAGCAAATGCTGCGCCGTCAGCTTCACGCGCAAGCAATTTTGTGAGGCTCTTGCCAAGCTCTATATACTGGCGCTGCAGGTCCCGCAAATCCGCATTGAGCTTTTGCTGCTCGAGTCGGGACAATTCCAGATGTTTCATGAGTTTATTTATAAAGAACCGGAAACCCTCATCTGTCGGGATGCGCCCGGCGCTAGTATGCGGCTGATAAATATAGCCAGACTTCTCCAAAGCCTGCATTTCGTTTCGGATCGTGGCCGCGCTCACTGAAAAACCATATTTTTCAGAGAGTTCTACAGACCCGACTGGCTGGCCGGTAGCGGAATAGTCCTTGACAATCGCAGCCAGGATTTTCGCTTGTCGTTGGGTGATTTCCATATACTACGAAATACGAATCTCTACGAAAATACGAATAAAATTCATGTTTCGTAATTTCGCATCCCTTTCGTATTTCGTAGTAATTATAAATTTAGCACTCAACCCTGTCAAGTGCTAATCCTCCTCGGTGAATTCATTGGTCGATCGTACAGATCACGATAGTCCAGGGGCAAAAAACCAGTTCGTTGTTACCATACTAGTATGCTAATACAGCGGGAAAAGACAAGATCATCTAAAGAGCTCGCAAAAATTCTGTTGGTGTGAGGGTGGTGATATGTTTATAGACCTTGAGGTTGAGCAATTCACGGTCACCGGTCACAATAAAATCACAGCCGCCATCCACGGCGGCTTCTAATACTCGGTTATCATCAGGGTCTGTTTTTAAGATCTCCACAGTAGAAATCGGATGGATTAACACAAAATTCTTTCGAACCTCCTCTTCGATCAACGTAATGTCATCGCTGGCCATATCAAATTTTCTACCCAGCACATCTGTCAGTTCTGCCAAAAGGACTGGCGAGATAATCACTTCCAGTCCCTTCGTCAAGACCAGAGACAAAATCTTCCGCGGTTTGCCGCCGCGGGTAATCGCTGATACTAAAACGTTAGTGTCAAGAACGGCCTTTTTTAGATTTTCGACCATGCCGGTACTCGTTGACTATTCGGTCCACGTCTGCCTCGCTTTTAATTCCCAGCCTTTTGGCAGCCTCTCTGCCCGCCCGAAAAATTCTGTCCCAGCTTTGCAGCTGCCTCAAACGAAGCTGAACCGCCTCGCGAATAAATTCGCTGCGATTCTTGTATTCCGCTTTGGCAGTCTGGTCAATCTCCTTAACTAGCCCCGCTGGGAGAGCAATGTTGAAGGTTTTAGTACTCATACAAATATTGTATATAATAAATACAACCCCGTCAAGTGCTAATCAATCAACTTCTAAAGCTAAAATTTAGTTTGCAAGCTCGGCTACCACAACGAACCGTTTTAGAGATGTGCCGACCGGGTAAGAGGTTTGCAGGGTCAAGAGCCGGCGGCCGTTCGTCTCCTGGGAGAGCACGGACAGATCGTCTTTGGCTACCACGCGCGTTTCTGTGACTTGGTAGACAAATTTTTCACCCTGACTGTTTGAGATATAGATATTTTGTCCTATCTGCATTTTAGGCAGCAGCGCAAACACGGTTTTGAAATGACCTTTGGACCAGGCATTGTCAGATGAATGGCCGAAAATGTAGACATTGCCAACCTCTCCAGCATCGGCTGTACCAGGATAATGCACGACTCCGTCAATGAGGAGAGCTTGAAATTCAGATTCATTGACTGCAGTGGCATATAGTACCGGTACCGTAATATTCAGCGCCGGAATCATGAGCACATTCGGATCTATTTTTTCCCTAACGGAAATTTGTCTTGTTGGTTTCTCGCGGCGCAACACAAACTCGACGTTCTGGCGAAAGTAATCGAAATTCAAAAGCACCCACGCGGTTGCCACCGCGAGAATCAAAATCAAGATTCTTTTGATGTGGTTCATTTCAGAGATCTCGCTAAATATTGTCCCGTGTAGGACCGTTTCACGCGGGCGACTTCTTCTGGCGTGCCTTCCGCCACAATCTCACCGCCCTTATCCCCGCCCTCGGGTCCCAGATCAATGACCCAGTCAGCGTATTTGATGACATGCAGATTGTGTTCGATCACGATCACAGTGTTGCCCTTGTCCACGAGCTTTGAAAGCACAGTGAGCAAGCGCTTCACGTCCTCGAAATGCAGTCCGGTGGTCGGTTCATCGAGGATGTACAGGGTTTTGCCGGTTTGGGTGCGGGCCAGTTCCGTGGCGAGTTTGATGCGCTGGGCTTCCCCGCCCGACAGGGTCGTGGCGCTTTGGCCGAGGTGCATGTAGCCAAGGCCGACCAGGGATAATACGTCGAGTTTGCGGTAAATAATGGGAATATTGCGGAAAAAGATTCGCGCCTCATCCACAGTCATTTCCAGGACATCAGAGATATTTTTGCCTTTGTAATGAATGTCTAGGGCTTCTTTGTTGTAACGTTTGCCCTTGCATTCTTCACAAGCCACATAGACGTCCGGCAGGAAATGCATTTCGATCTGGATCACGCCATCTCCAGCGCAAGCCTCGCAACGGCCACCTTTGACATTGAATGAAAATCGCCCGGGCTCATAGCCGCGCATTTTGGCTTCCGGTGTTTCGGCAAATAAATCACGGATATAGGTAAACACCCCGGTATAGGTTGCGGGGTTGGATCGCGGGGTGCGCCCGATTGGGGATTGATCGATGTTGATGACCTTGTCAATGTTATCAAGACCCAAGATTTTTTTGTGCTCACCGGGCTGGTCTTTGGCGTTATAGAAATAAGCGGATAAAGCCTTGGCCAAAATGTCATTGAGCAGAGTGGATTTTCCCGAACCGGACACGCCAGTGATACTGATAAATTTTCCCAAAGGGATGCTGACGTCCAAATTTCTCAAGTTGTGTTCGCGAGCGCCATAGATGGTGATTTTTTTGCCGTTACCGGTTCTGCGCCGGGCCGGGATCGGGATGCTTTCCTGCCCCGCAAGGTAACGACCGGTGAGTGATGTAGGATTTTCTTTGATGTCAACTGGAGTGCCCGCAGCTACGACCTCACCTCCGTGTTTGCCAGCTCCGGGCCCAATGTCCACAACCCAGTCAGCGCTCGCTATGGTATCCTCGTCATGCTCCACAACGATCACGGTATTGCCGAGATCACGGAGTGTTCGCAGGGTATCGAGTAAACGATCATTGTCCCGTTGATGCAATCCGATCGACGGTTCGTCGAGAATATACAGGACTCCGGTCAGGCCGGACCCGATTTGGGTGGCGAGCCTGATGCGCTGGGCTTCCCCGCCCGAGAGCGTGTCAGCGCCGCGGTTCAGAGTTAAATATTCCAGACCGACATTGTCGAGGAAATTCAGCCGGGACCGAATTTCCTTGATGATTTGCTTACCGATTTTCAAATCCTTCTCGGACAGCTGACCTGCGAGGAGTTCAAAGAATTTCCGCAGTGCATCTACAGTGAGGCTTGATACATCCATAATGGATTTGCCCGTCTCGCCTCGGCTCGCCGAGGTCGGATCCATAACCGTGACCGCTAATATTTCGGGACGGAGTCTTTTACCCTGACATGTGGGGCAGGTTTTGAGGCGCATGTATTGCTCAATTTCTGACCGCATGTAGTCCGAATCGGTTTCGCGATATCGGCGCATAAGATTTGGCACCACGCCCTCAAAATCGAGATTGTTGTCTTTGGAGCCATAAAGAATAATGTCGAGAAATTTTTTGTTGAGTGTTTTTACCGGGACATTGGCCGAAAAGCCATGAGCTGTCGCGACGTCATCGATGATCCGATCATACCAGGATAACCTTGCCGTAGTTTTGCTCCACGGACGAATCGCGCCTTCAGCGAGGGACAATCGCGGATTGGGAATCACGAGTTCTGGATCAACCTCAAGTTTGGTCCCGAGTCCCGTACAATCAGGACAAGCGCCATGCGGCGAGTTGAAGGAAAAATTTCGCGGATGAAGTTCTGCCAAACTGACATGTCCTTCGGGGCAAGCGAATTTCTGTGAAAGAGTTAGCGTCTGGTTTGTATCTGGAAAATAGACGACCGCGGTTTCATTTCCCAGATCGAGAGCAGTCTCCAAAGAGTCGCTGATGCGAGCCCGATCATTGCGCTCGATAGTCAAGCGATCCACCACCACATCCACTGAATGTTTTTTCTTTTTGTCGAGATCGGTTGCGAGTGCTTCTGCGATATCTATGAATGTGCCGTCGATTCGCACTCTGGCATAGCCGGCTTTTTTTATTTCCTCGAAGACGTGTTTGTGTTCTCCCTTGCGGTCGGATATGAAAGAGGCTAGGAGCATGAGTTTGGTGCCGCGGGGGTAGTCCAGGATTTGGTCGACCATGGCGGTCACGGTTTGGCCGGCAATTTTTTTCCCGCAAACTGGGCAATGCGGCACGCCGATCCGCGCAAACAGTAACCGCAAATAGTCATAGATCTCCGTAACCGTCCCCACTGTCGAGCGCGGATTATGGGAGGCAGATTTTTGGTCAATGGAAATCGCCGGACTAAGACCCTCGATTTGCTCGACGTCTGGTTTGTCCATGAGCCCTAAAAATTGCCTGGCATAAGCCGAGAGACTCTCCACATATCGCCTCTGGCCCTCGGCATAAATCGTGTCAAAAGCCAAAGAGGATTTTCCAGAGCCGGAGATGCCGGTGAATACGATGAGTTTGTTACGCGGCAAATCCAGGTCAATGTTTTTGAGATTGTGAACCTTGGCCCCGCGGATTTTGATCAAACCAGCGCTCCCCCCTTCTGGCCTTAAAATAAGGGAGGAATGAGGCGGGTTATTAGATTTAGAATTACGTTTGGTCATAGTATCTAGAGAAGTCTTGAGAGTGAAATTTATTCAAAACAAGCTGTCCGCCGAGGAGGCGGATAACTGCCTGCCATTCTATCACTATTGTCAAGACGAGTCAATCGCCTTATGATATTTGGGTAAAACCTAGCATCTAGGAGGAACCATGACTGAACAAGGTCAAACCACGCTCGTGATCATTGGGACAAAGAAACAAGATTTGCCGCCGGCTATCCAACAGAGTCGCGAAAATCTATTTTGGAGTCCGGATAAACTCCATACGATGAGGGGAATCCCTTCCGGAATTGAAAGAGCAGTGACCACGGAGCAGATGCCTGTGGCTGTAAGAAACGCGCTCCAGAATGTACCGAAAGACGCGGCGACCATCGTCCAGGTGGTCAAAGATGTGAGGGCGTTGGCTGAGTATTTAGGATCGCGTACGGACCTCGTCTCCACTGCGTCACCGATTATCCTCATCATTCCGGATCGGTCAGTGCTGTCACCAGAGTTAGAAAAGGTGCTGGCAAATTTCGCGGACAGGATTGCTATGCGCACGAAAGCAGAGGCCATGCAGTTTGTCGGCAATCCCACCACCACCACTGCAGTCATCCTGTTCCGCGTGGACGATCGAGAGCTCAAAGCCCGTCTGGCAGTGTGGATGATTGGCGATGAAAGTATGAAGCTTTATTCTGCCAGAAATTTAGGCGCGCTCCTGGATTTGCTCGAGGACCTGGGATGACCAGCAAAATTTAGAGACGGATCGCATTTAGACTCTTCAAAAAAAGAATCTGAATTGATCCGTTTTTTTAAAGTAATTATTTGGAAAACATCTATAATAGAAGAGTATGGCAAACTTGGCCATAAAACTCAAAAATCTTCCTCAAGCCCCCGGGGTGTATCTGTTCAAAAACAACCGCGGCGAGGTTTTGTACGTTGGTAAAGCTAAAAATCTGAAAAATCGCGTCAGGTCATACTTTCAGAATGGCAGAGATTTCGAAGCGCGACTCACGGTCATGAAGCAAAACATTGCGGATCTTGATTACACAGTGGTGTCCTCGGAAATCGAGAGCCTGATGCTCGAAAATAATCTCATCAAGCAATATCAGCCACGATTCAATGTGCTCATGCGAGATGATAAAAATTATCAGTTTATCAAGCTCGATTATTCTTTTGAAATCCCACAGATTTACACAGTGCGTCAGGTTCCCCTCCTCGTGAGGAGGGGTCAGGGGAGGTTAACCCCCTCCCCGCCCGCCTCGCAAGCGAGAGCGTTGCGGGCAGGTTCCTCTCCCCCTCACCTGCCCGACTTCGTTTGGGCGAAGTCCAGGCGGGCGGGCGAGGGGGAGAAACTTTCAAGGTATTTCGGGCCTTATACCTCCAGCCTGGCAGTCAAACAAACTTTGCACCTGTTGAAAAGCATTTTCCATCTCTGCCGCAACAAAAAGATCATTACCAAACCCTGTTTCGCCTATCAACTCGGCCGTTGCAGTGGGGTGTGTGTTGGCAAGGTCTCATTACCTGAGTATCTTGAGACTTTTAAGCAAGTCGAAGGTTTTCTCAAGCATCGGCAAACCGAGATGATGAAAATTCTGCGCGGGGAAATGACCACTGCCGCCACGCGCCACAAATTTGAGAGGGCAGCCATGATCCGGGATACGATTCGGTCACTAGAATATATGTGGCAAAAGCAAAAAATCGTGACAGCGAGAAATGAAAACCACGATTATCTCGGGTTGTTCAAACTGGCAACACAAGCGGTGGTGTGTTTGTTTGTGGTGCGGGGAGGGAGACTCATCCATACTGAACATTTTGAACTGGTGCATGACAATTCTTCATCACCGGAGATTATGGAGCGATTTATCACCCAGTATTATGAACAAACCAGCGATATTCCTCAGGAGCTTATCCTCTCTGAAGAATTACCCCGCGTCCCACTCCTGGAAAAATTTCTCACTCGGCTCACAGGTCAGCGGATTACATTGATTGTTCCGCACCGCGGCAAAAAATCTGGATTGTTAAAACTTGCTGCGGAAAATGCCAGACTCTATCACGAGCGGCAAATGCCGGATTTTCAAAAAGAAAAACCCAAGCAAACACTCCATGCTTTATCGAGGTTTCTTGAACTTCCAAAAATCCCGATGCGCATTGAAGGTTATGACATTTCCAACATCCAAGGAATCAATCCAGTCGGATCGATGGTAGTGTTTACTGCTGGCGTGCCGGACAAAAGCCAATATAGAAAATTTAAAATCAGACTCCCAGAAACCCCCAATGATTTTGCTATGATGCGCGAGATGCTGGAGCGGAGATTTCGTCACCTCCCCCTCATGAGGGGGAGGATGGGTGGGGGTCGCGGAGCAAATACACCCACAACCTTCCCTCCCCCTCCTCACGAGGAGGGGGACAATACCTCTTGGCTTCTCCCCGACCTCATCATTATCGACGGCGGCAAAGGGCAGCTAAATGCTGCTGTTTCCATACTGAAACACAATGATCTGAAAATTCCTGTGATAGCGCTTGCGAAACGACTCGAAGAAATTTTTTTGCCGGGGCGAAAGAATCCCCTGGTGCTTCCCCCAGGCAACCGGGCGTTATTTCTCCTTCAGCGTATTCGGGATGAGGCTCATCGTTTTGCTGTGACATTTTTCCGGAGCCGTCACCGGCGCGCTCAAATTTATTCTCGCCTCGAGGATATTTTTGGGGTTGGACCAGTAACTCGAAAAAAATTGATCAAAAAATTCGGCAGCGCTATAGCGGTCAGACGCGCTTCTCTTGACGCTCTTACGGCAGAGATCGGTCCGCGACTTGCAAAAAATATCAAGGAGCAACTGCCCCCATATCAAGCGAAGCCCTGATTGACTAAAATCGATGTTTGCAGTAAAGTGATTAGGTATGAACTATCTTTTGATACTTAATTTCTAACGGGGTGAACCAAGCATTACTCATCGCGCAAATGGCGATTTCAATACTAATCGTTGTAGCTGTACTGCTGCAAAACCGCGGTTCAGGGTTATCATCCGTGTTTGGCGGGGGCGGAGCGATTTACCGCACTAAGCGCGGCCTGGAAAAGGGACTATTTATCTTGACGATCATTTTAGTAATTTTGTTCATAGCCATCGGTGTTGCGAATCTGGCCTTGCAGTAGCAGTTTGACAAGCTCACTGCGTGTTAATTTATCTAAACGATTCGTTACACGTAAAATGCTCGATCTCCAATCACCGACAAATCACGAAGACCGCGACAAAACCACATTCTCGCGGTTTGTCGCGCGCGCTAAAATTTATTCGAACAGATTTTCCAGCGCAGAAAAAAAACTCTTAGCTGGATTGTTGATCCTACTGATTGGCAGTGCGGTATTTTATGAGATCAGATTCCGCTCGAACTCGATCCTCGTGCCAAAAACCGGCGGCTCTTATACTGAAGGCCTCGTCGGTCAGCCGCAGCACATCAATCCGCTTCTGGCCCCAGCCAACAAAGTCGACCTCGACCTCTCCCGGATTGTCTATGCCGGGCTTTTGAAATTCGACCAAAACCTCAATCTAGTCCCGGATTTGGCAGAGGCCATGCCACAGATTTCCGCAGATGGCAAAGAGTATACAGTAAAGTTGCGCCCGAACCTGATCTGGCCGGGGAAGGAAGGCCGCCGCCTCACAGGAAGTGACGTGAGGTTTACCATACAAGCCATCCAAAATCCGGATTATCAGAGTCCCCTGCGGCTGTCGTGGAACAAGGTGGAAGTGCAAGAAATCGATGAGCTCACGTTAAAATTTATCATCCGAGAAGCCTCCGCCACATTCATTGCCAATCTTACGGTAGGGATCATGCCGAAACATATTTGGGAAAATATTTCCGGTTCATCATTTGCGCTGTCGAATCTCAATCTCGAACCCACTGGCGCCGGTCCCTTTCAAGTGGATAAAATTACTCGCGGACGAAATGGCGAAGTTCGTAGCATCAGCCTTGTGCCGAATAAACAATATCATCTTGGTCGGTCGTATTTGGACAAACTTACTTTTCGTTTTTTTGAGTCAACCGATGATCTCATCGAGGCTTATCACAGCCACGATATCGAGGGGCTTGGTTTTGAACCATTTGACCGGAGTTTGTTCATTGAACCCAAAAAAAGCCTCCAGCAAATCAAGTTGACACTCCCCCAATATCAAGCGGTATTTATTAACGAACTAAAAAATCCGGCACCCCTCGGAGATCCCCGGGTGCGTCTCGCTCTTGCGAAATCCGTTAACAAACAGCAAATCATCTCTGATATTTATGGGGATCAAGTGGGGGAGGCTTATGGTCCGATTTTGCCCGGGCACCTTGGCTATCATGAGCAAATCCCAGGGGCTCCAATGAATATTTACGATCTAGAAGGAGCCAAGAAACTCCTCGAAGAGGCGGGTTGGACTGTGGATCCGGCGACCGGTTTTCGCAAAGACAAACTTGATCGTACTGTCACGTTGAGCCTCGTGACCAATGATTTTTCTCCAAACGTGCGCGTGGCTGATGCTCTCAAGCAAATGTGGGAATCAATTGGCATCAAAATCGTTTTGAGCATAGAAACGCCGCGCGACCTTGAAGAGAAATACATCCGGCCGCGGAATTTTGAACTCCTGTTGTTTTCGGAGAATGTGGGCGCTGATCCGGACCCGTATCCGTTCTGGCACTCGGCCCAGCGCCGCGATCCGGGTCTCAATTTCACGACTTTTGCGAACGCGCAGGCAGATCGTCTTTTGGTTGAGGCTCGAGGTAATGTCTCGGCAGTGGTTCGTGCCCAAAAATATCGACAATTTCAGGAAATTTTTGTCGGCGTGGTTCCAGCTATCTTTCTGACTCGTAGCCTGTATGTCTACAATCTACCCGCCAAAATCCAAGGCGTGAAATTGGGCACTGTGGTTACCGCGGCTGATCGATTTGCCGATATCCGGGAGTGGTATATTGAAACCAGGAGAGTAAAGAAGTAGAATACTTTGATAAGGGCGCGTGGCGGAACTGGCCCGCCCAAATTTGCAAAGCAAATTTCAGTCGGGCAGGCAGATTTGCCCCGCATAGCTGGTGCCTGTATGGCGGAACTGGTATACGCGTACGTTCACCCCGCACTAACTCTTTGCAAGTTTAACAAATTACTTATTCTTGATGGGCGTATGGCGGAACTGGTATACGCGTACGCTTCAGGAGCGTATGGCCGCAAGGCCGTGAGAGTTCGAGTCTCTCTACGCCCACCACCCAAGTAATTTCTCCGATCGGCGATCAAGTCGTAAGGTTCTTTTAGCTTAAGGATCACATTTTCCGCGCTCACCAACCGGTTCGAGGTCAACGTTTCCACCAAACAATGCTTTTCTTCTTCATTTGCCATTTCGTAGCTTGAATATGCGGTTTTTGCGAGTTCGAGAACATTGAGGACGTGATCGGGAACGGCAGCCATTTTCTCTGGGGCTCCCAGCTGCTGCTCTAGATCTTTCTTCTCCAACAGCAGAAGCCGATTCCGATTGTCAAACGCTTCTTTATCGAGGACTTGATCCAGGTAGGCGTCGGTCAGGCGAGCCAACCGCTGTTCAATGTTCGAAATCCGCAATCGCAAACCCTTCTGTGCCGATTCCGTATTCTGCTTCCAGTCCGCTTTCAGTTTTTCAATGGCTTGCCGAGCCCGGACTTCTTCCAGCGGCTCCAGTTCCAGCTTGAACAATTCCGCCCTAACAGCGTAGTCCACGGCCTCCTCTCGTACGCAACGGGTCGGACATGCCGAAGTATGGCAACGGTAATAAACATGGCCTTTCTGCCGCTCGCCGATCATGGTTGCCTGACAGAGGCTGCACGCCAGTAGCCGCCGGAAAGCAAACCAATGCCGGAAATTCCTCGGGTGATAACGTCCATCGAGTATGGCTTGCACACGATCGAAGGTAGGCTTCGGTACCAGCGGTACGTGAGCGCCGGGAAAGGATTCTCCAGTGCTGTGAATGAGAATCACACCGACATAGAAGGGATCCCGTAACATCAAGGCCCACCGGGCCCGCTGCACGGAGCGGTTCCTGGTGTTTCTCAAGCCTCGCTTCGTCATTTCCTCCGTCAGTTGATCAAGGTTGTATCTTCCGGATGCGTACAGATCGAAACCCAGACGAACGAGTGGCCCTTTGACCGGGTCGATGGCCTTGGGTTGACCGGCTCCTTGATCAAGGTAACCCAACGGGGCAGGGCGCGGATAGATACCTTGCTTGAGCCGGCCATAGAATCCTTTGCGCGTCTCTTCGCGTAGGTTTCGGATATAGTCGGCGGCCACGACAGCTTGAATGTCAGCGGTCAGCCGCCCGCCGCGCGTGTTCAGATCCAGGCTTTCATTGGCAAACCAAACATCAGTCCCCTGATCGATGAGTTCTCCGAGATCCGCCCAGTCCCGAAGGTTCCTGGCGCTGCGGTCGATCTTGTGAATGACCACACCGGTCGCCTTGCCGGCTTTCAATGCTTTCAGCATTTGATTGAAAATCGGTCGTCCGCGTTTGGCAGCGGTTTCTCTTTCTTCAAACCATTCTCCAACATCGAACCCGCGGGTTCGGCAGAATCGCTCGATGGCGCCTCGCTGTTCTTGCAAAGAGACGCCTTTTTCGCCTTGTTTGGGCGTAGAAACACGGATGTAACCAAACACTTGTTTCATGGTTGTTGGTGGACTTGAGACTTACTTAGTTAAAAGATTACTGGCTAGAGTGGTGATAAAACGTGGAGAAACTCTCGCCCTTTATCGTCGGATGTATCCCCCAATCGCTCGGTCGTCCAACCCAGCAAGGTGGGCATCCTTCTTCCGATTTAGAAAAGCGAAGACATGCCAATAAAGCAGTCCACGCGCCGCTTCGCTGGCGCCGGCGTGCTCCTGAAGCAACTCGTTTAGCATTCCCCAAACTTGTCCATATTGCTCGTTTCGCAATAGTACTTCTGCCAAGCGAATGGTGATCTCGACACGAAGATCCTTGTCACTGCATGTATCGGCCCATTTTCGCCATTCAGCAAAGTCCGGCTTGGTGTCCATGCGTTCTCGCCACCTGGCACGGACTACATCGTACGCGCAACACTGTTGGAGATTGGAAGGATCCGGCCGTTCAAGTGGAAACTCGTTAGCGCTTTCGCCCAACGTTTTAAGCTGCAGCAAGATTTCCAATGACTTTACGAGGTAGTCCTGGCCTGGCTTAAATCGTAGGTATGGGTTCGCCAGAATCCACTCCAGAACGCTTTCAACGTGAGTGTTCGTGTGCCTGAATGACGACCGGAAAAAAGGCCAAATATCACCGCTGATCAGCGCAAAAGTGACTTCCGACAGGTCGTTTCCAATTCGGGAACCAGACACCAAACCATCCTGGATCGCACTTAGCAAGTCTGATTTAGTCTTATCTTTTATATCTCGCCGTACGCGGTCAACCAATCCTTGATTGATGCGCTGGACGAATGTAATCGGCTGGACGAGACTAGCGAAAAGATTCTCCGCAGTAGGATCGATTTGTGAGGCATCAACATGAATTACGCTCGCAAAACCGAACGTATCAAGATCGTCGATCAGCCGAGTGATGTCACTCTCCAGATGTTCGTTCAGGTTTTGAAATGCACTCTCAGCGGCCCTCACAAAGAGCGTCTTCGTAAATCCTAAAGGCGCATTCGAATCCAGAAGGACCAAAAGGTCGAGGAGCGCTCTTGCGCGTTTCGATAGCGACTCCAGAAAGTAGTCGCAATGGTTGTCAGATAGCCTCAGAAATTTTGATTGAGTCATCCTGACGGCGGTCCCAGGATTGCCACTTGACATCGCGGCGATGGTAGCTACGTCCACGTCACGCGGAAGGTCCATCCGATTCAAGATGGCTGCGATGTCTGAGCGCCTGAGAGGTTGAAGCTTGAGGCTCGGCAGTTCTGCCACATCCAAGGGGTAAATGGATTCGAAAATCCATACAGTACGATCCCGAGCCGGAGCGGTCTTCCCTTGTGAGGTGACCTCGCGCACAAATTCCCTGATACTGTTGGCTGCAGCAATTGGATAGGATTCGACCCATATAACAATATCCTTCGAATCCAGTTCCTCAATTAGCTTTGTACGGCCTAGACCGCTGGGATCAGCATCTGTCACCGCCCGAAAGGTGTGTTGTAGGAACTTATCCACGGAGCGAGCATCTCCCGGACTAACTGGAAAGCAGTCGCGTTCTCGATTGCGTATATAGTGCTTGATTAGCTCGCTTTTCCCCAGTCCAGGCACAGAGACAACGTCGACGAAACGAACAGTTTTAAGCGATTCTTTCAACCGTTCGTAATCACTTGATCGTAATTTGTCTAAGTACCAGGGTTTTGAAATCAGATTGTGAACACCATCTAGGTTCTGTCTTAGGAAGGTTGAAAGACTTTCTAGGTCTGGAAAGGAGGCTAGGCGTTGTTTGATGATAGACTTTAATTGGTCTGCAGCGGAGAGGTGACCGTCAATTTGCGCGCTACGAAGCTGCTTCTTCAAAACATCGAGCAAGTTGTATTCATGGGTATAATTCGCTTTCGGTTCGCCTGCGATTCCGACATTGTCATGCGAGAGGTCATGGAGATCCGACTTGATCTTCTGAATGTCTGAAAGATCAAGGCCAGGGCAATAGAACAGAATTTCTGGGTCGCGACGGCTTAGAAACCTTATACCCTGATTAACGAGTGCTCCCTTAAGGAATCCCTGTAAACGCTCCAACTTTTCCAAGAAGGAGTGGAGCTGGCGAGAAACTTCATCGCCAGGTAGATTCTTGACTTCACAGACCGCTAGTCGATCTCGAAACGCCAGAACCAAGTCAGCTTGTCTCGCTTTTTGCCAGGGGAATGCCACTTCGAAGAACGCTGACAATTCACCTCGGCTATCGGTATCCAAAGTGTCCGCCCACCTCTCAATGTCTCGAATTGTGTTTAACGTAGTGGGCTTACTCACCCATTGTTTAAGAGCTCTTATCCACTTTGGATCGTCTGGAACAAAGCATCGCATACGCGTTTACTTGGATTGGATTGGGCAGAGCATACGAAAAGCAGGCTGCAAAAGCAACCTGCCGAAATCTCCCCGAGCTAGTAGCTGAAGGAAATCCACACCATCCTCCTGTAAATATAACTTGGGCTGCTATGTCCGATAGGACTCGGACATAGCAGCTTGCAGCCACGCACGTCTTACAAGTCGTGCTTGGGTCTGTGGCCGACGCCAATGTTGTGCACAATGACTTGCGCGCTCCCATTTCCTAGACAACCGTGATAAACCATGCTCCACATCTACTAGCGCTACCGCGTGCCGCTAGGACACACTAGTAAACGTGTGCTAGCGTGAGCATCCCTATCATCGGCGGAAACAAGCATTGACGACCCTGAGGCCCCCTTACTCCATGGCTAGTGTAGTGGCCATTTTGAGCGCCAATAACCCAACGAAGACGCGGTCAGCCACGCGTTGGGTCAAAGAATAAAGCGTTCGCAACACCACCAATTACCACTTTCGTGGGGTGCTCAATGATTCATTGAAGTAGGAAGGAACTATCGAAATCCTTGGCTGGACACCGCAGATTACAAGGCAGTATATACCATTCAAGTTATTGTTTCAATAGGACTTACAGTTCAGAAACTCCTTTTAATACCGTCTGCTTATGGAAGTATAAAATTTCTGTAAAAAGGAAAGTGGGCGTTACGATGAGGGTTTCGTCTTGACGCGTTGCGAGGGAACCCGTATAGATACTTTCATGATCTTGGTTATGCGGATATTTCTTAAAACCTAACCTGTCGTAATCACGCCCGCCTCAGGCGGCGTTCACGCATTGAATGCGGACACGGTGGCCACGCAACAAGAACCAGAAGAGCCAACCGACAATCGAAAGGAGAAACAATCGGTGGCTCGACAAAGTAAACGCTCTTATGGGAGCGGATGTGTGATTCAACGGGGGAAGGGTTTTGCAATCCGCTGGCGCGAGATTCAAATCCTACCGGATGGAACGAAGCGGTTCGTCAATCGCTGTGAAGCTGTGGGCCGCGTATCCAAGAGGAAAGCGGTTGATATTCTCAACGAGCGGCTGGCTACGGCAGCGACGACGGTCCAACGTCCGGTTATCACGTTTTCGGAACTCGCCACGGTTTGGAAAGCAACTGTACTCCCCATGTACAAATACTCCTCGCGGCTTGTTCGCGGGGATACCGTAACCAAGAAGCTCATTCCACGTTTCGGAGACTGGGAGTTGACTGACGTGACGAAGCAAGAAATCCAAAGCTACATCGCGGAACTTCACCGTGCCGGGTATGCGCCTCATTCTGTCCATCATGTGCATAACGTGCTCAGCGCGGTTTTGGGAAAAGCGGTGGAGTGGGATTACCTTCAGGCGAATCCGGCCCACGGGGTCAATCTACCGCAGCTCATCGCCGTGCGGTCCAAGTGGGTATTGAATCCGGAGCAGGCAAAGCAACTGCTCGACGCTTTGCCGATCATGGCACAAACCATGGTTGGGCTTGCAATTCTCACCGGAATGCGTCGCGGCGAGCTGCTCGCGCTGCGATGGAAGAACGTCGATGGCGTACGAGCAAAACGGGCCCCATCTCGTTCGGCAAGCACACTATTAGCTTTCCATCTCGCTTCAGAATTCGGCTGAACTCGATGAGGGTAGCCTTTTTATCTTCCTCACGCACGTAGGCCAAAGAATCGATACAGAATACGAAATCGAAGTAGCGATCCTGAAAGGGCAGGTGGCGTCCATTGGCTTTGACAAGCTTTAGCCGCGGTGTTGATCCAAACTCGGTTTCACACAGTTGCCGGGCGACCCGTAAAATTGTTGAGGTGTCGGGAATGGCTTCGACCTGTGAGCATTCATCGTTGTATCATTCGCATCCTTACGTGCATCCCCGGAATGTAGTCCAAAATGGAGGTGATTTGCCTGTGAGTTTCCCGTGTTCCCCGCCTTTCCAATCCTTTCCCCCCCGATCACTATTGTTCCGTTAGATATAAGAAAAGACTCAAGATGGCCGTATACTGTGAATAAGTTATCACCATGATCGATCGTTACGTGATTGCCCAATGCGACTGACTTACAGATCGTAGAGGAACAATCAGTACTAATTTTACATACCTGGCCATCATCGGGCCCTCCGATACAACGCTTCCCTGGGGCTTTGTAAGTGTTGAAGGTGGATGGGAAAGCTGGCTCGGGATGAATATAGGCAGTTCCGTCGGCCGCAGCGGTGACGTCGCGGCCAGGAAGAAGAGCGAAATCGAAGTCATATTGGTTGTACTGGTCATTGTGGCTGAAGTTATTACCCGGATTTTGTGAGCATCGGTATGCCGTGCTTTCTGGGAATGGTAAAATTAGAGTGGACTGTCCGTTCGCGGGGAGCGCAAGTACTGCACTAAGTATTAGTGAGCGTCTGATCACAATTTCACCTGTATGGTCCGCAGTAGTGTTTCCAAGGATGTTAGGTCGGCTGTCGAGCGCACTCGTAGCTCGATGACGAAAGCAGGATGACCTGGAATCCCCCTCAACTCGATGTGGGATAGAAAAGCTCTGCCATTTGAGTCTTTGAAATCCCGCCGCACCCCAGAGAATCCCGACAATGTTATGGCCGATACTGTCTGCTCTAACTCATCGCCTAGGTCATATCCCTCGCCGCCATCGGGGAGGACCAGCAGCTTACTTCCTGAAGGACTAGTGACGGCTAGGATCGTTGGTGTTGGATCGTTCGGAGAAGGCGTGGCGACCTCTGTGGTAATCCAAGCTGGAGGATAACTGAAAGTGACACCTATCGACTCTGATTTATATGTCAAAAAGTCAATCCTGAATTCTACCTGCAACGGCTCTGCAAACGTTCTGGGCGGTTTCCCATCATTCCTCAAGTGGATCGTGCCGCCGAAGCTTCGCTTCTTAAATTCGGCGGGCACCGACACAACTACCGCGACTTCATAGTCGCGATTAGCCCTGATGGAAGCGAAACTCGATGGATTCGTAGAGACAGTGCCGTCCAGGGAAGGCGTGATCCACAAGGCAACGCTGCCTAGGTCTTGGCTGCTTCGGAATCGCACGGTCACTATCTTATTTGTGCCGGGGAATAGCGTTTCGGAAATCTGGCTTTGTGACCAGGTGATCTTAGCCTGACCTTGTGGCGATGGGCTTGCCGTCAGTTCCGGCGTCGGGGTTGGCTTCGGTCGGGCGGCTACGGCGAGAGCCCCAATGACTATCACTGGAGCCAGTCCTATGGCTGCAAAAATGAGTTTCCTACTCATACGTAACTTGTTAGGGATGCAAAGGCATCGTAGAGAATATGGGGCATTTCGTCAACTTTACGCAACAATTTCAAAACAATTTCACCATCCACGCTGTTAGAGTCCTGTGGCGCAGGATGTTTCACTGCAAAGGACATGCTGATCGTTTTTCGTGAACAAACTGCCAACCTTAATCCTTGACCTGAGTCAACAACCGCTATTGATTCGCTTCGATTGGCTCGACCCCAGTCGAGACGCCAACTTTTCCGAGCCGGAGAACACTTCTGTATCAGTAGGTCGTCAGGTGGAGCTGAATTCTTCGGATCGAAGAATATTTCTTTTGCGCAGCTTCGGCTTGTTTCCGTTTCGCGTACAATCGCCGGATCATGGTGACGGAGGATCCCGATCTTGGATTGGCCCGAGCTGTTTCGTCGGGGGATGATTCAGCCGTTGAGATCTTCATCCGGCGGTTCAAGCCACGGTTTCTGACTTTCGCCAGAAAGGGCAAAGTGCCCTGGCAAGACTGCGAAGAAGTCGCGCACGCCGCGCTCGCGACCGCAATTCATGAACTTCGAAGGAATCTGTTTCTCGGCGAAGCTAAACTGGCCTCTTGGCTCTATCGGATCGTGGAGGGCAAAATCGTTGATTATCACCGGACCGCTGCCCGAAACCCTCTGGCTCCGGCACATCGGGCAATGACTACTGATTTGATACCGCTTCACCCGGATCAAATGTCAGCCCCATCCATTGACCCGGAAACAATTCTGACGGTCAGGGAAGTGCTCGACTCCATGCCAACGGTGCATCGTCAGATTTTGGAGTGGCGGCTCGCTGAGGATCGCCCCAGCAAGCAAATTGCGTCTGAACTGAAACGAGCCACGGGGACAATTGATCGGAAGCTCTCGGAAGCTAAGAAAATGTTCCTTGAACTGTATTGGGAGAGAAGAATCTCGAGGCCACAACCGACTAAAGAAAAAGGTGGCGAGCATGAGTAGCCAATTACCTGCCCGTCAGCAGGTCTGCGCTGTTCCCGAATTGAGTCGTTTGATCGGACCGTATTGCTTTGAAGAATTGGACGAGGAACAACGGCGAACCTTTGAGATTCATTTGCTTGAATGCGATTCTTGCTGGGACCACGTTTCAACCCTTGACCCTGCCGTTGGCGGCACCGCTATGGGCCCAACAGCCCACCAAGAAGAATGTCGCCGTGCTGAATTTTGAGTTCGGAGCCGTTCAAAAAGGCATTGAGGGTTGGGATGTTGGAAAGGGCATCTCCGATCTCTTGGTCGATGAGTTACTTAAAAGAGATACCTACGTGCTGATCGAGCGGCAGCGATTGGATGCCGTGGTCAACGAACAAGCGATTGCCGGGCAAGGCGTATCCACCGGAACCGGTGGAACTCAGGCCACACAGGTGGTTGGCAAATTGGCTGGTGCGCATGCGCTGGTCACGGGCAGCGTCACGCAATTTGGGACCGAGCAAAAGAATTCAAGATTTGGCGGCGGCCTGATCAAGTTCGTCCCAGTAGTCGGCGGAGTGGCAGAATTCGGCAAACAGAAAGGCAAGGCCAAGGTGGCGGTGACGGCCAGAATCATTGATGCGACGACCGGCCAGGTGCTGGGCTCCGCGAGCGGCGAAGGAACCTCAAAGCGAGAAGGAACTTTACTTGGTGGGTTGGGCGTTGGTGGCGGAACGATCGCCGGTGGAGGCATGAGCATGACCAGCAGCGATTTCCGGCAGACGATTCTCGGCGAAGCCACAGTTCTCGCTGTAAGCAATCTCGCTGATGAACTCATTAAAGCCAACAACAAGATACCGGTGAGAAAGATTGAGATCCGAGGCAAAGTCGCTTTTGTGGACGGCCAGAAACTCGTCCTGAACGTGGGCGCGCCGCAAGGGGTTCAGGTCGGCGATGTGTTCGTGGTCTCCAACATCAAGAGCACCATCAAAGATCCGGATTCGGGAAAAGTGATAAAGGAAGAAATCGAGGATCTCGGCCAAGCCAGGGTTGAGCAGGTGGAGGAGAGTTCATCGACGGCAGTGGTTGTTTCCGGCACCGGCTTTCAGGTCGGGAATCTTGTGACGAAGAAGTAGCTTAGTACGGGCCTGCAGGGTGGTCTGCTAGGCCGCTTCGGATTTTCGATTTCGGCGTGCCGGTTGAGTAATTGAACGGGCAACGGGACTTGAAGTCCATTCTACGGATTTGCGTGACTTTCAAGCCAGGTTGAGCAGGTAGGGGAGAGTTCATCCACAGCAGTGGTTGTGTCCGGTACTGGTTTTCAGGTCGGGAATTTGGTGAGGAAGAAGTAACATAGGTCGGGTCTGACTTGTCGACATACGCTTGGGCGAAGTATCTTGGCGGGACGAGACTCCTAATGGTGTTGAAAGTTTGATCAGCTTTGGAAGCGGACAAATCAGGATGCCGCACGGATCAGAAGCGACTAAGACCGTTAGGCTTATCCACAGCCGGACGTTTGACCAAATGCCGCAACTTTATTATGGTGAAGTTGCCCTTAATTCCGCATACATTTCTCCAAAAACAGCAAAAATTCTAATGGGATTGGCAGGCGCAGGTGTTGTCGGCAGTGCTCTTTTCGTGTACCAGAGTCAACGAGTCAATCGTTCGGTGCATCATGGTCCCTCTAAGGAACGTCCGGACACTACAGTTCTCATGGACAGGGAGCGGAACACTGCGTGGGAAACATACCTGAACCAAAAGTATCGATTTCAGTTGCGCTACCCGAAGGGATGGTTCCTGTATGACGAGGAAACATGGAAACGTGACAATGATAGGTTGGGTTGCGAGCCGTCCGG
>JAHFJD010000027.1 GCA_023246055.1 Candidatus Doudnabacteria bacterium
GATCACCGTAGGTCATGTTTGAAGAGTTAATTGGTTTAGAGAATTTGTTTGCTTGTTGGCGGGAGTTTCGCAGAGGCAAAACAAAAAAGCTCGACGTTTTGCAATTTGAGCGGCATTTGGAGGATTATATCTTTGCTTTGCACAGCGATTTGAAAAGCCGGAAATATAGACACAGCGTTTACACCACCTTTCACATTTTCGATCCAAAGCATCGGGTGATTAGCAAGGCTACAGTGCGAGACCGGCTGGTTCACCACGCGGTTTTCAAAGAGCTTTACACTATATTCAACCCGCAGTTTATTTATCACTCCTATTCCTCAAGAATTGGCAAAGGCACGCATCTGGCAGTGAGAAACTTGGCGCGCTGCTTGCGAAGCGAATCGCGGCATTACCGCCGCAATGTTTTTGTACTCAAATGCGACATCAAGAAATTTTTTGCCAATGTTTCTCATGGAAAGCTCTTGCAGCTCGTTGAAAACAAAATCAAAGACAGCCAGTTTTTGTGGCTGGTCAGAGAAATTGTGGGTAGTTTTAGATCAACTGTGGATAACCGCGAACAGAGAGAGAGAGAGAGAGTTAAAGGGAGTTCCTATCGGCAATCTCACCTCGCAGATTTTTGCGAATATATATCTCAATGAATTAGATCAGTTTGTAAAACATACATTGCGGGTCAAGCACTATTTCCGCTATGCTGATGATTTTATTATAGTACACCAGAGCGAGATGTATCTGCAACAAACATTACCGCTCATGCGAGATTTTTTGTGGAACAGATTAAATTTAGAACTTCATCCTGATAAAGTAGTGGTCAGAAAATTGCGGCAAGGCATTGATTTTCTCGGGTATGTGGTTTTACCGCGTCATATCATATTAAGGACGAAAACCAAAAGGCGAATGTTCAAGAAATTGCGGCAGGGACAGGGTTTGCCAGCACATTTTCAAAGAGTGCAGTCGTATCTTGGGTTACTCAAGCACTGCAGCGGACATAATTTGGAAATGATAATCAGGAACAGTTATTGCCAAAATAATGAAAATTCCCGCTTTCGCGGGAATTAGGTTTTTTGAGCAAGCGCATGAGGAAGTCCGAGCTGATTTTCAATTCTTTCCAGACGTTTTAGCAATATTTGTAAATCGAGTTCACTGTGCCTTTGACCTCTTTCATGTCTGCAGCTTTCGCCATTCCCTTCATTTCATGCCGTGTCAGCTTCAACAAACCAACTATTGTGTTCAGTAAGCTGACCGTTGTGTCTACTTTTTTTTCATTCCGACCAAATCTGCTGGAAGTTTCACCAACCCCCTTTTTATAATTTTGGCCAGGTCGTTGATGGTGGTTTTTTTCTGAATCAAGTTCAGAATGACAAAAACAGAGTTATTTGCTAAACCTTTTCAAAAACTCGATCACCAGGCGGAGGCCGGAGCCAGTGGCGCCTTTGGGGCGGTAAGGTTTATCCCGCGTGGCCCAAGCCGTGCCAGCAATGTCCAGGTGAATCCACGGATAATCCACAAAATTTTTCAAAAAATTGGCAGCATGAATCGCATCTCCGTAGCGGAAAGACGCTTGGTTTCGCAAATCCGCGAAATCACTCTTGATAAATGGTTCATAATCTTTATCAAAGGGCATGGGCCAAATTTTTTCTCCAGTGGCGCGAGCCGCGCTCTCCAGGGCCTGCAAATATTTTTCCCCGGTGGCAAATGCGCCGATGATGTCATCTCCAAGCGCCACCATGATAGAGCCGGTGAGGGTGGCAAAATCAATGACCAGCTTAGGCTGGTATTGTTTAGCGAAATCCAAAGCATCGGCGAGTACGAGTCGCCCTTCAGCATCAGTATTGACTATCTCGATAGTTTTCCCAGATCGCGAACGGATGATGTCTCCGGGTTTGGTGGCTTTGCCAGAGGGCAGATTTTCGGTAGCAGGAATGAGACCGACAAGGTTAAGGGGGAGTTTTAACTCGGCTGCCGCTCGAATGGTCTCGAGGACTGTCGCGGCTCCGGCCATGTCATATTTCATTTCTTCCATTTTTTCCGAAGGCTTGAGATTGATGCCGCCAGAATCAAAGGTTATGCCTTTGCCCACGAGCGCGATGACTGGTCCGCTCTTCCCTCCTCGGCGGCGGGCCGGTTTGCCGTAATACTCGAGGATGATAAATTTCGGTTCTTCGTCCGAGCCGCGCGAAACCGCGAGCAGAGCGCCCATGTTTTCTCGTTCAATCTCCGGCCTGTTCAAGATTTTGATTCGTAAAACTTTGTTGGGGAATTTGCGGGACAGATCCTGGGCATGCTGTGCGAGGTGTGCAGGAGTGGCGATATTGGCCGGATGATTGCCAAGGTCGCGAGCCGCAACCACGGCTCGTCCGAGAATAGTTGCATCTTCAGCACCTGTGCTGACTTCGCGCTGCTCGTTTTTTTCAACCAGGATTTCAACGGTGTCGATTTCTTGCTTGTCTTTTTTTGCAGTTTTGTAATGGGTAAATTCGTAAGCCCCGAGCATCATTGCTTCACAGAGAGCTTGAGCTGTGTCACGCACTCTGCATCTCGGGATCTTGGGCAGCATCGCAGCAGCGCGTTTTACAGGCAGATTTTTGAGAGTTTGCACCGCTAGAGACCCTGCTTCGCGCAAAGTTTCCAGGGACAGAGTACTGATTTTGCCAAGCCCCACGAGAACGAGCCTGGGCCTTGTTTTGGATTGGAACAGCACTCGGGTTTTCCCCCCCTCTCCCGTAAAATCCCCAGTTTCACGCAGGTGAGAGATCTCGCCTCCGCACCATTTATCAAGAGATTTTTCTTGAGTGTTTGTTTGATCTTGGGGTAGAAAAACGACCAGAGCGTCGGTCTTCAAATCCTGTATTTTCTTTGCGGTTATTTGGAAATTCATAAGCTGGAGTTAGGAAATTAATTAGTTGTTGGTGAGGGGGCGGGGACTCCGGGCGGGGGGGTGGTTGGAGCAAATGGCGGAGGGGCAGCAGGCAATTCCAGGGTTTGTTTTGCAGTTTTTGCTGGAATGTAAACGGAATTGAATGTGACCTCTTGGCTTTGGCCGTCTTTGATCACAGTCCTTCTGACAGTAGATTTTACCGCACCAGAGGCTTTTTTGTCAAAAGGATGGGGGCCGTCAACTAGGACTCGGCGGTCATCCGGAGTGCCATAAAAATCAAAATACAGTCTTTTGCCCTCGAGCCGCGTCGAAATAAGTAGAGAACCGGGTGTGTTATTGACGAATTTCATGTCCTGATAGGGAGCGTAAATCGTGGCATCGAGGCCCACCGCGCGCGGGCGGTCGTCCGCAATCCATTCGTAGTAATGAACAGCGTATGAATGATTCCGCCGCTGGGTGATGGGCAGTCCGCCGAAAAATGCGGCTCGGAAGGCTGTTGTCGAAACCTGGCAAAGACCGCCACCGAACTCTGGAGTAGCCCCTTCCGGTTTGATCACGAGTTCAGGCCGAAACCCATGCTCGGCATCTACCGGCCCTAAATATTTATTGAAAGAGAATTCTTCACCGGGTGCTAAAATCACACCATTGTATTGGGCGGCACCCACCCGGATGTTGTTGATACGGGCCGCCGAGGAGCCGGTAAAATCCGATTGCCCTGTGGCCACGCGCTCCCGGATGCCAAGATTGTTGAGATTTGAAAGCCGAATTTCGGGCGAGCGAAGGTCGAGCGATATCTCGAGTTCTGTATTACCAGCGAGGATGGCTGTTTTTAGGGCATGTGCCGCGCTGTGCGCACTCAAGGTATAACCAGAAAGATGTTCCTGAAATTGCACTGCTCTCCCGTTTTCTATAGTTAACACTGCGTTCCGCGGTTCCCGATTGAGCCTGGTTGCGTTTTCCAAAATCCAGGAACCGAGACGATCTTCATTGAACGCATACCCAGTGATGCGCGAGGAAGGTTGGTAGCTGGCCCAGGGATGTGCTACGCCAAGCTGCGCGTAAAAATATTGCAATAGCGAAGACTCAGGCCTTGGCTTATAGTTCGACGGAACCGCAGTTTGCCATACTGCCAGCTCCCTGTGAGGGAGGGATAAGCTGATACTCGCAGCCTGAATTGTGAGATTTCGAGATCGTTTTCCGGCAAGTGCCGCGCGTGAAAATAGATTGTTATAGCTCTGGGAGCTCTTTTCCGACGAGGACATGCTTGAGACGGACAGGGCCAAAGTCAGTGACAATGCGACCAGTCCCAAACTCAGCAGAGCCACGGCTGAAAACAGGTGATTAGCGGATTTGGATGATGCGGGTTTTGGCGTTTTTGGGGTCATGGGCAAAATGAATCCAATGGGTTCTGGGCGGAAGCCAGGCTTTCACTTTTTCCGGCCATTCAATAATTACTATGTCTCGTGTGTTTTTGAGAATTTCCGAAAGCCCAAGCTCCCGAAATTCCGAGCGGCTACGTAGGTGGAAAAGATCGAGGTGATAAAATCGGCGATCAGTGTTGGGGATTGCGTAGCTTGCCATTTTGACAAATGTTGGACTGACGATTTTTCGTCCGAGACGCACGCCGGATGCCAGGCCCTGTACGAACGTGGTTTTTCCTCCTCCAAAGGGGCCTGCCAGGGCCAAGATCGCTCCGGTCCTTATGTTTTTTCCAAAATTTTTTCCCAGAACCTTGGTCTGTGCGACGGAAGCGCTGTGGAATGTTGTGGGGCGAGGCATCCTTGGGTCTATTTCAGATGTTTGAGTTTGGTTTTGAGTGCTTCCGCGCGCGCTTCGGCGCTAGTTAAATCCGTTTTCATCTTGGTGATGATATCGGCCGGAGCTTTTTTCAGAAAACCGCGTTTGCTCATCTGAGAAGAAAGTTTTTTTATCCTATCCTCTGTTTCCGTAAGTTTTTTTTCGGTTAGGGTGATTTCTGTTTTTGGGTCAAAATTGGGGATGATGAGATAAACCTTGACTGATTCTCCCCCCCCTTCGGGAGATCCTCCGTAGGGGGACCAGAAAAAGTATGGCATTTTTTTGTCCTCGTCCATCTTTGCAAAATTTATCTTGGTTCTGGACAGACGCTCGATAACGCCAGAATAGTCGTGGATCCACGAGAGACTGTTTGGCAATTCGACGTAGCTCGCGAGTATTTTTTTCGACTCTTCCCGATACTCGGCCCGCAGATTGCGTAGTCCGGTTATGAGTTCCTGGAGATGTTTGAATTGAGTTTGTGATTTGGAATTTGTAATTTGGGATTTCCCGCCCGCGGCGGGAGTAGGGTATTCTTCCACCATGAGCAGCGAAGCATGAAACTGCGACCAGATATATTCGGTGATAAATGGGATAAACGGATGCCAGAGTTTGAGGAGATTTTCCAGAATTTTTTTTCCAAGCTCTGGTTTCGGTTTTTCTATTTTGGCAATCTCCAGATACCAATCCGCGAGCTCATTCCAAGTAAATTTCATGAGCTCGTCGGCGGCACTGCCATAGTCGTGCGCGGCAATTTTTTGATTGGTAATGGTAGTAGCAATATTGAGACGTTCTTCAATCCATTCGGCGGCTAGGGAGAGATTTTTCGGCCCCTCACCCCGGCCTTCGCCAGAGGCTATGGTGGGCACGGCCGCAAGGGGAGAGGGTTCCAAGGAAATAAGGTATCTTGCGATATTCCACAATTTGTTGATGAAATTTCGTCCGGCCTCGACTTTGGTTTCTGAAAATTTCATATCATTACCTGGCGTGTTGCCGAGAATCAGAGATAAGCGCAAGGCATCTGTGCCAAATTTGGCTTGAACCTCAAGCGGATTAATTTTATTGCCACTGGATTTGCTCATTTTTTTGCCCTCGATATCTCGCACCAGGCCATGGAGATATACGGTTTTAAACGGGATGTCGCCCAGCAAAAATCCGCTCATCAGGATCATCCGGGCGACCCAAAAAAACAGGATATCGTAGGCAGTTTCCAAAATCGTGGTAGGGTGAAAAAGCTCAAGATCACTTGGCTTGCCCTCCCGAGTTTTGGCGGAGGAGGGCCAGCCTAGGGTGGAAAAAGTCCATAAGCCAGAGGAAAACCAGGTATCGAGCGTGTCTTCGTCCTGAACCATGAGCGTGGCATGGCATTCCCCGCAAGCAGTTGGCGTCTCGATGGCCACGATGACAGCCTTGCAGTTTTGGCAATACCATGCCGGGATCTGGTGACCGTACCAGATTTGGCGAGAGATAGTCCAGTCACGGAGATTTTTCATCCATTCGAAATAATTTTTTTCAAACCGCTGCGGCACGATCTTTACGGCTCCAGATTTTATCACGGCGGTCATCAACTCTTTGAGCGTGGTTTTTTCAGACAGTTTTAATGATTTTCCAAATTCTTTATTCTCTATTCTAAATTCTGTATTGACTCCCACAAACCATTGTTTGGAAATCATGGGTTCGACTACAGTGTCACAACGGTAGCAAACCCCCACCCGATGTTCGATAGGTTCGGTTTTTTCGAGAAACTCCTTGCTCTCCAGTTCAGCGAGGATTTTGTCACGAGCTTCCTCGGCGCGAAGGCCACCATACTCGTCGAAGCCGTGATCTGTGGCTTCCTCGGGGTTGATGTGGCCGTCGGGGGTATAGAGGTTGATCATCTCCAAGCCGTTTTGTTTAGCGATCTCAAAATCGTTCGGATCGTGACCGGGTGTCACTTTGACAGCTCCAGTGCCGAACTCCGGATCAACGTGGTCGTCGGCAACAATCGGAATCTCCCGGTTAAGCAGGGGCAGCATGAGGATTTTACCAACGAATTTTTTGTACCGCAGATCTTTTGGATTGACGGCCACACCTGTGTCGCCGAGCATGGTCTCCGGCCGGACTGTGGCTACAGTCAAAAAGTTTTCGCCGCCCTTGAAGGGATAGCGAATATAATACATTTCACCCTTCACGGTTTTATACTCTACCTCGTCATCCGCGAGCGTGGTGCCGCAGCGCGGGCACCAATTGATCATGCGGTCGCCGCGGTAAATGAGGCCAGCGTCATACATTTGTTTGAAGGCCGTGCGCACAGCCAGGGAGAGTTCAGGTGACAGGGTAAATTTTTCCCGCGACCAGTCGCAGGATGATCCCATTTTGCGAATTTGGTTTTGGATGTGGCCGCGAGTTTGGCTCACGAATTCATTAATCCTTCGCAGCAGCTCTTGTCGGCCCAGATCCTGGCGGGTTTTCTTTTCGGTTTCCAAAATTTTTCTTTCCACCACGTTTTGGGTAGCAATCGCTGCATGGTCTGTTCCAGGTAGCCATAGAGTTTTGAAGCCGCGCATGCGAGCGTGCCTCACCATGATGTCCTGGAGCGTCAAAAACAGAGCGCTGCCGAGATGGAGTTCGGCGGTAACATTGGGCGGCGGCATGGCTATGGAAAAAGGTTCAGCTTTCCAAAACCGGTCATCTGCTGTCTCGAGATTGTCAGGATTGAAAAATTTCGAACTTTCCCATTTTTTGTAGATTTCGTTTTCTATTTTTGGGTCAATTTTTTTTGGTAGCGCCTTAGACATGTCTATATTTTACCATAGCCCGCTCAATACGCCCATGATTTCAATGCCCAGTTTGGATTCGCTACGGTTTTATGGTAAGTTGAAGTTTTTTTGGCGCAATATTTATAGAATCCTACGATCGCTATCATACCAGCATTGTCAGTGGTGAGGGAAGCAGGTGGTAGTTGGTAGCTTGTAGCTGGTAGGTTTTTTTGAATTTCCTTTTTCAAAGTCCGACGCAATTTTTGATTGGCGGACACGCCGCCGCCGAGGAGAATAGTTTTGACTCGGAATTCTGCGGCAGCCTGAATAGTTTTACTCACCAGCACGTCAATGATGGCTTGTTCGACGGAGGCGGCAATGTCAGCAATTTTCACCCTCCCCTCGCCCCTCCCTTGAAGGGAGGGGAATTTATTTTTTATTTTCCCTCCCCTTGAGGGGGAGGCATTGAGGGAGGGGTGATTTTGGACAAAATACAAAACCGAGGTCTTGAGTCCTGAAAAAGAAAAATTATAATTTTTATTCTTCAACATTGGCCGGGGAAAATCAATGGCATGAGGGTTGCCTTTCTGCGCCAGTCTAGAAATCTCTGGGCCGCCGGGATAAGGCAGAGCCAAAATTTTTGCCACTTTGTCAAAACACTCGCCGGCTGCGTCATCAAGAGTTTGGCCTAGGATCTTGTATTGGCCGATTTTTTTCACGAGCACGAGCATGGTATGCCCGCCGGAAACCACCAGTCCGAGGGCGGGGAAAAATTTGAAATTTGAAATTTGAAATTTGAAATTTTCAGCGCCCATGGCGCTGAGGAGGTGGCCTTCATGATGATTGACTGGAATGAGCGGAATATTTAGTGCAAATGCCAGCGCCCTCGCTGTATCAACACCAATCATCAGTGAGGTGATGAGGCCTGGACCTGCTGTCACAGCAATGGCATTGATATTTTTTAATTGCATTCCCGCGTTCGCGAGAGCTTGTTTGATTACGGGCAGGATTTTTACAATATGACTTCTCGCCGCGACCTCTGGCACAATCCCGCCGGTCTTTTGGTGGATTTTGATTTGCGAATATATGGCATTGGAGAGTAAATGGAATTTTTTACTCCGCTTCTGCCCTTCGAGTACTGCGGCGCTAGTTTCATCAGCAGACGATTCAATCGCCAGAATCCGAATCAATTTAGACACGGGCAAACCCTCCGGCTTGGATGTTCCAGAGGCGCTGGTAAGTGCCTTTTTTAGCTTTGATGAGTTCCTTATGTTTGCCAGCCTCGAGAATTTTGCCATTTTCAATGACCACGATCCGGTCCATTTGCATGATGGTTGATAGGCGATGCGCGATGACAATGGTCGTGTGGCCTGTCATCAAGTTTCGCAGTGCGTCCTGGATGAAATATTCTGATTCCGAATCCAGGCTGGACGTGGCTTCGTCCAGCACGAGAATCGGCGCATCTTTGAGAATCGCCCGCGCAATCGCGACCCGCTGGCGCTCGCCTCCGGAGAGCTTCACTCCGCGTTCTCCGACAAAGGTGCTGTACCCATCCGGGAATTTGGAAATAAATTCGTGAGCATGCGCGAGTTTCGAGGCCTCAAGTACTTGTTCATCACTGATGCCGGGCCTGGCATAACGAATGTTTTCCATGATCGAGCGATGGAACAACACAGGATCTTGGGGAACGAGCGCCACATTGGCTCGCAATGAGTCCTGGGTGACAGTGGCGATATCCTGCCCATCAATGAGGATTTGCCCGCTTTGCAGATCATAGAAACGCAGGAGCAATTTTACGATAGTCGATTTTCCGCCTCCTGATGGCCCGACCAAAGCTACCCGCGCTCCCGGTTTTATGGATAAGGTGAAATCAGTTAAAACTTCGAGCTCTTTGTGGTAGCCAAAATTCACATTTGTAAACTCGATTTTCCCTGATTGCGCTGTGAGCGTTTTAGCTCGAGGTGCATCTTTAATCTCGTGAGATTTCACTAAGATTTCCGTCATTTCATTGGCATCAGCTAGAGCTTCGTAGGTATTTCGGATGTATTTGCCCGCGTCCCAGAGCTGGTCGAAAATGCGAAACAGGTAGACTTGCAGCAAGCCCAGGTCCCCGACTGTGATAGTCCCTTTTTGCCAAAATCTTATGCCGAGGTACATGAGGCCAAACTCCAGCAGTATCATGTAAGCACTTTGAAAAATTTCTCCATAAGTTCCCAGATCATATGATTTTTTTCTGGCTCGAAACTGATTTTCTGTGACCTCTGCGAAACGTTTGATTTCCAGAGGGTAGTTAGGGAAGATTTTGATGTTGAAATTATTGGTTATGGTATCAGCAAGCTGAGCCGTGACCTCGGTATCCGCCCTGGCGCGCTTCAAATCATAAGGCAGTTTATTCATCGCGATTAGATAGACCACCACGAAAAAAATCACTGACCAGCCAAGCAGAACCAAACCCAGCAATTTGTTGCGGGATATCAGAAACCCAGATATGACAAGAAGTTCTACGAGCGATCGACCAAGGTTATACAAGAACAAATCGGAAAGTTGCTCAAAAGATCGCTCGTAGCGTTTGACTTTGGTGACTAGGCTGCCGACAAAATTGGAATTGAAAAAACCGATCGAGTGTTTTTGTAGGTATTCATAACAGGTTTGTAGTAAATCTGCTTGGACGCGGGGCTGAAAGTAGTTATTGAGAAAATCCCGGATTCGTCGCAGAGCAAGGCTGCCCGTTTCAATCAAAATGATCACAAACAAAATGGTCAGAGCTGGCTGTATGACAGCTTGATGAGGGTTAGTTGCCAAATAATCAACTATCTTGCGGTAGAGCAAGATCGGCGCATTTCGAAACAGGGAGCCAGCCACGACGATGAGTAGCAAGGTATAAGGTATCAAGGTGTATCGCCTGGCATGCTGCCAGAAAATTTTTATGGTTTGTCGGGTGAGGGTTTGCATAGAATTTTCAATATTACTCTCTCCTGGCGAGGAGAGAGTGCACGAGTGTAATCACGAGGGGAGAGAGGTTGCGGTGGGGAGTTATTGCCTCAACGAATTGACTGATTTCGACAGCTCCTCGATGCTTTTCAACGCGGAGCCGAACGTGTGATCGAGTCCGGTGAGGCGCAGGAAATAATATGACGCGCCAAGCACGATCCCGAGGCCCAGGGTCGCGCCTAGACCCCGGGCAACCCCCCAGAGAATACCGCGCCAAAATAGATGACCCGGAGAGTTGAACGCAACCTCGATCGCGCGTGCCAAACGGTCAATTACTTTTTGTTGTTCCTCGGGTGACATAGTAAAATAAGTTTAGCAGACCCATTGACAAAAGCCCAATTTTTTGCTAAATTTGAGTGTTTCAGGGTGAGTTTATGCGATTTGAGGAAAGGCTCGAAATCATGGGGAAAATTCTGGTTGTTTCCATTCTGCTGACGCTCATTTACTCGTGGGAAGAATTTAAATCGTCAATAAAATTTTTCCTACGGTGTTTGATTTATCCCGCACCTTTCCCGAAAACCCGTCCGCCTAGGCGGACGGCGGGGTTGGGGGACCAGAATAGACTTTCAGCGGGGTTCAATACCCCGACTGAAAGGTACGGGATTTATCGGGAAAAAGGACACGTTGTCTACCCCAAAGACATCGACCGACTAGTGAGTATGAGCATCAGCCTCGTAGCGATTCCCATTGGTTTGACTTTATTTCTCGAGACTCATCCATTTACCACAAAAAATTTGCTCATTCTGGCCGCCGGTCTTTTGGGGATCGCGCTGGCGGCCATGCTGGCTTCCGCGATAGCTCGGCGCTTCGCCGGCCTGCCGTATTATCAGCAAATCGGTCCGAGTGCGTTTCTGGCAGTGAGCCTGGCAAGTCTGGTGTCACCAAGTGCGCGCTTCCTCGCGGATTTCGATCTCGTGGAGCGAAAAGCGCTTTCTAAATTAGCACTGTTTTTGAGTCTCCCTGCACTGCTGGGCTTGGCATTGAAATTTATCCTCGGCCAGAGTTATGTAGACACGCAATTTTTACCAGCCCTTGATCTGCTGATAGAGATTCTAGTGATGGCCTTGTTTGTGCGTGTGACTATATCCTTTCTGGAACAACATCTTCACTCCCCGCAGATCAGGCGATTCTCCCATTTGTTTCGCATACTACTCGGCGTGCTTTTATCCGCAGCGTTGATATTTTCATGAAAACAACACCTCCCCGAGTTTGATCGGGGAGGTGTTGTTTATACTTTGTTAAATTGAACTTTCGCTTTACATTCCGGCCGGACCTTGTCTCATGGTGTTGTCGTCGCCAGGATTGCACATCCGGCAGTGTTTGGGGTGCATGACTATCTCGTAAATCGCAGACAGTCCAACTAGTATATAAATTACTCTGGAAATCGTCTCATCCATGCCGCCGAAAATTTGTCCGATTTCCCAGCCGGTTACCGCCCACAGGCCCCAGTTCAGCCCGCCGATAGCGAGGAGGGTAAAGGTCAGCATGTGCAGACCCCTATGTTTTCCCATCATTTTTTGTTTCACCCAGTATATCAACTTTGAGAGTTCAAGCTGCGCTTGAACCTGAGAGCAGATTGCCCCGGGTGTCCTATGATTTTAAAGGTTAACGGTTTCGACCGCGACCGTCGTATATTAACTCAAAGTTGTATTACTGGGTTTCACCACCTTCCAAAAGAGCTTAAGATTCGCACAACCCAATGATACTGCTGATGCATTTCCTCGTCCATATGGTTATGCACAGGTGGCTAGATTGGCAATTGCGTGTGGTGTTCAGAAGCGATGCCCTCTTTGGCGATTCGCAGGACAGCGCCGAAAGTCGCCAGCCAGATGAGGACGCAGATCAAAAATCCAAGAAAAGGCACAAAGCTCAAGATAGTGAGTACCACCGCACCCGTGACGAGCGCGGTCCAGCGCAAGCCGTCATATTTTTTTACCCATTTTAGGATGACCACTCCAAGGACGAACGGCTCCAAGATGCCGACTATGAGCGCGCATAAACCCAGCCAGGCGATGAGGATTAGCCCCGTGTAAAACCCGATGATTGTGATGCAGAGCAGTACCCCAATGACTGGCAGCACGATGGCAAACACCAGACCCACCCCCAAATTGGTCCAGGGTTTATCAAAACTTTTGTCCACGATTGCGGCGACGCGCCTCGGCAAAAATTTCAGGAGTAAGAGGCCGGCGACTATGATGCCGAGGAGCCAGACGATTGGACCGCCGAGGGCCAGTGGGGCGGGCAAGACTTTGTTTTTCTGATTTCGTTTTTGAAAATTAATAGCGGAAATTTTCGCTCCCTGTTCAACCACTGCTTCATTTTTACCCTTGTAAGTGATTTTTCCTAGCACCATACTTTGCGATCCAAATGTTAGTGACTCGTTTGCCGCCACAAACACCTCACCGCCGATCTTGCTATTGAGTTGAACAGTGCCTCCGCCGATGCGCACGTTGCCGGCGATCGGCGCTGCCACCACTATGTTCCCGCTGCCAACTATGAGGTCGCCGGATATTTGAGCTGTTGCCGCGAGCGTGACATTACCTCCACCAATCAACACATCCCCACTGACCGGGCCAGTAATTGTGACATTCCCGCCGCCGATTCGAGCGTCACCACCTATCCAACCGTTGATCACCAGGGTACCGCCAGCTACCATTAAATCCTGACCCACAGCACCCTGCACGATCACATTTCCCCCGGCTGCTACTAGATCACCGACAATATCACTGGTCACCGTGACATTGCTCCCGGCTACATACACATTTTTGTGGCCCTCTCCGGAAATCGTGGCATTGCCGGTTTTGTCAGGTTTTATAAACTCGGCCGCCAGCACTGGTGAGGCGATAAACACGAGCAGGAGCGCGAGAGCGAAGATATATTTAGGTTTCATACTATATAAAATTAATAATAATTTTAGAAACTGACAGGTATGGATACTGAATCAGCATTTTGTGGCAAGCCCGACGGATTGTCTTTTTCGAGTACCAGAGTTCCGGTTGCAGTGGTCGGGGTTGGGAAAGTGAGAGTCACACTAAAAGACACAAAGTCTGTGGTCATCCAATCACTCATAGCTTGGGCCGGCGCTGCGGCGAGTAGATTACTGTTCGCATCATAAAGCTTCACCGGGAATGAGCCTTCAAAATACCAGCTGCCTCGCGCTTCTCCGTAGACTGTGAGCGGGCTTGTCACCTGGGCGTTTGGCGCGGGCGAGTAGACATTCACCATGATGGGCTGTTGCGGGCCTTCGGTTGGTTTCGATTGATCGCCTGGAGGGGTCGTTTTTTGGGGATTTTCAGCGTAAAGCACAGCCCCGAGAATCACAAGCAAAACTATGATAGAACCGATGATTGAGAGCGATTTGGTCTGCATTGTTTCCTATGTATACCTTAAGATTATAGCTTTCCAGTATAATACCAAGAAATTTGAGAAAAGTAATCTCGATCAAATGATGATCGCTACGCTATTTTCTGGAACAGCAGAATATTTGGAAGCGGTATTACCATACTAGTATGGTAATACAGTCTGCCTTTCAGGATTAATGAATATGTAACGATTTGGAACAACCGCGCTTTTCGCCGAAGCCTTCGCGGATGGGGAGCCAGGTCGGGGATTTCGAGTGAAGCCGAGAAGTTGAAACCCTCTGAAAGGTTAGTTAAGGAGACGCGCTCTTATTTTGCAGGTCTCCCCGAGAATTCGTCATCGAGTGCGTTTTCCATTGGTAGCCTAGCAGTATAGGTTTAGGTGGTATTAGCATACTAGTATGGTAATACCACGTGAGGTGGATCGCTGAACATTACCTTAGCCGTTTCAAAAAAACCGCCTTTCGGCGGCTAATATTTTTTTGGGCGGACAGTTTAAAAAAATAATGCCCCGATTTTCGGTCGAGGCGTTGATAATGAGCTAGTGTTTCTTGCGTTTTTTGGACTTATGCCTTTTCGGCTTTGACGTCACTTTTTCCGCGTATTCCAAAAGTGCGAGAGCAAGCTTTTCGTCGCGTGTGCGAGGCTTGATTCCTTGCTCTCTGCGTGTCTTTGCTGACCGCACGTCGCCCGTCATACATCCCTTCATCTTGAGCCTCCTTCCGTCTTTTATAAGTTTAGCATAAAAAGAGCGCACTCTGCTCGTGAAAGCAATGTGCGCTAATTCATTATGTGATTCTACTACTCGGTTCCAAATATTCCTTCCTCAAGCTCGAGGCAGAGGTCACTAGGGTAGCTTTGCAAATGGTCAGCAAGCGCTTCCCCTAACGAGGGTCCAATTCCGATTGAGCGATCCTCTCCTCCGAGTCGAGCATGGAAACAGCTATTCATCGGAAACATGCTGTAATCAAGTCCGACGCAAATCTGTCCGGGATGCTTTTCCGAATATCCCCAGATTAGCCTTCTTATGGCCTCGATGTAGATGACGCCGTTCGGAAGTGGCCACCCTCGGAATTTGTATATCCGCTCGAGATTTTTGAACTCGACAATTCCGAAATTCCAAGCTGTCTTGTTTCCGTGAATATCCTTGGTCTCATTGCCGTTGTCCTCTTCTCCGTTAACAAGGCATTCGGCAATAACCTCTTGTGAAGCCAACTGAATTTCGAAACGGAATTCACGGCCACAAGGATCTTTGGTGAGCAAGATCACTCGCTTTTGTATCCATCGCTCCCTCAATCCAACGAGGTGCAAGGCAGCAGCGATTATGTCTTCAGCAAGGCGTTGAGCCTTGCCTTCACGAGTCAATTCTACCTCTTTTTGATTGTTCATAAAACTCCCATTTGAGGAGTTCGTTCGGGGCTATTCCCAAAACGGCTACCATTTGGGCAGCTGCCTGAAATCAAAAAGTGATTGAAGAAAGCTGAACAAATGTTTAACAATACAATATACTCGAAAATACAAATATTGTCAATGATAGTTGCGCGTTCAGCTACAATGACCACATAACTGTTCAGCGATATGTCCTTGGATTCTTGGTTTTATACCCCTCCTCGTGAGGAGGGGTTAGGGGAGGTTAAAGTATTTTGGCTTGTTTCTGGTGTTTAACCCCCTCTTCATCTCCCCCTCGTGAGGGGGAGAAAATACCCTGCGATCAAATGGATCTGTAGCGTTGTGCTGAACAGTTAATCGGACATCTTGCTGAAACCCCACATGATAGTGCCTTTAGTATGGCAAAACGTTTTTCACATCGCGTTGGTCCAGCAGTGGGAGTTCGTATGGTATTACCATACTAGTATGGTAATACAGTCTGCCTTTCAGGATTAATGAATATGTAACGATTTGGAACAACCGCGCTTTTCGCCGAAGCCTTCGCGGATGGGGAGCCAGGTCGGGGATTTCGAGTGAAGCCGAGAAGTTGAAACCCTCTGAAAGGTTAGTTAAGGAGACGCGCTCTTATTTTGCAGGTCTCCCCGAGAATTCGTCATCGAGTGCGCTTCCAGATCGAACGAGGCTATTTCTTTTTTGTTTGTCCAAATCCCGAGTATCATCCGCTAAATATGCTTGCTGCTCCCTAGCGTATTCTTCGGAATGAATATCGGACAACAGTCTGCATACGGTCAGGCTTGCCCACTCTCCTAGCAAATTCATTTTATCTTCTCCGACTCCTCCGACTCTTAAAAATTCGCGTCTCAATTTTTGATATTCATCGGCATGGTTAATTGCTACGGTCATATCAGCCAGGATGTATGGATCTGCCTTTTTGGATATCGGATCGAAAAGAGATTTGTTTTCATTTTCGAGTGCAGCAATTTTCCCTTCCGGGTCGTCTTTTTTGTTTTCTCGGTAAGCGACGTCCCTATGCAGTTTTGCAAATTTCTTTAACTGCTCAACTTGCGCTGCGATCATTTCCCTTTTTATTGAGAGTGGTACAGTATTTGACATATCCCCATGTCTATTGCGCATAAAGCTCGCGCGTCCACGGATCATTCGATAAACATTGGCTAACTTTTCATCCCCCTTGTAGATATTTGCTATATCGCTATCGCGCAGAATTGTGTTCCGTTGGGCTTCGTAAAGAGCATCATTTTCTAAAACCGGTACTTGTTCATCGTTGTGGGATAAAAATCGCTCTGCCTCGATTCCCTCTTTTAGAGCTTCAGGAATCATAGCCGCTCCGTCTGCTAAAAACCCCTTAACTTGTCCGACGAAAGCATCGTATTGGCTTCTGTATCTATCCAAGGTTTTTCTTCTCCATTCCTGTTGCATTGCTTTGGCTAATTCTGGATTGTCTGGTTTCATAAGGATTTATTAAAATTAGAGTTGAAAACTTTATTTTATTCTAATCCAAGCCGACAAATATGGAAAGCCAAACGGCTAAAGCGGCAGTTTAGCTGTTTGACTGTGCGGGTTATATTTTCATAAGCCCCAGGCTGATCGAAATGGCCTCGTCGACTCGCGTCAAGATTTCCTCATCCACTGTGCCGAGCTTTTTGATGAGCCGAAGCTGGTCCACTGCTCGGATCTGATTTAATAGCGCCACAGAGACGACCGCAAGACCGGTGGTTTGATCTGCAGAGAGCAGAACCTGAACCGGATTTAGCGGAAAACGTACCGTGGAGGTGATCGGGGCCACAATGGTGATTTCTGTCAGCCGATTCGAAACGTCGTTTTGGATGACGAGCGCCGGGCGGGTCTTCTGGATCTCTCGGCCTAATGTCGGGTCGAGCGCCGTGAGGTAGATTTCGCCGCGTTTCGGGTGGACGTTGCTTGTTTGGGAGTATCGAGTCTTTGCCATGCCTGTTGGTCCACAGCAAGCCAGTCCTTGGAGACTTCACGGTCCAAGTCCTGGTCGCGTATAGCGGCGCGCTCCAACTGAGCCCTCAAGGCTTGCGTGCTTCTGTTGGCCACATAGTGCTCAACGGCAGTATTGATGAATTTACTGCGCATGCCAGGCTTAGCCATTCGGTCAATGGTCTGGATAGTGGCTGTCGGCAGAACAATGTTGATGCGTTTGCTCATGGAATTAAGGGTTAATTGAGTATATACACATTATAGATACAACTGGTGTGTATGTCAAGTATTAGAGTGGCGAATTTGGCGAATAGAAATCGTCTGTCAACATTGGCGGTTCACAGTTTCAGTCCTTTAATTAAATTTATTTTTTTCTGACGCGGCCATTTTTTGATTTCGATTTCTCTTCGCATGGCATCGCCAATTTTCTTAAAGGACTCCCGGTGGACAATTTTGCCACCACCATGAGCTCTGACGTATTTGGAACCCCGACCAGAATTATGCCGTAAAATTCGTTGTTCGGTATTGTTGGTACTACCGCAGTAGAGGGTTCTATCTTTGCAGCGAACGATATAGAAATAGAACATAATTTCCTTCGTTAAAGATATTTATGCTTCCTTAGTTTGCTGAGCATAACCTTTATATATGGGGCTTTTCTTTTGCCAAATTCAAGTCTATTTCCGTGAGCTTCTTTAATCCACGACAATTTCAATTTAAAATATCTATTTGCTTCGCTCTTGTTTCGGCGAAGATAATTTCCAAACTCGAGCAATTCCTTATACTGCCTGTTTTTAATTTTAACTAAATGCAAATGGGTATCACCGTATTTGGTTTTCCCCACCCTGCTTATAAATATTCTCTGCCTCTCTTCATAATCGACGTGCCTGAAACCAATCCTTTTTAATTCTTTTATATAGTCATCGCGTTTGTTCCAGTCCTTGATTGCGACCAGTATATCAATGATTCCTTTACCCCCAAGATCCGGTACAGACGAACTGCCAATATGATGAATCTCGAAATACCGCAGCTTTATTAAAGCTTTTTCAATTTTTAGTTTATCTTTTAGGAAGAGTGCTTTAGATTTCTTGTTGTAAGGGAAAAGTCTCAACTTGTTCATGAATTCATGATAACATTTAACAAACAAAAAACACCACGTTCATGATGTCTTTTGATGACCCTCTGGAGGAGGGTAAACAGCCCCACGGGGAATCGAACCCCGATTACCAGGATGAAAACCTGGCGTCCTAACCATTAGACGATGGAGCCACGTTGTCCGCATTGGGCGGACACTTAGTCTTGAAATTCAAAAAGCTCACTTAATCTAGCAAAAAAACGCGAAGAAATCAACTGCCGCAGGTTGTCAGATTGTGGAATTTTAGGTATTATTTGTGGGCTTGCCGGGGTGGAGGAATTGGCAGACTCGCAAGGTTTAGGACCTTGTGCTCGAAAGAGCGTGCAGGTTCAAGTCCTGTCCCCGGCACCAGTAGTAACTTGTTCGGAATTAAGAATATGGAGCGATTTTGCGGAAGCCAAAATCGCGCTTTGATTTTCGCCAAAACCCTTTCCGCCTACGGCGGAAGCCGTGAAATCCCATAATT
>JAHFJD010000028.1 GCA_023246055.1 Candidatus Doudnabacteria bacterium
TTGGACGACTCCTTACCAGTGGCTGGAGTATTACAATACTGAACGGTTACATCTATCATTAGGTGATTTAACACCTAGGGAAAAACTAGAAAGTGTCATCGTTGACTGTTAACTATACATGATTCTAGAGGTAACTTTGGTGGATAACGACTTTTCAGTTTCACTCGCAGAATGGCAGAAGGGATTCGAAGCAGAGCCGCAAACTGACCCGGAGTAGCGAAATAGCCGAGGGTTCAAAACTAGTTTGACTAGTTGGGAACCCCCGGTTCTTTTATTTTATTTTTGACAATTTTTTGAAAATTTGCTATAATATATATACAAGATACAAACACGGCTCATCAGCAGTTGTCGCTTGATGAGTTTTTTGTTCCCTTAATATATGGCAGAAGATGAATCTGATCCGAGAACGCAATATGCAAACTGGCACCCTGCAGAAAATCCGGAAAAGCAGGCTGAATTACTGTTGGAAAGAATAGAAGCAGAGCGTTTTAAAACTCTAGACGACCCCGGACTTCATGGAATAAAAGAGCGCATACAGCAATTAGGTTTTGTAACAATTGATAGAGGTGAATGCTGTAGCGGGCATCCACAAGACGAGGATGATTTGAAAAAAGAAGGACATACAAATAGACCGCGGGGATACCTTAATTTGAAATATAAGATTGATGATCCTCGATCAGCCCAGTTCCACGATCAATTTCGTAAAATTGATGCACTTTCTTATGGATTCCAAGCCAAGCACGAAAGTCATGGCGTTCGTAGCGAGCTTACAGAGCGGGGTGTGATCACACCAGAAGAAGCGAAAAAATTCGTTTCAACTGATAGTCCGCCTGCTAGCCTTGCTTATCTGGCGGAGCAAGAGGCTGGCGAAGAGTGGATTGAAGTACCTTATGAGTTAAGAGTTAGACCTTTCGGTCGTTCTCATGAACAAACCCCGGAGCAAGCCGCTTTGGCTTTACAGAGATTTTGGATGCAAACAAGCAAATTGATAAATAAATTTGAATCTGTACCGATTAACGAAAAGCTGGAGCCTTGGTATTTCGCAGTGCGCTCCCGGTATGGCAAAATGGAACTGACAGACAAAAGTTTTTCTCAGCACATCCCGGAAATTGAAAACCGCAGCGGTCAGAGCTTGACTTAAATTTTTATGACCCCACCAACATTACACAAAGAAGAATCTTTTGATGGACTCGGCATTGCTCCCAAGCTCCGGGAGATTTTAGACGCGCACCGCTTTACCTCACCCACCCCTATCTAACGCAAAGCCATCCCAGTGGCCATCGAAGGCAAAGACATCATTGGGATAGCGCAAACCGGCACTGGCAAAACCCTGGCCTTTGGTATTCCCATGATCCAGAGGCTCGCGCAAAAGAAAGGCATGGGCCTGGTACTCCTGCCCACGCGAGAACTCGCGATTCAGGTTAACGAGCATTTGCAAAAGATCGGCCGCCCCATCGGCCTGCGCACGGCTCTGGTGATCGGGGGAGCGTCGATGTGGGAGCAAAAGAAAATGCTCAAAACCAAACCGCACGTGATCATCTCTACGCCCGGCCGCCTCGTGGATTTTCTTCAGCAAAGGGTTTTGAATCTGCAGCCCGTGAATGTGTTAGTGCTCGATGAAGCCGACCGCATGCTTGATATCGGTTTTGCGCCACAGATCAATGAAATTCTTCGGGTGTTGCCCAAAGACCGGCAGACCATGCTGTTTTCCGCGACCATGCCCCATGAGATAGTTGCGCTGGCTACAGCGCATATGAGGCTGCCGTTGCGCATCGAGGTGGCCCCAGCTGGCACGGCCGCAGAAAAAGTGGAACAGGAACTCATCGTGGTTAATAAACCCGAAAAAATGCGGCTTCTGGAAAAGCTTCTCTATGATTATCATGGGTCAGTACTCGTGTTCTCGCGTACCAAATTTGGCGCCAAGCGCATTACCGCGGACGTAAAAAAACTCGGCCACCGGGCTGCCGAGATTCATTCTAATCGTTCGCTGGCCCAGCGCAAAGAAGCACTGGAGGGATTTAAAACCGGCCGGTACCGCGTCCTGGTCGCGACTGACATTGCGGCGCGCGGCATTGACGTCAAAGGCATTGAGCTCGTCATCAATTTTGATTTGCCGGATAATAGCGAAGACTACGTGCATCGCATTGGCCGCACCGGCCGTGCTGGGCATGCCGGCAAAGCCATCTCGTTCGCGACGCCTGATCAGCGAGGGGATGTGCTCGCAATCGAGAGACTGCTGCGCACGACTTTGCCGAAATCAAAAATCCCGGGTTTTGAGCAGCCGCAGTTTCATGCGGCAGTCACCCGCAGTTTCGGCGGGAGGTCCAGAGGAGGTTTCCGTAGACGGCCTCAATATGGCGCTAGCCGCCCGCGATTCGCCCCACGCAGGCGATATTAACCGGCCGATTAAGGGGGTTTCCCGCGGCCGATCCCCACCGTTGATGCTTTAGCAGTGCGAGGCCGCTCTCGCATAGGAAAGTTTGTCAAAACTCACCACAACCGAAAGCGTATGCAGCTCGAACCAGCCGCCTGCGCTTTTTTATTTTATTTGAAATAAAATCGTGGCTAATGTTGTATAATGTTTAAATGACTATTCCTCACCAAACAGACGAGGATATAGCAAAATTGGTGCAAAATGGCGACCATGAGGTTTTCGGTTTGATCGTCGAGCGGTATGAGGGCAAAATGTTGCGCTATGCGAGGAAATTTCTTTTCGGGCATCAAGACAGCCAAGATTTGGTGCAAGAGGTCTTTCTCAAAGCTTATACAAATATCCGAGGATTTGATGCCAGCCGCAAATTTTCTTCTTGGCTGTACCGGATCGCTCATAATGAATTTATTAACGCCATCAAAAAGCGCGGCCGCGAACCGATCAGTATTTTTGATCCTGATACAATATTCCCTCACCTGGCGGCGTCGGACAATCCCGAACAGGACCTTGATAAAGAACAGGTGAAGATGCTCCTCAACGACTGCTTGGACCGATTGGATGTTAAATATCGGGAACCGCTCGTGCTGTATTATTTTGAAGATTTGGATTATCAACAAATTTCCGAGATCATGCGCATTCCGATGTCCACGGTCGGTGTACGCCTATCCCGGGGCAGACAACTCTTAAAGCAGATCTATGACCAATCAACCAGCAGACCCTAAAACTCTTCGCGCTAAAATTTTGGCCACGATTGAGAGCGGCAAGATCGTGATGCGTCCACGATGGCATTTCGTGCTGCACGGTATCCTTCTGATTGTCGGGACGATTCTCGCCGCAGCGATTGTGATTTACCTCGCCAGTTTTGCGGTATTCAATCTGCACAATACTGGTGCCTGGTTTGTGCCTGGGTTTGGGTTTCGGGGGCTCCGGGTGTTTGTGATGTCCTTGCCTTGGCTCATCATTTTGTTGTCATTGGTGTTTATTGCGCTGTTGGAAATCCTGGTGAATAAATATTCGTTCGCGTACCGCAAGCCGCTACTATATTCTGTGATGGGCGTGGTGCTGTTTGCCGTCCTAGGGAGCTTCGCCATCTCGCAGACCAGCTTCCATCGTCTTCTGCATGAACAGGCTCGCAGGCAAGGCCTATTGTTTGGCGGGGGTTTGTATCGTAATTACGATCGTCGTTTGAAGTCTGTTACTATGGGGGAGATCACGCAGTTCACCACTAACCAGTTCAGAATCAGGGATCTGCGAAGCGATGACGAGTTTGAAGTTTTTATCGACGACGATACTAACCGACCTCAAGATTTGCAAATCAGCGACAGGGTCGTCATTTTCGGGAACCGCGCCACAAGCACCATTCATGCAGAAGGCATCCGCCGCATTGCCCCTGGCAATTTCCGGCCGCCCCGTCGGTTTCCGATGAGATTTCCGCCTGGACAGTTTGAAATAAATTAATCCTAGAATTGTAGTAATGGACGAATCGCGCGAATTAACAATTAACCACACAATAACTATGAAGAAAAGATATCTCTTAGCTCTTTTGCCGGTTATGACCTTGGCCATAGTCGGTACAGCATCAGCCCACGGATTCGGTTTTTTTGGTATCAACCACGCCACACCCGAAGAAATCGCGTCCCGCCATCAAGAAATGTTTCAGAGACAGGCGGAACTCCTGGGCATCAGTGTGGATGACCTGAAAAACGCCTGGGCAGAGGGAAAAACCATCGGCCAGATTATCGACGAAAAAGGCTTGAATAAAAATGACATTCAGAAGCGCGCACAAGATGCGGCGCTGGAGCAGATGAAATCTCATCTACAGACTCTGGTTGACAAAGGAGTGATCACTCAAGCGCAAGCTGACAAGCGGCTGCAGTTTATGAGCCGCCAGATTGAAAGCGGCAAATTGGGCGGGCATATCGGGCACATGGGCATGGGTATGAGATTCTGGCGCTAATTTGGGAATTCGGAAGGTTACAACATCGGGAACCCCTGCATACAATAAGCAGCAGGGGTTCCCGTCCAAATTTATATGCTGAAAAAATTATTAGCCCATAAATTCCGATCGGCTTTGGCGATTGCCGTTCTGCTGGGAGCTGGATATTTTGTTTATAGAACTTTTTTTGCTTCCAGCACGCCGGGACCCAGTTATCAAACCACAGGAGTGGTGAAGGGAACACTTGTCAGTGCAGTTTCCGGTTCAGGCCAGGTCTCTGCTTCGAACCAAATCGATCTCAAGCCCAAAGTGTCAGGAGATTTGGTAACCATCGCGGTCAGCAATGGTCAGGCTGTGAAAACCGGCCAGGTCATCGCCCAGATTGATGCGAGTGACGCCCGCAAAGCCGTGCGCGATGCCGAGGTAAATCTGGAGAGCGCCAAATTGGCACTGCAAAAACTGCAAGCTCCGGCTGACGAGCTGTCATTGCTCACCGCTAGAAATTCCCTGGCCGCTGCAGAACAGTCCAAGACTAACAGTGAAGCCGATTTGCTGAAAGCTTACGAGGACGGGTTCAATGCTGTGTCGAGCGCGTTTTTGCAACTTCCGGATATCATGAGCGGCCTGCACGATATTTTGTATTCACAGACGTTTCTACCCGACCAGGTCAATATCGATTATCTCGCGGATCAGGTCAAAGGTGACTCGCCGACCATAGCCGAATTGCGCGATCATGTGAATATGACGTATAAGCAAGCCAGAGAAAAATATGATAAGATTTTTTTGTCCTACAAATCGGTTGACCGCAATTCGTCCCAAGAAACCATTGAGAGTTTGATCAACGAGACCTACGAAACGAGCCGTTTGGTTGCCGAGGCGGTGAAGAGCGGTAACATTTTTTTTGATTTCTACACTGACCTCATTACCGCGAAAAATCACCATGCTCCCTCACAGGTTGCCACTTATCAGTCCAGTCTTGAAACCTATACTGGCTATACCAATAACCATTTGTCGAATCTGCTAGGAGTGCAAGCTACGATCAAGAATACCGGAGAAGCAATCGTCACCGCGGATCGGACTATTGCCGAAAAAACTGCCAGTTTGAAGAGTCTCGTGAGCGGAGCCGACGGCTGGGATATAAAATCACAACAGTTGGCAGTAACCCAGAGAGAGAATGCTCTGCTTGATGCCAGACAAAAGCTGGCTGACTATTCGATTCGCGCCCCTTTTGAGGGGGTGATTGCGAAGGTCAATGTGAAGCGGGGTGAGCAGGTTTCTTCAGGGACAGCGATCGCCACTCTCATAACCACAGAGCGGTTGGCTGAGATTTCTCTCAATGAGGTTGACGCGGCGCGGGTCAAAGTCGGACAAAAGACCACTCTGACTTTTGACGCTCTGGAAAATTTGAGTGTGACCGGAGCGGTAGCGGAAATTGGTCAAATCGGCAGTGTCACTCAGAACGTGGTTTCTTATGCAGTCAAAATCAGAATGGATATGCAAGATGAACGTATCAAGTCTGGTATGAGTGTGTCTGCCGCCATAGTCACGGATGTTAAAGCAGACGTACTTATGGTACCGAATTCGGCGGTCAAATCAGCTGCGTCTGGTTCCTACGTCGAAGAACTGACGAACGGGGTACTTCAGCCCAAGAGTGTCATTGTCGGCTTGAGCAATGACACAATGACGGAGATTTCTGGTGACCTCACAGTCGACGAGCAGGTGATCACTCAAACGATTACCTCCGCCACCAGTGCTGCAACCCAGACTCGGTCGGCTGGCAGTATCATTCCTTTTGGCGGGGGCGGCGGAGTGTTTAGACCAAGATGATTGATTGTCGGAACATCATGAAAGTTTACCGCAGCGGAGACGGCCGGGACGTTCCGGTTTTGAAAGGTGTGTCGCTCCAGGTCGCCGACGGGGAATTTGTCGCCATTATGGGGCCTTCAGGGAGCGGTAAATCCACGCTCATGCACATCCTCGGGGCGCTCGATTCTCCAACCAGTGGAACTTATCTCTTCAACGGGACTGATGTATCCACTCTGTCTGATGATGATCTCGCAGAGGTGAGGAAAAAGAAAATCGGGTTTGTGTTTCAGGCTTTTAATCTGCTTCCTCGAGCTACGGTTTTGCGCAACGTCGCTCTGCCTCTGGTATACGCTGGTGTGTCCAAAGCTGAGCGGGACCAGGCCGCTCGATCAGCTTTGCAGGACGTGGGTTTGGAGCAGGGACGCTTTTTAAATCTCTCCAATCAGCTGTCAGGCGGGGAAATGCAGCGTGTGGCCATAGCCCGAGCACTTGTTAATGATCCAGCTCTGCTTCTCGCTGACGAGCCGACGGGAAACTTGGATACCAAAACCGGTGAGGTTGTTCTCAGGACTTTTGAGGCGCTCAATCGAGCTGGCCGGACCATTATCATCATCACACACGAGCAGGATGTGGCTGGGCACGCGGATAGAGTCATCCATATCCGCGACGGCCAGATCGTTAAGGATGAAAAACTTCGATGAAGATCAGAGATTTATTTGAGGAAACATATTCCGCGGTCATAATCAACAAGGTCCGGTCGGGACTGACCATCTTGGGGATTGTTATTGGAATCGGCTCTGTGATTGCCATGGTGGCCCTTGGCGCCGGCGCGCAAAGCTCAATTGCAGCCAATATTCAGTCCATCGGCTCGAATCTCCTCACCGTGAGTCCGGGCGCGGCTCGAGGGCGCGGCGAGCAGGTGAGTTCTGGGCGCGGCTCAGCGCAGACCTTGACTCTGGACGACGCTGTGGCGCTCAAGGCCATTGCCCAGGTCAAAGCAGTGGCCCCGCAGACCTCCGGCCGGTATCAGCTCAAGGCCAAAGCAAAAAATACCAATACCAATGTGCTGGGCACTATCGCGGAATACGCCTCCATCCGTAACGTGGAGTTGAGCCTCGGTTCATTTATCACCGAACAGACGACGAAAAGCAGCAACAAGGTGGCCGTGCTGGGAGCGACGGTTCGCGATGATTTATTCGGCCTAGGGGCTGATCCGGTCGGGCAAAGTATCCGGGTGAACAATCAGGATTTCAAAGTAATCGGAGTCACTAGACCCAAAGGCGGGACAGGCTTTAACAATCAGGATGATGTAGTGTATATTCCCCTCACCACCGCACAAAGATTTCTCACTGGCAACAATTTTTTGAGTGCGATCAGCATCCAGGCGGCCGACCAGCAAGCGATGACTGCAGTCCAGGAAGAAATCACCAGTCTCCTGCTCTCTAGGCACAGCATCAGCGATCCGCTGCGGGCTGATTTCAATGTATTTAACCAAGCCGATTTGGCCACTGCCGCGACGAGTGTGACCGATACGTTTACGATTTTGCTCGCCTCCATCGCGGGGATTTCGCTTTTGGTTGGTGGCATCGGTATCATGAACATGATGCTTACCAATGTTACCGAACGAACTCGAGAAATTGGCCTTCGCAAAGCCATCGGCGGTAAGAAGCGGGACATTAGCGCGCAGTTTCTGATGGAAGCAGTGGTGCTGACTTTTTTTGGCGGCGCAGCAGGCATTGTCCTTGGTTGGTTTTTGTCCTGGGGCGTTTCGAAGTTTGCCGGGATAGCCACACACATCTCGATTTCCTCGGTTCTTCTGGCTTTCGGGGTGTCCGCGGGTATCGGCTTGCTGTTCGGATATTATCCGGCGCGCCGGGCCGCCAAACTCAATCCTATCGAAGCTTTGCGTTATGAGTAAACAATTAACAATATAAGGAGAAAAGCTATGAAAAAAACTATAGTGATAGCCGCGCTCATCGCCATGGCACTCGGTGCCGGGGTTTTTTTTGGCGGCATTAAATATGCACAAAACAAAACCCGAGGGACTCGCGGCAATTTCGCGGCCGGTCTGCAAAATTTGTCGCCAGAGGAGCGGCAGCGTCGTTTGCAGCAATTTCAAGGGAGCGGCGGAGGCCGCAGATCTGGCGCCGCCGCCGCAGGAAATTTCACAGCAGGAGAAATCATTAAGAAAGATGATCAAAGCGTGACCGTGAAACTGCTCGATGGTAGCAGTAAAATTGCGTTTTTTTCCGCAAATACCGCTATAGCAAAAAGCACTCCCGGCTCAGCTGAAGATTTACAGATCGGCAAACAGATCATGATAAGCGGTCCGGCCAATGCTGACGGGAGCCTGACAGCGCAAAATATACAAATTCGCTAGGTCCATGCAAAATTCGGAAACTGAAAGTATGCATTTCAAAGATCGACAAGACGCCGGACGGCGACTGGCCGACGCTTTGCGCTCTTACAAAGGCCAAAAGAACCTCGTGGTCTATGCGATTCCTCGGGGCGGGGTCATCTTGGGCGCAATAGTGGCAAAATTTTTGGACGCGGGGTTAGATCTGCTTATTCCCCGGAAAATCGGTCACCCTGATAACCCGGAATATGCCATAGCAGCAGTCGGGGAAAGCGGCGATATGGTTCGAGATGAACAAGAGTTTTCATATGTTGATCAGAAATGGTTCAGACACGCCGTGGCTGAACAAAGAGCCGAGGCCAGGCGCAGAAGAAAACTTTATCTTGGGAATAGAAAACCTGTTTCCGCATCAGGCCAAATTTGCATTATCGTGGACGACGGCCTCGCCACCGGTTTGACCATGAAAGCGGCAATCAAACAGGTGCGCTGCAGTCAGCCACAAGAGATTGTCGTGGCAGTGCCGGTCGCGCCAGCGGACACTATCAAAGAACTGACCCAAGTCGCCGACGAGGTTGTCGCGCTATATGTGCCAGCCGGATTATTTGGCGCCGTTGGTTCATACTATCAAAATTTTGACCAAGTCAGCGATGAGGAGGTGGTGGCGATCATGAAAGGGATGGAGTAGAGTAGTTTCCTGAGTTTGAGGTATAATAGTAATATGGTGCAAAAAACTATCGCGCAACTGTTTGATTTGACTCGTAAGACTGCGATTGTGACGGGCGGCGCCATGGGGATTGGCTACGGCATTGTGAAGCGTTTCGAGGAGGCCGGGGCCAATGTCGTGGTCGCTGATCTGGTCGAGAAGGCCGGGTATTTTTTTGTGAAAACTGACGTGAGTGCAGAGGCTGACGTTCAAAATTTGATTAACAAAACAATAGAAAAATTCGGCTCACTCGACATCATGGTGAATAACGCTGGAATTTTTCCCAGCCGCCCGGCACTGGACATGGATCTCGAGTTTTGGGAGAAAACTATGGCTGTCAATTTGCGTGGGGTATTTCTCGGCTGCCGTGAGGCCGCTAAAGTCATGAAGCGCGGTGGTTCGATAATCAACATCGGTTCTATCGATTCCATCCACCCGAGCATGACGGGACTCGCCGCTTATGACGCCTCCAAGCATGGTGTGTGGGGGTTTACGAAAAATTTTGCTCTTGAAGTGGCGCCGAAAAATATTCGCGTGAACATGATTGCGCCGGGCGGAGTGAACACCGAAGGCGTGGCCAATATGATGAAGGGGGCGGATATGAAACAGGTTATCAAAGAGTTCGCGGCGAGGGTGCCGCTGGGGCGATTCGGGGAGCCGGATGATATTGCGACGGTGGCCTTGTTTCTCGCCGGTGAAGCTTCGAGCTACATGACTGGATCTATGATAGTTGTGGATGGGGGAGTACTTTTGAAATGAGCAAGCAGATATATTTGCGAAATTTCATTTTTGGGGTGGAGGATAGTCTCGTGTCCACGGTGGGACTGCTTTCCGGAGTGGCGATTGCCGGAGTGGCGGGCAAGACCATCCTGCTCACCGGTGTGATACTGATCTTTGTGGAAGCATTTTCCATGGCCGTGGGAAGTTTTTTGTCGGAGCATTCGGCCGATACATATGTGAAACAGGGAGAGGCCGAGTTTCGGACCCCGATTATCGGCGGGGCGATAATGTTCATCTCGTATTTTATTTCCGGTTTTATTCCCCTGGGGCCGTATCTCCTGGTAGAGCCAGCTACCGCTCTGCGGTGGTCTATTGGTGTTTCTTTGCTGGCTCTGTTTATTCTCGGCGCTATCGGCGCCAAGCTTTCCGCCACCAAGCTGGTCCGCAGCGGGTTGCGCATGGCCGCAATTGGCGGCATGGCCATTGCCCTCGGAGTGGTGGTTGGAAAATTGATTGGACATTAATTTCGAAAGGGGGTGAAAAAAATATGATTAACATTCCGCATTTGTTGAAAGTAGCGGCCGCTTGGATCAGTATTGTCTATGTAATCTGCTTTGCGGGCGTGGCGTTCATGCCGGGTGTTCGTCCCGGATTCATGCGCTACGGCTTGCATATGGGCATTGACATGGGGCAAAATATTTTGAATCTTACGACTTTTATCACGGGGCTAGTGATCTGGAATGTCATTGCCTTACTCGCAGTTGGGCTTTTTGGCGTGTTGTTTAACGGGGTCAAGAAATAGGTAGTGTCGTTTTTTCTATCAAATACAGCTATATCACGATCGTGATATAGCTGTAAGGAATTGCTCGATTATGCAGCGTAAAATTCATTTAGCAATTATCGCAATATCTTTGTTTATGGCAACGACTGTTTTCTTTTTATCGAGGTTAAATAGAACCTTTGATTCTCCTCATGAAGCACTGGCGGCCAGATTTGAGATGCTGTCGCAAAACGGCAATTCGTCCTGTTCCGCGTCGTTTGCAGACTCGATAGACTCCATGTCCGACTCTTCGAGGATTCAAGGTTCCTGCTGTTCCCAGATGAGCATGCATCGCTATGAAGAACAAGTAACCGGACTTGCGAAGTATAAAGCTATCCCCGAGATTCCCAGTGACCCCTATGATATTGATGCGGGACTGGCAAAGCAGCTGAAACGATATTATGATCTCGAACTCACCTCCGAACAGCAAGTAGCCTATGATAATGCCATGGCTAACTCTGACGAAAAAGGACCTTGCTGCTGCAAATGCTGGCGGTGGTATGTCTATGGCGGCTTGGGAAAATTATTGATTCAAAAATACCATTTTACCGGCGCGCAAGTAACCGAAGTCTGGAATTTTTCTGATGGCTGCGGCGGAGACGATGAACATCATCATGTGGCTTGAAATATCTTCAGGCTTGACAGGTTTTAGAGAATGCTTTACAATACCCCCTAGGGGTATTTTTTAAATATTAAATTAGGATATTTTTATGGTTGACCAAAAACTCAAAAAACGGGCGTTACATAGGGCGAAAATTATAAAAGGACAGGTGGAGGGTCTGATTAAAGCCGTTAATAAAGAGGTTTATTGTATTGACCTGTTGACCCAGTCACTGGCTATTCAAAAATCTCTGGCCAGCTTGGATGCCCTGCTTTTGGAAAATCACCTGCGTACTCATGTGAGGGAGCAAATGCGGGCCACAGGCCAGGATGAGAGGGCTGTGAAGGAGTTGGTTAAAATTTATGCGTTAGCTAATAAATAATTTATGAATTACAAGCCTAGTTACAAATACATTCCCCCGATTACCTGGTCATTTTTGACTCCGTTTTATGATTTTTTTTGCGCGATCGGCGGCTTGGGCGGGAGGTTTAAAATGAAAATTTTAGATTCAGTAGCATTGAGCGATGGTCTGGTAGTAGCTGATATTGGTTGCGGCACCGGCGTGTTTCTAAAGGTTGCCAAGCAAAAGCACCCTCGCGTAACTTTCATGGGTCTTGACCCGGACCGGCAAGCTCTGGCGATTGCCGAGCGTCGTTTAGCTAAAGCTAACCTGGATGTCGAATTGACAGAAGCATTTGCGGAATCATTGCCCCTTGCCGACGGGTCAGTCGATATGGTTTTTAGCACCCTCGCCTTTCATCATATGCCCGATGAGATCAAACAGAAGGCGATCAGAGAAATTCTTCGGATCTTGAAGCCGGGCGGTTTTGTGGTCATTACGGATTTTGGTCCCAGTTCAAAATTTTTATTTTCCTGGCTACTGCCAGTGTTTGAAAATGTGGAATATTTACGTGGTAATTTGCAAGGCCACATTCGAAAATATTTGCAGGAAGCTGGTTTTGTCGATATCGATATTCGCGCAGATATAAGTATCTTGCGACTGGAGTTAATTAAAGCGACTAAACTTGTATATGCGTCATAATCATATGGCCAACGAACAAATTTTTATTTGCCCCATGCATCCAGAAATCCAGCAGGATAAACCGGGACGGTGTCCGGAATGCGGTATGAACCTGGTCCCCTCACCCCAACCCTCTCCCGCAAGGGGAGAGGAAGGAAATGCGGGACACGATAAGCATGCGGGGCATAGTCTTGGCATGTTTGTGTGGAAATTTTGGGTGAGCCTGGCTTTGACCGTGCCGATTGTGCTGTATTCGGAGTTGCCGATGCGGCTTTTGGGTGCCCGGTTGCCTGAATTCGTCGGATTAAATTGGTTCATTTTATTCCTTGGTTCCATCATCTTTTTCTATGGCGGGTGGGTGTTTTTGGCTGGCGCTCATCGGGAGATTCGCGGGCGACTGCCCGGCATGATGACCCTGATTGGAATTGCCATAGTAGCGGCTTACAGCTTTAGTGTATTGGAAACTCTACGCGGCAGCTCGCATACTCTCTTCTGGGAACTATCCACATTGATAACCGTCATGCTGGCCGGACACTATTTAGAGATGCGGGCGGTACAGGGGGTGCAGGGAGCGCTCAAAGAATTGGCAAAGCTTTTGCCTGATGAGGCGGAAATAATAATCACCCCCCACCATGTCTCCCCCACAAGGGGGGAGGAAACAGAAATAAACTTCCCTCCCCCTGGTGGGGAGGGATTGAGGGAGGGGGGCAAGACTAAAATTATTCACTTAAGCGAATTAAAAGTTGGTGATTTGGTGCTCGTGCGGCCCGGGGGGAGAGTTCCGGCGGATGGGGAAGTGATTGACGGGAGTTCAGATGTAAACGAATCGTTGGTCACCGGTGAATCGCGGCCGGTCCCGAAAAAATCGGGCGATAAAGTGATCGCCGGAACGATCAACGGCGATGGCAGTTTGCAGATTCGCATCACCGAAATAGGCGAAAACACTTTTCTCGCCGGGGTGATGCGGCTCGTGGCCGAGGCACAAGCTTCGAAATCCAAACTCCAGATCCTTTCTGACCGGGCCGCATTTTACCTCACAATCATCGCGCTTTCTGCGGGAGCGATCACTTTTATTTCTTGGCTCGTAGCAGGCGAGAGCTTGATGGTGGCCACCGAGAGACTGGTCGCGGTCTTGGTTGTAGCTTGTCCTCATGCCTTGGGCTTGGCCGTCCCGCTCGTGGCCTCGATTTCCACAACCATGGCGGCGAGAAAAGGATTTTTGGTGAAACACAGACTTGCTCTAGAGGCGGCCCGCAACATTGACATCGTTTTGTTTGATAAAACCGGAACTCTCACAAAAGGGGAGTTTGGCATAACGCAGATCATCGCGGACAAGAACGCGGATCAACGCAGAATTAACCAACGCGATATTTTGCAATACGCGGCGTCAGTCAATCAGCATTCCGAACATCCGTTAGCGCGTGCCATGGTGCAAGAAGCAAAAACGCAAAATATTGAGTTGTTCGAGGCCCAGAATTTTCAGCGGATTCCTGGCCAGGGCGCCACAGCCACGATTAACGGCGAAGCAGTGGTGGTGGGCAGTGAGGCGATTTTAAAAGAACTCCCCCCGCCTGCCATCGGCTTCGCCTCAGGCGAATGGCGGGCAGGCCCAACCCCCTCTTTAACCAAAGAGGGGGAAACTCCCTCTCTTTTACAAAGAGAGGGTAGCCTGCCCGCAACGCTCTCGCTTGCGAGGCGGGCGGGGGGTGAGTTCCTGCAAGGAAGAACGGTGATTTATGTTACGAAAAACAACCAGTTACTCGGCAGCATTGCTCTGGCTGACCAGATCCGCGCAGAATCCCGCGAGGCGATTCGAACTCTCAAGGGAATGGGAATCAAAACCGCGATGATTACTGGTGACAGTGAGGATGTGGCTGCTTGGGTTGCCGGAGAATTAAACATGGATGAATATTTTGCCCGGGTTATGCCAGAAGAAAAATCAAACAAGGTTAAAGTATTGCAGGACCGGCATTTGCAAGTCGCCATGGTAGGTGATGGGATCAACGACGCTCCTGCACTGACTGCGGCCGACCTGGGCATCGCTATTGGTGCTGGTACGAATGTCGCTATGGAATCCGCGGGAATTATTTTAATGCGGAATGACCCGAGAGATATTGTGAAAATAATCAGATTATCAAAGCTAACTTATCGCAAGATGATCCAGAATCTTTTTTGGGCCACTGGTTATAATGTCGTGGCCTTGCCTTTGGCAGCTGGCGTGCTAGCGTTTCGGGGGATCGTCTTGCAGCCGGCCCTGGCCGCGCTCTTTATGTCGCTGTCGACAGTGATTGTGGCTTTCAATGCATTACTTTTGCGCAAGCAGGTTTTGTAAAGGTATAATGTAACAGCTATGCGATATTGGAAAACGATTCTCGCGTGTTTAGGGTTCACAATAATCGGGTTGTCGGCAGGAACTTGGTGGGCCGGACGCTCGGAAACTCGCCTATTTTCCCAAATCCGGCAAATTCGTGTTAACAATAAGGACTACAAATTTATTCAGCCTTTGCTGGCTGTCGAATTTCCGGAAAGTATGCAATTTCGCGAATATACATCACTGGAGAATAAAATCCAGGACCGGATCTCCACACTCCAGCGAGATCAGAAAGCCCAAGAAGTTGCGGTTTATTTCCGGGACCTGCGCAACGGTCATTGGGTCGGTATCAACGAAAATGACACGTTTGCGCCGGCCAGTTTGCTGAAACTTCCGGTGCTGATCGCGTACCTGAAGCAAGCCGAATCCGAACCCGAAATTTTGAAGAAAAAACTGCTTTATGCCGAGAACTCTCTTTCGAACATCGAAGAAAATCAGCAGGAGCACATGTTAATTTCTGGGCGAGAGTACACCGTGGAAGAGCTGCTCGCGAATATGATCATCTACTCTGACAACAACGGTTTTGCCCTCCTCATGAATGCTATTGATCGCAAAGAGCTTTTAGAAGTGTTCACTGATCTGGGTATCCAATATCCGGGACAAAATGACTCCAATAATTATTTTATTTCCGCTAAAACTTATTCGTTGTTCTTTCGCATTTTGCGCAACGCGACGATTTTAAATCGGGAAGCGTCTGAAGTAGCGTTGCAGCTTTTAAACCAAACGACATTTAATGAGGGTTTGGTTGCGGGGGTGCCGAGGGATGTGGCCATTGCCCACAAATTTGGCATCTATAGTCTCAAAGATCAAGGGCGACCGGAAATAGGCCTCCATGATTGCGGGATAATTTATGTTCCTGAAACGCCATATATTCTCTGCGTGATGACTCGGGGCAATAATCTTGCAAATCTGAAAGAAAGCATCAAAGAGATTTCAGGACTCGTTTATTCCGAGGTCAAATAATCAGAGGATTTGAAAATTGGTGTAACGCTCCTTTGTCGGTAACCATTGCAACTCTGCTTTGGTCACTGATCCCGGGGCAGAATGGCGAACCCACGAAATCAATTTCTCCAAGTTTTGTTTTTCTCCTTGGGCCAGAACTTCAACTATGCGATTCGGCGCATTTCGAACGAGTCCGGTGAGCGATAATGACTCCGCAAACCGTTTGGTCTGGTAACGAAAACCAACACCATGCACATCGCCGTAAATTTTCAGATAGACTTGGTCCATATCGAGTGATATCATTATAATGAAGCTATGCGCGATCCAAATCAAATCGACAATAAATCGCGAGACCAGTGGCTGAAAGCTACTATGGCCGGATTGAGGAAATTATCAGAGCCACCGGCCGAACCCCCGGCAAATCAGTCCCAGTCTGATGCATCGAAAAAAACCGGCATAGATAAAACCATTTCAACGTTGATACAGAAGGATGATAAAACAGTCGCGACAAAAACTCCGAAGGATGAACCGAAAAAAGCCGAACCGCAAAAGACTGAGTCTTTAGGGGTGGTTGATGCCACTGGCAAGCAAACCGTGCACGGAATCTACAACACGCAAGGATTTCGCTATAGATTTAACAAACAGCTGCGCTCGGATGTTGGCAAATCCAGCCAGCGAGATGCAATCATTAAGAGTGTATTAGGTGGAGCGAGTCGGTCGGGCCGCATGTCAGTCAAAGCCCTCAAACGCGCAATCTGGGCTGTTCAGCTGCCCCGGTCCCAAGAGCATCGCGTTATAAAGCGTCTCGGCATATAAAAACCCATCCGTTTCAGGCGGATAGGACTCTATTTTATTCCATTATGGGACTGTTGCCGAATTGCTTTATCTGTCATTGCGAGGAGGCGAGGCTAACGAAGCAATCTCATGATTAAGCCAAAAAAGATTGCTTCGGATTACCTCGCAATGACAAAATACGAGTTTGGCAACAGTCCCGTTAGACTTTCTTATGGACCTAGGGAGAATCGAACTCCCGTCCCCCGGATGCAAACCGGGTGCACTGCCACTATGCTATAGGCCCACCGGAAAGTCTACCGGATTTGAAAAGTTATCGGGGAACGAGTCCCCCAAAGACGCCGCGGAAAGGAAACACAAGAATGTCCACAATGCCAAATAGGTACATGAGCGACAGGACCACGAATACAAGACCAATGAGTTTGATAACCACATAGGTGCTGCCAGAACCTAAGTTTCTTTCAGCCCAGGGGATGCTGCCAAAAATCTGGGCTAGAGCATAAGTTTTCCAGACTAGGAGCATCCCAACGATTACTCCTAGTATTCCCAAGAAATAGCGCATAAGATTTTTTTGATGGTGGGCGTAGAAGGGATCGAACCTTCGACCTCGTCATTATTTACCCCGTACCGAATTTGCGTTTGGTGCGTGTGGGAGGAATCGGACCTCCGACCCCTTCATTATCAGTGAAGTGCTCTACCACTGAGCTACACACGCAAATTTTGGTACTGGGGTCAGTGACCCCGGTAGTATTCCAATCCAGATCGGAGACTACCGGGCAAGCGCGCTCTACCACTGAGCTATACGCCCAAATTTCGGTTTGTTCGGCGGGCAGGTCAGTGAAGTGCTCCTCGCCCGGTAGTGAACGAGCGTAGCGAGTTCTACTACTCGGGTGCCCTTGAGCTACGTGCCCATCGTACGCTGATCCCCGCACCCTGTAAAAATAAAATTAACCATCACACTTTACCATAAATTATGCTTCTTGTAAAACACAAACAATTTTGACTAATCGGTCAACTTGTGCTATACTGATTGTAATAATTTTTCAGTTTACAACCAGTCAGACTGGCTTTAGAAAGAAAAATCCAAGATAAACAAAACGAATGTTTTTTTCGCACTCCAAAAGCAAACTCGGCATTGATATCGGAACCTCGACAATCAAAGTAGTTCAGCTAAAAAGCGATAAAGGGAGGTTAACTCTCGAAACCTATGGCATGGTAAATGCGGCCAGGGAGATGCTCAAGAGACAGGATGACGTGGTGACACAGACCGCGGATATTTTGCGAAATTTATTACTGGAAGCCAGGACGACGACCAAAAAAGTTGTGGCTAGTCTGCCGAACAATATTGTGTTTGTGTCGGTAATCGATATGCCGCAACTTTCAGAAAAAGAAATGCGCAGTGCGATTGAATGGGAAGCAAGGCGCTATGTTCCACTTCCGTTGGAAGACGTAACACTATCGTGGAGCATAATGCCCGAGTCACAACAGACCGAAAAATTGAAAGTATTGTTAACTGCGGTTCCGACATCAGTGATCAATAATTATCTGAGAATGTTTAAACTCGCGGGTCTTGAACCATTGGCATTTGAGATTGAAGCCTTGGCGCTGATCCGGTCACTTGTGGGCAATCGGGACGATGCTCTAATCATCGTGGATATCGGCGCGCAAAACACCAGTCTGAATCTGGTAGATAAGGGTTTTTTGCGGGTATCACGGAATCTTCCTCTGGGGGGTGATACGATAACCGCTGGTATTGCTCAAAGTTTACGGATTACTCCGAACCGAGCCGAACAATTCAAGATGGATTTAGGACTGTCAGGAGATCTGCAGCAAATCCCCCAAGTAATGAAATCATCACTGGAAAGCCTTAAGAGTGAAACTGGCCAACTGGTCAAAATTTTCGAAGCCGGAGGAGGGACAGTTGGGGGAATCATTTTCACGGGTTCAGGTTCATATCTACCAGGCCTAGTTACATATTTTACAGATTTGGGAATCAAAGCCAGTCTTGGTGATCCTCTGCGGGCGGTCGAATACAATCCATTGTTACAG
>JAHFJD010000029.1 GCA_023246055.1 Candidatus Doudnabacteria bacterium
CGGCGGGCAGGCTTTGACAAAGAGGGGAGCGAAAAATTTTGAATGTGGAGTGGAGAGTGGCGGGTCATGTTTTAGTTTTAGGTTTGAAATTCGACATCATTAAGCATTTATGATATAGTTATATTTATGCAAAAATTTTCACTGGAAAAAATTGAAGACATAATCGTAAAAGCCAAACCGGAAGAGCAACGCCGGTTTTTAGCGCATCTCCCCCATCTTTTAAAAATTTCCTACGACGATTTTCTGTGGATGAAATCGGCAGAACCGTCATTTGATTTCTGGAACAACCCTGATGATATAATCTATGACCGCTTATAGGCCGGGTGATATTCTGCTCATTCCGTTCCCTTTCACTGATCTGTCCACTTTCAAACAGCGCCCCTGTGTGGTGATTTCCTCCGCCAAGTTCAATTCCGCGCATAACGATCTCATTGTTGCCGCGATTACCTCCCATCTTCCCGAAAAACTCGATTCGGCCGATTATCTTTTGAATAATAGTGAACGACAGGCTTGCGATTTGCCAAAAATCTCTCTCATTAAGCTCGGAAAAATAGTTACTCTGGATCACAGGCTTATTAGAAAACGGCTCGGTCAGCTCCCCAAGGAAAGTGTCGTGCGGATTTTTAAACAAATTCATAAAATTTTGAGTTAAAATATTGGACAACTTTTCTTTTATCATATATCATATTAGCAAGGTGACAATCCCGAGTCTTGCACTACATTAGTGCTTCCAAACCGCCGAAAGGCGGTTTTTGGTTTTTCGTAGTGTCCCTCTTGCCACACCCGTAAATCCGTAAATGATTGTAATGTATTCTTTTCTTCACCTTTATTTCTTCATTCTTTATGGCGTGGCGCAGGCGGCTTCGTCTATTTCTCCATTTCCATTATTATCTAGCCCGTCTCCGCAAACCTCGACTATTGAGATCCTGATAGCTTGCTTGACGATCACACCGCACCCGTTTGCTTCCTCGACTGACAAGGTATAATCTCCCGGGCCGACAGTGATCGTAGCACTTGGCCCAACCTCTGCTATGCTGCCTGAATCGTTAAATTTGATCACGGAATCGGGAAAACCTTCTATTTTCCAGGTCATGGTGGTGAATCCTCCGGGAAAAAGCTCGGTGTCTTTGGCATCAAACTCAAACACTCGCGGGGCCGGCGGCACTATATCCACGCTGGATTTTTTTGTTTGAATGTCCCCGTCGTTTTCCACGAACAAGGTAAAATCCACGCGCTTGCCAGCGATCTGCTCCGCGTTCGGCACATAGCACATCTCTCCGGTATACGGCAGGCCATCCTCGGACAGCGGATCGATGAGCACCTCATCGCTCGCATCATTTTGAAACCCGCCATCCCATTTCACCATTGCCTTGCGATCAGATTCGATAGGCTGGGGGTTTGCCTCCAGCAGAAGCGTCACAGCGCCCGCCACATTAACCGTGACAGTCACGGACGCACTCTGATTGATACCCCCGGGGCCGGTAACAGTGAGCGTATAGGTAGTGGTAACTGTGGGCGCATCTTGCGCCGAGCCCTGGGCATCCACTGTCCCTGACACTCCCCCGCCCGAGAGCGTTACTGTTATCCCAGAGCCAAAGCTCGTCGCGTCCCAGGCAAGCAATACGCTCTCCCCGGAAGTGATCTCTTCAGGCGTGGCTTGGAACATTATCATGCCGGGGTTGAAATCAGCGGCTGTAGTGGTTGCTTTATTGGCAAACCCACTGCCCGGCGTGGGTTTGAATTCCCTGTCAGTATCGGTAAATTTTTTCTTTTGAGGAGGTTTGCGGCACCCGTCGCTTTCAGCAATAAACTCTCCCTGAAAAATCATTTCTCCAATCTCGTTATACAGCTTGGTCACAAAATGATTAGCCATGGATGAAGCAAGTGCACCGGTAAGCCCCAAAGCAATCATGTGAACCGGTCCGTTATCAAGCCCGATTTTGTGCAGCCCTTTATTTGCCCAAACTAAACCCCAGCTTGTCACTTCCTGCCTCGTTACGTCCTTCACGAAGTTAAACATAGAGCTAGTATCATATGCGTATTTTTTGCCAGTTCCAATGTTAAACAAGCTCGTATTCGCATTTTGCTGACCCACTGATACAAGACTGAGAGATTTATTGACCTTGGTCTTGCCGTCTGCACCAGTGGTCTGCGGACTTTTGAGTCCTGGCCCTAGAAGTTCGAGGACTGACGCGGCTCGGGCTTGAGATTCTTTTTGCCTGGCATTATCCTTGAAGCCTTCCACCCAAAACTGCGGCAAAGCTTCGGGCGCACCCATTTTCGCAAGCTTTTGGTAATAATCAAGGCCTTTCGTTGGATCCACATCCTTACTCGTAAATCCCATGGCCGCGCCAGTCATATACTCTGCGAGATTACGGATAGCTTTGTCATTTACTCCACCACAGGCTACGGATGAGGCAAAGAGTGACGATGCCCTGACCATCCGTTTTTGCAGATCACCTCTTTTGGCTGCTGCGGTTTTCGCGCTACGCGCGTCCCTGACTGCCTGGTCCCGCGTTTGCGCCGGAGTGAAGCCTCGCAAATCTCCTTCTGCGTCCGCGGCCAGCTCTTGGATATTTGCGGCTCGTTTGCCAGTGCTGTTCACCGCCACAGTGTTATCGCCGAATTGATCAGAATATGCCTCCAAAAGATTTTTAGTATCAACCAGAGCTGCCTGATATTGTTGATAGCTCTTGATCCCCAGCGTGGATTGCAGCCTGGTACCGAGCTGCCTGCTGAAATATGAAAGAGCAGTGTTCGCGGCAGCCGCTTGCGCTGCCTCCATAATGTTTCCCCATTTTGCCGTGGGGTCATAATCGAGTTTTTCGACCGCATTGAGATTGCCTCCTGTCTCAAATGCTGGCACAGCAAACGGATTGATGATCTCGGCGCGGGCTTTCTGCGGCGCAGCAAAAATCCCTAGCTCACCCACAAGCATTGTTATGAGGATAACGACGATGATTATTTTTTTGGAAATTTTTGTGTTCATTTCTTTATGCTCTTGCATTTGGCAACATCGTACAGAACAACCTGCCCTGCTTTGCATCCTGTGCCCCAGACCTTGATAGTGCCCGCGACAGGTGTCTTGGTGGACGTTAGTGTTGGCAGATTGCCTTTATTCACCTTACATGTTTCGCGGTAAAAGAGGTGAGCTCCGGGCAGATATGCCCCATCTACATACACGGTTTTTACAGGATTGTTACGGATTTTGGTAGAGGCATCAAAGGGCGGGACAAATGTATAGATATAATAGAGTCCGAAAAGCATGGGCGGCCAAGGCTGGAAGACCTCATAATAGTGAAAAGCTGGCGCCACTGGGTTAGGAACGGGAAAAGGAATACCTGGGATGGTCGTTAGGCAGAGTTTGAATTTTTTTTGAGTGATGATCCCCCAAAAGCATTGGTTGGGAAGGCATTTATCAGTCACTAGCACATCAAGCGGCGTTGGCTTAAAATCAGGTAAAACATCTGCAGTGGCTTCAAAAGGTAAAACCAGGGCAAAGAGCATGGTAAATAATCCAGCCAGAAAAGTCTTTCCTTTTTTTCTCCCCCTTACCAAGGGGGAGATTGAGAGGGGGTGGAAAATCAAACGCGGAGGTCCTACTTCCTTCATTTCGCGATCTCCTCCCAGCCGCCAGTGTCTTTGAGTTCTGTACCCAGGTCCTGCCAAGCTTTGGCCTCGAGAGTCCCGGCAGTTTCTATCGCTACCATCTGATTGAAGAGATCTGTCCAAAACTGCGGGTCTTCCGTGTCCGCATTGTATCTGTCTCGCACGAGTTCAAACATTTTCACTCCCGCGCGCCCCCCTGCCACTTTCAACCGCTGAATGTTTGCGATCTCCGAGGGCACGGGAATTTTTTTCATCACAGTTTCCGTGGCCTGCAGATTCTCTATATACGAATCAATTTCCGCATCACTCATGCCGCCAAACAGCCGCTCGGCCACGTTTTGAAAATCCTGCTCACTCGTGGCCATGAGCTCCTTGATGTTCTCAAAATATTTTTCAAATGCGGCCGGGTTGTTTTCTTTGGTTATCACAAGTTCACTGTCAGCGGGAAAATCCAGAACCACGGCCTGGTCAGGTTTGAGCACGCGGTTCACCTCTGCCGCGATATTCGCCTCGCTGAACTGGGAGTACTGCTCATTGCCTTCGATAATTTGCTTGAAATAATCCTGCGCCTGCGCAGTGTGTACCAGGATGTTTTCCCCGTTTGGGTTTTGCCCGAAAGCCACCTCATAGCTATCAATATCCCCATCGCCGTCCGTGTCGGCGCGCGTGGGATCAGTGCCATACAAATACTCTTGAAGGTTGGTGAGCACGTCTCCATCAGGGTCCCCTTGAGCGCCTCCAACTAGCGGATCAGTTTCATTCCCAGTGCGGAAATATTTCACTAGCCACTCTCCGGGCAAATCATAGCTAGAGTTTGCTGAAGCAGAGACATGCGAATCACGCGGCCTCGTGGCCACAAAATAAACACCGGAAGCGAGCGCCAAGACAACCAAAACAAACCCTGATGGGATCTTAAATTTTCCCCAAGGAATGTGGCTCGCCCATTTGGGACGCCATCTGGAATTGAGCAAAAATACCCCGGCTTTTGTGTGGGATTTCACTAGCGCTTTTCCTTAAATTTTCTTTAGTTTTTGTATCAGTTCGTACTTTCGTACGGTTTCGCCCGCCTGCCAGACGCTTCTAGCGTCAGCGATTGCGGGCAGGTATTTCGTAGTAATATTATAGCAAATTTAACCTGCACTGTCAAGTTGACGAAATTAAATTTATTATGCTATACTATTTTTTGAAAAAGGCTTTCGGCCGTGGTTCATACACCACACTTGGCGGAAAGTCTTTTTCAATTATCCACCACGCTTGCATCAATAGGAAACGAAGACATTAGCCATTTTTGTCTGTTGCGTTTGTCTTCCTTGATTTGCACTCTGAACATATCTCCATCTGGCGTGATTCCTGTAAAACGGTGAAAGATTTGAGACGTGTGTTCGGGATCATCTTTTGACTCTGGATCAAAAGAGCTGTGCTTGATGAGCTCAATAGCGCATGAAAAATACCTAATCCTTCTTACCCTGTCACGCCAATTTTTCTGGGACAAATGCCGCCAATACAACTCTAGAAAAACCTTTTCCTTGTTAAAATAAGCCGACCTAACATATGGTCTCCTTTTTGTTTGCTTTTTTATTTCTTTGTATAATGCGTAAGCCTTTTTGTATACTTCACTGTAGCTAGTTCCCAGAAGTCTTTTAGTTTTAGTTCGGTAAAATTTCATATTTACTAATCATAACACTAAGAGCCTGTTGAAAAACTTGCTTTTGAGATAAAATGTTCAGAATTTTGAGCGAAAACTTTGAAAAAAGCGGAAGCGATGCCAGAGCATCGATGAGCCTTTTGAAAAGTTTGCAGCCTTAATTCTGACATTTTAGCCAAATCTGAAGTTATTAAACAGGCTCTAAAGCCTGATACAATCTATACCAATCCTCAAGCGATAAATCCTGGGCTCGGCAAAGAGGGTTCAGACCCAGCTCTTCAAGAATCAGTTTGTAATTATGCTTCATGCTTCCTGCTTCCCAATTCAAGCTTTGGAGATTGTTTTGTAGCTGTTTTCTTTTATTGCTAAACCCCATCTTTATGAGTTGAAAAAAACTTTTCTCATCCACATCAAACCGCACCCCCCTCTTTCCCCCCTTACCAAGGGGGGACGAAAGGGGGGTTATCTTCACCACAGCGCTATCCACCTCGGGAACCGGATAAAAATTTTCCTTTCCCACATAGGAGATGATTTCCGCATCAGCATAAAACTGCACACTCACCGACAGTAGCGACATCTCACCCGGCCCGGCCACAATCCGCTCTGCCACTTCTTTTTGCAACAGAAGAACTATCAAACTTGGTTTGATAGTTCTAACGCTATTACTCTCCCCTGACGAGGGGAGAGTGCCCCGAAGCGTACTCGCGAGGGGGAGAGAGGTTTGGGGTGAGGGGGAGGTCATAACCCCCTCTAGCTCCCCCTCATGAGGGGGAGAATAAGAAGGTGATAAAAAATTTTGTAAAAGTTTCCCAGTGATATAGTATGGAATGTTGGCAACAATTTTGAAGTTGGAAGTTGGAAGTTGGAAGTTGGAAAAATCAAAAAACAATGCATCCTCATTTATGATCTTCACTACCCCTCTCTTTCCCCCCTTACCAAGGGGGGATGAAAGGGGGGTGAACATTTTTCGCAAAGCGTGGGCCAATTTCCGATCTTTCTCAATCGCAATCACCTGTCCCGCCTTCTCTGCCAATGCCTTGGTGAGAATGCCGAGTCCCGCCCCGATCTCGAGCACTGTGTCTGTTGGTTTTAATTCTGCCGCGGTGATGATCTCATCCAAAACTTTTTCGGATAACAAAAAATTCTGCCCCAGAGATTTATCGGGACGAATGTGATAACGGGAGAGTAAAGATTTTAGTTCACGAATATCCATATTCAGAATTTCAAAACTCAAATGTCAAGTCAAATCCAAAATCAAAATGACAAATTTGACATTCAATCATTTTAACATTGATTTGAAATTTGATATTTGTCATTTGGAATTACCGTAGGAGTTCCACTCTCACCGCGATCGTTCCGCTCCCGAGTGGCGCGAGGGTTTTGTATGCCACAGCATCAAGATCAATCACCCGGTCTGGATGCATCCCCTGATCTGGCCCGCGGTCATTAATCCTGACAATATTACTTTGGCCGGAGTTTACGGCCGTCACTCGCACAAACCGCCCCTTCTCATATGACGGATGAGCTGCACACAAGCAGTTCTGGTAAGCATACCACGAAGCCCTCCCTTCTTCAGTTTGCTCAATCTCGATGCGGGTCCCAAAACGGCGCTGCTCTGCTCTCGCCAGCTCCAGCACTTTTTCGGAAAGCAAACGTCTTTTGATTTCCACCCCATTCTTATAGGTGATCAAAAAAAATTGGTCTTTCCGGCCCTCCTGCCCGGCTTTGAGAATCTCCTCCCGGCCGTAAAATGACGACGGATCATGCTCGATATTTACAGCGTACGGGATCGGAGACTGCTCTGTAACCTCTAGGTCAACAATCCGATCGATTCGAACAGTCATGCCCCCTGCCAGAAACGTATTCACCCCCACCCAACCTCCCCCATCAAGGGGGAGGAATTCCTTTTCTATTCCCCTCCCCTGGTGGGAGGGGCGAGGGGAGGGGGAAGCTGTAACCCTATCGGTCGCAGCCAGTCCAATGTGCTGCTCCCGCAACAGATCATCCACAGACTCTGCAGTGGTAGTAACAGTGATGGGCTCATTCCCGCCGTCAACTATGTCCACAGTCAGAGGTTTTCTAATTTCCACCATCATACCCGCGTATAACTCTCCCCCACGGGAGTCTGTGTCAGCGTTTGTCTGCGTCAAGTCCACGTCAGTCAGCGTTTCCTCAAGCAGTTCCCCCATTGTCCTCGCCCTGGTCTCCACCTGATATTCGAGATTCCGGCTGTGAATTGTAATTATTTTAGCCGATACCTGAGGCTCATGGAATAATTCGCGCCAAAAAAAGCCGAGAATAATTCCAGCCATCAAAATCCCAAACGCCAAACTCCGAGCTCCAAATAACCTTCGATAACCAAAGTGTTTGAAATTTGGAATTTGGAATTTATTTGTCATTTGTTATTTGAAATTTGGAATTTGGAATTTAAAGCTTGTGAAGCAAGCTCTTCGGTATCGCTTTCAAAATCCGCGAGGGGATGGAGCGCTTGAGCTCCCCATAACTAAGCCTCGTCCGCGCGTACGATAGATATAAATCTTTCCGAGCGCGAGTCATGCCCACATAAGCTAGTCTCACTTCCTCGGCCATCTCTTCCGGACGCGTTTGACTGCGACTGTGCGGCAACAGCCCTTCCTCAAGTCCCACCAAAAAGACCTCATTCCATTCGAGCCCCTTCGCGGAATGCAAGGTCATGAGTGTCAATTTGTTCCCCCCTTCCTCGGTTTTATCAAGATCAGACATGAGAGCAATTTCCTCAAGCATTCCCGATAACCCCTCGGACCAAGGCACTCGACCGAATTTTCCGGCTACATTATAGAGCTCTTCGACATTCTCCCAACGTTCAATACCCTCTGCTCCCTCTTTGAGAAGGGCCTCCTTGTATCCCGAACCTTTCAAGACAAGCTCCATGAGTTCCAGCACAGTGTATTTCTCCGGCAATTCGCGCGCTTTTTGCATGAGCGAAAAAAAATCCTTTGCTCCCGCTTCGGCCTTGGTCTGGAGTTCAAATTTTTCCACATTGAGCGCGGCCCGTAAAAAATCGAAATCATATTTATCAAGACCCGCAGTAATGCGCGTAAAAGCGACCCGACCAATGCCGCGAGCCGGCAGGTTAATCACTCGTTCCAAGGACACCAAATCGCGCGGGTTTTTCATGAGTCGCAAATACGCAATCGTGTCTTTGATCTCGCGGCGTTCGTAAAACTTTATGCCGCCCACAATCTGATACGGCACTCCCGAGTTCACCAACATTTCCTCGATTGGCCGACTCTGTGCATGCGTGCGATAGAGAACGACCGAATCGGAGAGATTATCAGGAATAGAGAATGAAGAATAGCGAATTGAGGGACGATACCATTTGGACTTGGCATTTAGAAATCGATCGAGGATGGGAGTTTCTTCTGCTTCGTACGTGATCTCCTGGAACTCCCCACCCCCGACCCCTCCCCTCTTTGGCAAAGCCTGCCCGCCGGACTGGAGGGAGGGGCTGGGAGAGTTCTGATTCATTACCCTTTCCACAACAAATCTGGCCTCATCATGCTCATCCTGCGCTTCGTACAAATTCACCTTGCTGCCCACACTCTGATCGGTCCACAATTTTTTTTCATACTGGAATGGGTTGAGGCCGATGACTTTGTTGGCCACATCGAGAATCGGTTTTGTCGAACGGTAATTTTGCTCGAGCATAACGACGCGCGCTTTCGGATAATCCTTTTTGAAATCGAGAATGTTCTGCATATTGGCACCCCGAAAGCCGTAAATACTTTGTGCATCGTCGCCAACCACAAAAATATTCTTTCCGCCAGCTGGCGGACTCGCGACGAGGAGCTTCAAAAGCATATATTGCACATGGTTCGTATCCTGGTACTCATCGACAAGCACATAACGGAATCGATCTTGATACTGCTTTAAAATTTTGGGCTTGCCCGACCACAGCTCATATGTGCGACCGAGGAGATCGTCAAAATCGAGTGCATTGTGGCGACGCAACTCCTGCTCATAGGCAGATGCCACTCTAACAAGACTTTTCTCCAAAAAATCATTGTCCAGAGCGAGTTTCGCCGGTGTAATGAGCTTGTTCTTGCAGGCGCTGATGTAATAGGCAAACACCTGGGGCCGAAAATTATCACCAAGACCCAGCTCCAAAACGATTTGTTTCACAAGCGTCAAGCTGTCATCACTGTCATAGATAGAAAAATTGCGGTCAAAACCCGCGTCGAGCTTATCAATGTCCTGTCTCAATATTCTCGCACATACTGAATGAAACGTGCCCATTGTTGGAAAAAAATTTTGAATAGAGAATTTTGAATGCAGGTTCCCATCCTTAATTCTTGATTCTTCATTCATTATTCTGGTAATCCGATTTTTCATCTCCCCTGCCGCCTTGTTGGTAAATGTCAGGGCCAGAATCTCATGCGGCGAAAATAATTTTTCCGCTATAAGATATGCAATGCGATAGGTCAACGCCCTAGTTTTGCCGCTACCCGCGCCAGCCAAAACTAACACTGACCCCAAAGGAGCAGTTACAGCTTCGCGTTGCTTGTCGTTGAGGTCATCTAGAAAATCACGCATGTTTTAAAGATACACTAGGCGTATAAAAAATTCTAATTAACCTAATTGATCTAATTATTCTAAACAATGACTAATGTCTAAATATTGGGAAATTGGAGTTTGGGGCTTGTTTAGGTCAATTAGTAATTAGAATAATTAAAAATTTATTCTGTCTTTCGCTTATCCTAGCCAAAATAAAATTTTTATAAACAAATCTGACTTGACAATTTTTTTGCTAACTAAAGCCAAAAAACAAACCTTATTGGCATTTCTAAACCATTGTTTTCCTCTTGACCGTGAGGATCAAAAAATGCTAGTGTTTTTGGGTAAAACACTCCCTGATTCACCCGCCAAAATTTATTAAAATTTAGGTGGGTAAACCCAAACAATGGCTAAGATAAGCCGATTTATCAGACTGGTAAAACTCAATAATTACCATTCCCATTTCGCTCTGGAACTCCTGCTTTTGACCATCCTGGTTTCTGTTGCGGCTGGTAATTTACTACTCAAAGCAACTCTTGAAAGCGCCGGGGCTTCTGACAAGAGTCTGCTTTTTTCTTTTGTGCTCGAGCACCCTGACCTCAATCCTCGTCTCTATGAATCATACGCTACTGTCCAGGAAAACTTGGCCCAGAGTTTTATCATGGAAAAACAGGTCCTGGCCGCGAGTGCAAAAGCGGAAACTGTTGATCAGGCTAGCGAGGCGGCGCTGCCAACTCTTTCCGGGTCCGCACTTTTGAAACCCAATCCCGCGGGCAATCTCTCTCCTGTATCCGGCAAAGATATCGAAGTCTATACTGTCCGCGGCGGGGATACAGTGGCTGCCATCGCGGCCGCTTATAATATCAATGAACGTACAATCATCGACGAAAATGGTCTTTCGCTAGCCGGCCTCATCAAACCCGGTCAAGAACTGCGGATTCTGCCCGTCAGCGGAGTAAAGCATGCGGTCAAGGAAGGTGAGTCCATCTCTGCCATCGGTAAAAAATACGGTGTTGATGTCGAAACGATTCTTGAATACAACGAGATCGAAATTGAGGAACATATTTTCCCCGGTGAAGAGATCATTATCCCGAATGGGATCAAACCCGCTGCTCCTACGCCAGAGCGTCAGCAATACCTCGCTGATCTTAAAAAAGAAGACTATCAGAAGGCTGCTATCCCCGAAAATTATCTAGGCACAGGCACTGACTTCATCTGGCCTCTGCCAGCTGTCCACCGCCTGTCGCAAAAGTTCTCGTCAAAACATCGAGCCATTGATATCCCCTGCCGCGACTGCCAGGTGGTGGCGAGCGCAGACGGGATCGTCGAAATCGCTGGTTGGCAAACCGGTTATGGAAACACCATTTTACTCAACCACGGCAATGGGGTGCGCACCCGGTACGGACATGCATCCAAGCTTCTGGTCTCTGCGGGCGACCATGTCACCCAAGGCCAGGCAATAATGGTTTCCGGGTCGACCGGCCGTTCCACCGGCCCGCATTTGCATTTTGAGATCAGACAGGGCAACGCCTACCTTGACCCTATGAAATCCCTGGAGCGATAGCGGGAAGCAGTAAGTAATAAGCAGTAAGCTGTAAGTACCTGGCTGAACCAGGTCTTTCTTTTGCTTACTGCTTACTTCTATCTGGCTTTTACGGTCTGTAGTTTATTGGAAAAAATTTGCTCGCTTGTAAAACCATCAGTTCCGGCGACTTCCATGTCTTCAAGTAAGACTGGGGTGCCGGACTCCCTCTTTTCCGGGGTAATTGACACGCGGAAGCTCAAAGTTCTGGGCGCATGAATCGCGCCACTGTAGGCGAATATTTTTCCGAGCCGCCAGCGAAGCAATCCTCCGGCCGATAGAAATTCAAAATTCCCCCGCTCCTCGAGCGGCGCAAGCGAGCTTTCATCAAATGTCACGTCAGATCCTGGCAAACGGGCTGTGAGCTCTGCTTGTTCCACATCGTTGACGGTATTTTCAACGCTGATAGCAACGAGAAAAACAGAAGTCTGGCCAACATCCGGGTCTTTTGAGCCGGAAATCAGATCCACTGTCGCAGTCAGTTTGAGGTTAGTTCCTAGCTTGACCGAGACATCATCCCCGGCAATGGGTTCCGAAAGTTCATCAGCAGAAAAACTTATCCCAGTTTGGGCAACAGGATTTTTTTGCGTGAGCTGACTTTCGGCTCGCAACGGAACCTCCATTGTAAATTCCCCACGCTGGCCGATTTGCACGGTCCGCAGCTCCGACACAGCAGCCGACAGCCAGACCATCTCATTGCCGCGGATTTGTCCGGTCTGGCTCTTAGCTTTGGTTAAATCAAACACCGCTGTCTCAAATCTCACAGCAAGCATCACATTGGACAAACCGATCTCCCCGACATTTTCATAACTCACTTCATATTGCAATGTTTCTCCGCCAAACACCGTGCCTTCCCCACCGACCAGGCGCTGTGTGATCACGAGAGGCGGGGGAAGCATTTTTGTAAAAGTATAACTGCGGCCAGCGGAGAGCTTTCCTTCTTGCGCTACCAGGAACAGTTCGGCTGTCAAAAATACCTCTTCCCCTGGAGCATCGCTAAGCCGCCCTTTGACCCGGACAGTTTTGGCCTCTCCTGGCAGGAGACTCGCGACGTGCCACTCTCCTTTTGTCTCTGTCCCCGTTCCAGGAGAGCTTGCCGGCGGCGTCGCCTCCTGAAACGCAAAACCAGGGGGATAAGAGAGCTCCATGGTCAGATTGCGAAATTCGTCTGTCGAGACATTTCGGAGTTCAGCTTCATATTCGATGATCTGCCCTGAAATGACAGAGGCTGGGCCGAGCACCCGCAGCGCCACACGAGGCGACAAGATCACCACCCCTGCTGATCCTTCGGCCAAGAAAGGCGAGTTAAAATTTTCGGGAACGTAATGCAGCTTCGCAGTCACTGTTTTGATTTCCTGCACATTTCCTTCAAGTCTGCCGACTATCACCAAAGTCTGTTTCTCATCGCGCGGCAAATCAGGGAGACTAAAAGTCCGACCTGATTGGGCAGAATTGTCAGAGCTGTCCAAAGCTCCAGTCTCAATCTGGATCGCGGCCGCCGCAGCTTTGGACGGAAGCTGGGAGCGGATAAAACTAAATCCCGGCGGATAAAACATTTCCAGACTTTCCCAAGTGAGCTTAGTCGCACCGTGATTCTCGATTGTTAACTCAAAGGAGATTTCCGAGCCAGACACGGACTCGCGCGGAGCACTAATTTTCACGCTCACCTCGCCGCCAGAGTAGTCAGTCTGCGGTGCGGCTTTTCGGAAAAACAAAATATACCCGAGGAGCGCTGCTACAGCCATTGCCACGGTGAGGAGTGACAGCCAAATAGAACGGGAGTGACGGCTAAAAAACCTCTTCGGCTGCAACTCGACCTGGTTTGACTGGTTTTCGGGAATATTTTGTTGAACGTCCATACTTTTCAAATTCGAAATCCTAATCTCGAAATTAGAAACAATATCTAAATTCTAAATTCAAAATAATAAACTTTTTGAAATTTGGGATTTTGGTCATTGGGATTTGTTTCGGATTTCGTACTTCGAGTTTATATCAAGCTGTCCAGCACTTTCACTGATTTTATTTCCCGTTCCAAAACATAATCAATAAACTGATCAATCTCCTTCTCTAATGTAGAGGTCAATTGGAAATTGCCCGCGTGAGTTAGCGTAAAATCTCCGTTTGTCTGCGTTTCTACTGGAAAGGCGTACCCATTCGCGGCTAAAACCTGCAGCTGAAATCTGCGCAACGCCAAATTTTCATCTGGATTTTCTCCGAGATTTTTAAGAAACGCCCGCAACTCATTGTAAGCTTCTAGATTTTCCTGACCGTCACCCGTAAGCCGATATAATGTCTCAATCCCCACCAAAGCAAAACCAAATTTTCGTAAATTTTGGCGCAAATAGTTGTTAACAGTCAAAGCCCTCACGGAAATCATTACCGGAAGATGTTTGGAACGCGCCACCACCTCAAACTCTATCTCATTCAAGCTTTGTAAATGCCCAGCAAGCTTGCTCAGGGGTTTGCGCACTGAAACTGCTTTGACGCGGATCTTTCCGCTCTCCCGGGAGTAAATTGTCAAAAGCTCGTCCGCCTCGCCGAACGGGTGCTTCTTTAAGATAATGCCAGTATACTTTTGATACATAATGTCAAATATCAAACCAACAATTAAATTACTCAATGTCAAATATTTTTTTCATTTGGATTTTGACTTTGATTTGACATTTGTAATTTGGAATTTGAAATTATGACCATCTATATTTATCTCTTTCCCTATTTGCTTTTCGCTTGTCTCGCTGTGCTTTACGCTTTCCAAGTACGTTTTCTTCCTATCCACGGCCTCCATCGCTTTCTTCATCATATCAGATTCTGTTTCAAAATAAAGCTCGGCCATCTGCCCGACCTTGAGCCCCGATTCTTTGCGAAGATTTTGAATCTGGCGGGTAAGCTCTGCGGTCAAACCCTCAAGCTTCAAATCCGCGGTCAGATTCGTATCCAATGCCAGCTCTTTGCCAAATGCAATCTCCTTGACATTTACCTCATCCTTGAGAATATCGAGTAGGCTGTCATTGCGAGGGTAATCCCGAAGCAATCCCGTTTTAGATTGCTTTGCTCCGCTCGCAATGACATTACTAGGTACTATTAATTTTGCCAGCGGTTGTCGCAATTTGATCCCGGCTTTAGCGCGCAATGCGTGGACCTGTTCGACAATTTTTTTTAATTCCGCCATTTGTCCCAACAGATCGCTTTCTTTTTTTGTCAGTTTTTTGAATTCAGGCCACTGGGCCAAATGCACACTTTTTTTCTCGCCGTTGAGGTTACGGTAAATCTCTTCGCTAACATAGGGCATAAACGGCGCGATGATCTTGCAAAAATTTTCCAAAACTCTCTGCAAGGTGGTAAAAAATTCCTGATCATCCCGTCCCCTGCTTCTGCGCAAATACCATGTCGATAAATCGTTAATAAATTTTTCAATCTCACGCGAAGCTTGAACGGTATTATACTCATCTAAACCATTGCTCACTGAATTGATCAGTTCCTGTTCCCTGGCTTCAATCCATTGATCCAAAGTCTTGTTCATTTCGTTTTGCACTATTTGTTTTTCGTTTGAGTTTGCATAAGTCACAAAATAGTTATAAACATTCCATAAAATCAAAACGACCTTACGATGCACTGTAGCCAGATCCTTCTCACTGAAATTGAGGTTATCAGCCTGCATGACCACCGAGTTCATGAGATAAAAACGCAATGAATCCACGCCGTACTTTTCCATCACAAGCCACGGGTCCGGATAGTTATTTTTCGACTTGCTCATTTTCGAGCCGTCTTCTGCGAGAATCGTGCCTGTGGTTACGACGTTCTCAAACGGTGCCCTCCCGAACAAAATGAAGGAAATCACATGCATCACGTAAAACCACGCTCTGGTTTGCGCGATGTATTCCGCGACAAATTGGGCTGGCAGGCGCGATTGAAATTCATTTTTATTCTCGAATGGATAGTGAAACTCCGCAAAGGGCATGGAACCGGCCTCAAACCAGGAATCAAAGATCTCCGTAATTCGTTTGGCGTCGCCGCCGCAACTATCGCACTCCACGATTACTTCATCTATATATGGACGGTGCAAATCGATGTCCGATTCTCCCCCTCGCCCGCCCGCCTGGACTTCGCCCAAGCGAAATCGGGCAGGTGAGGGGGAGCTAGAGGGGGTTATATTTAAATCATTATACCCCCCCCTACCTCGCTCCTGCCTGAGGAGGGGTTCAATTCCATTTGTCGCTTTCTCTTTTAGCTCCTCAATACTGCCGACAACTGTATTTTTACCACATTTAGCACATCTCCATATTGGTATAGGATTTCCCCAATACCTGTTCCGGGAGATATTCCAATCCGGTGCGGCTTCCACGGATTTTTCATAACGCCCATGCTTCAAATGCTCTGGATACCAATTTATTTCTTTTTTATTGGAGGCGAGCAGCTTGTTTCGGATTTTTTCAATGTTAATGAACCACGCGGGAATCGCATTATAATAGAGCGTGGTGCCGCAGCGCCAGCAATGCGGATATGAGTGCTCATGCATTTTACGTTCCAGCAACAAACCACGTTGCTCCAAATCCTTTTTTACAAATTTCTCCGCGTCCTTAAAATACTGCCCACGGACGAGTTCCGGAGCTTTTTCGTTAAATTTTCCCTTTTCATCGAGCAGCGGCACGACAGGCACCCCCTCTTTCATCCCCAGGGCATAGTCATCCTCCCCATATACAACGGCTGTGTGCACTATGCCCGTCCCCTCTTCTGTGTTCACAAAGTCGGCCGAGTAAACTTTATAAGATTTAGGTGATTTCATTTCTGGGACATCAAACAAGGGTTCGTACTCCAAATTCACAAGGGCTTCGCCGCGCATTGTCATTCCGGCCACAGAACCGGAATCCAGACCTGGATCCCGGACCAAATCCGGGATGACAGAAGAAAGTCGGTTCTTTGCTAAAATATAAAATTCTTCTCCCACTTTCACCTTCACGTATTCAATGTCTTTATCAACCGCTAATGCGATATTCCCCGGTAAAGTCCACGGTGTAGTCGTCCACGCGAGTAAATATGTATTGCTCTGGCCTTTGACCTTGAACTTCACTGTAACTGCCTCTTCGGTAACTTCCTTGTACGAATTGTCCATCGCCACTTCGAAATTTGATACAGGTGTCTCACAGCGTGGGCAGTACAACAAGACCTTTCTACCTTCATAAACTAAACCTTTATCGTAGATTTGTTTGAACGCCCACCACACCGACTCCATATAATCGCGATCCATGGTTTTGTACGAGTTGTCAAAATCTACCCACCGCGCAATTCGGCGGATAGTTTTTCGCCATTCGGCGACAAATTCCAAAACCTTGCTTCTGCAAGTTTCGTTGAATTTTCCTATTCCCAGCTCCTCGATTTGTTTCTTTCCGGAGATCTTCAAAAGCCGCTCCACAATTTCCTCGATCGGCAGACCATGGCAATCCCAACCCCAACGCCGCCGCACAAATCTGCCATTCATGGTCTGATAGCGCGGAATTACGTCCTTTATAGTTGAAGCGAGAATGTGGCCGTAATGAGGAAGGCCAGTGGCAAATGGCGGGCCGTCATAAAATGTAAACGGCTTGCCAGCCTTCGTCTGCTCCAGACTTTTCTCAAAAATTTTATTGTCTTCCCAAAACTTCAGAATCGCTTCTTCGAGTTTAGGAAAACTTGGCTTGGGGTCAACAGGCTTGAACATTATGAGTAGCAATAACTTGTAAGCTTGTAAGTTGTAAGCTGAATGATAACAAAAAGTCCCGGCCTTCGCCAGAACTTACTGCTTACCACTTACTGCTGAATATCACGGATCTGCCATGAGATCCAACCAGCCGTTCCACACTCCGCTCACACCTGGTTGATAAAATTCCGCAAGGCTGCTAACTGGTTCCGAGATATCTAAAACTTGATTTGCTCCGGCTGCAAAACTCTGCACGACCGCCTGCGGAACACCCTCCACTACATAATACCATCCCGGCGCCGCTTCGATCCCAGTGGTAGCTCCAGCCACTGCACCTTCTTGTGATCCCACCATGGCCATCTGCTCAAAGATCGTGCCGTTGGAAAGGACGCTCGTGTGAGTGCTTGCTTGTGCTGTTCCCCAATGCGGAGCAATCCAAGCAGCTGCCATGATCATGACACTGGCTAAAACAACTTTCCTGGCCCGCTCTTCTGTAATCTCCACGACCGGCTCATTTAACGATTCCCAAACTGTGGGTGGATTCTTGCTCATAGTTATTTTTATCTTGGTTTCAAACCTCGTGATATCTCACGATGTCTTACTTAAAAAAAAATCGAGTGCTTTTTCACTCTCAATAAAACAATTATAGCAAAAAAATATCTCCAAGTCAATAGCGGCCCGATTGCCCACCGTTTCGACGAGCCATTTCGATCGAAAAATGGCATTGACAAATGGGGTAAAATTTGCTATAATTGAGACACGATAAATCCGAGATTGAGCATAGATAAGCGAAATCTCGGATATCATGGCCAGAGGACAATTTGGTGCAATGTAAAGCCAAAAAAATCCTTGGTTTGAGACAAAAACAAATCTCCAAATCAATATAAACTAACGTGTTCTCACCCGTGTGGTGAGACTTCGTGTTTTTAGCACAAAAATCAAAACAAAAGTGAGTGAGAATCTCCAAAATCTGATATCTCTCGGGGAGCTTGCCAAGCGGTACGGTTATAGCCGTGACCACTTGGCTTTTTTGTGCCGCCGCGGGGAGATCAAAGGCGTTCGTGTCGGGCGCTCATGGAAATGCACTATTGCAGAAATGGATGCGTATCAGAAGCGCCTGGCTGCAGCCCAAGTAGAACGCTGGGACGAGATGTCCAAAAAACAGAGCCTGCCCCATAGTGTTACGAACTCATCCAGGGCAAATAAGCATAGTTTCACTGCACAACGATTCACAACACCTAATGAGCCTATCACCACGGTTACTAGGGTTTTGGCTACAGACTCTGCTGATCCCGTTCCCCCAAAAATAATCAGTGAGCAGACATCCTCCTCTCCAACTGTATCTCCTTTTCGAGTCCTGCAAATAGCCGAGCAGGTTTGGCAGTACCTTGCAGTCCCCTTCCAGATTCTCCTGTCAGTCGTTCATTTACTCGTTGGCCTGGTTTTTGGGATCCCCAAACTTCCCCAGAAACTTGCTCGCTCGTATTATTT